>JALSNC010000172.1 GCA_026987195.1 Desulfobulbaceae bacterium | reverse complement strand
CGAGCGGCTTGTCCGGATGTATGGCGAGCGTGCCGGCATCGCCACCGTTGTGACGCCGCACGCCCTGCGCCACTCCTTTGCCACCCACCTGCTGGAGATGGGGGCCGATCTGCGCGTGGTCCAGGAACTGCTCGGCCATGCGAGCCTGTCCACGACACAGAAGTATACCCATGTCAACATGGATCATCTGAACCGGGTCTATGACCAGGCTCATCCGCAGGCAGGGGCCGCCGGAAAGCCGGATCGCTGAGCCCGGTGGCGGCCGCGCCTGCCGCAGGTATCTTGTATGGAGTTTTTACGGAACCGTGTCGTGTTGGCATTGGAGCATGATGTTTTTGATTATGTATTTATCCTATCTTAATGTAATAAGAGGTTTTGATGAAAAAAACCAGATCAACCACCATCCTGGCCATCCGGCACCGGGGGCAGGTGGTCGTTGCCGGTGACGGCCAGGTCAGCCTCGGCGCCACGGTCATCAAGCACCGGGCCCGCAAGGTGCGCCGTCTGTACCACGACAAGGTGATCACCGGATTCGCCGGTTCCACTGCCGATGCCTTCACCCTCTACGACAAGCTGGAACAGAAGCTCGAGCAGTACAACGGCAACCTGATGCGCTCCGCCGTGGAGCTGGCCAAGGACTGGCGCACCGACAAGATTCTGCGCCGGCTGGAGGCCATGCTGATTGCCGTTGACAGCAGGTATTCCCTGCTCCTTTCCGGGACCGGCGATGTCATCGAGGCCGACGACGGCATCCTGGCCATCGGTTCGGGCGGCCCCTATGCCCAGGCCGCGGCTACGGCCCTGCTGGCCCATACCGACCTGGATGCCGAGGCCATTGCCAGGAACGCCATGGAGATCGCCGCATCCATCTGTGTCTATACCAACCATAATATCGTTGTCGAAAAGATATGAAAGAGATCAATTCGCTGACCCCCCGGCAGACCGTGGCCGAGCTGGATCGCTACATCGTCGGCCAGGGGGACGCCAAGCGTTCCGTGGCCATTGCCCTGCGTAACCGCTGGCGCCGGCAGCAGGTGGAGCCGCCCCTGCGCGAGGAGATCGCGCCCAAGAACATCATCATGATCGGTCCCACCGGCGTCGGCAAGACCGAGATTGCCCGCCGGCTCGCCCACCTGGCCCAGTCCCCCTTTCTCAAGGTCGAGGCCTCCAAGTTCACCGAGGTGGGCTATGTGGGCAGGGACGTGGAGTCCATGATCCGGGATCTGACACAGCTGGCGGTCAACATGGTGACAAAGGAGGAAGAGGAACGGGTGCGGGAGAAGGCCGATGCCATGGCCGAGGAACGGCTTCTGGATCTGCTGCTGCCCTCGACGAGCCAGCAGTCGGCCGTAAGGGAACATTCAGCGGATTCAAACGTTATCTCAATGGGATACAGTGATGTTCCCGCCACGGCCGGCGGCACCGGGGAGACGTTCCAGGAGACCCGGGAGAAGTTGCGTCGCATGCTGCAGAGCGGCGAACTTGATGATCGCCTGGTGGAGATGGCGGTCACCGCCAGGCCATCGGCGCCCATGGTGGAGGTCTTTTCCGCCTCCGGCCTGGAGGAGATGCAGTCCTCTCTGCAGGATGCCTTTTCCCGCTTTTTCCCAGGCAAGAAGCAGAAACGCAAGGTCCGGGTGCCCGAGGCCCTGGAGATCCTGAAGAAGGAAGAAGCCGAACGGCTGGTGGACAAGGAGAGTGTTACCGAGAAGGCCATCCGCCGCACCGAGCAGTCAGGAATCATCTTCCTGGACGAGATCGACAAGATCGCCTCCCGCGGCGGTACCTCTCCAGGCGGGCCCGAGGTCTCGCGGGAGGGGGTGCAGCGGGACCTGCTGCCCATTGTTGAAGGCGCCACCGTGACCACCAAGTATGGCCCGGTCCGCACCGATCACATCCTGTTCATCGCCTCAGGTGCCTTTCACCTCTGCAAGCCCTCGGACCTGGTGCCCGAGCTGCAGGGCCGTTTCCCCATCCGGGTGGAACTCCATGCCCTGGGCGAGGAAGAGTTCTTCCGGATCCTCACCGAGCCGCAGAACGCGCTGATCCGCCAGTACACGGCCCTGATGGCCACCGAGGGGATCGATCTTGTCTTCGAGGAGGAGGCGATCCGCGAGATGGCGCGGATCGCGGTGGAGGTAAACCAGAAGACCGAGGACATCGGCGCCCGGCGGCTGCATACCATCATGGAGCGGGTCCTGGACGAGATATCCTTTGACGCGCCGGAGCGTGACAGTGCCACGTTCACGGTCACCGCCGACTATGTACGGAACCAGTTGGCCGATATTTCGGAAAACGAGGACCTGAGCAGATATATCCTGTAGCCGCGCCCGTGCCGACGGCGTGCTGCTGAACTTTTTGCCGCACAACAGGCATCACCGCGCCGCCGGGCCGGCAGGCCGGGAAGAGGAGGGGAGATGCAGTTATATATCGATCCTGAACTGAAATATTGTCCGCAATGCCATGATGAGTACCGGGCCGATATCGTCACCTGCGCCGAGTGCGGTGTCGAGCTGCTTACCGGGGTG
>JALSNC010000171.1 GCA_026987195.1 Desulfobulbaceae bacterium | reverse complement strand
AGGAGATCGAAAGTGAATTCCGCAGCGCCGGTATCGAGATCCCCTTCCCGCAGCAGGATATCCATCTCCGTTCCATCGACGAGCCGGCACGCCGGGCTCTGCAGGATATGGGGCAGGAATGATCATCAGGCGGCCCCGGCCACGGCCCTGGCTGCGATGCGGGTGATGGCGGCCCAGTCCCGGGCACGGACGAGATCAGCCGGTGCCAGCCAGGATCCGCCCACGCAGGCCACGTTGGTCAGGGCGAGGTAATCGCGATAGTTGGCTGCCGAGACGCCGCCGGTGGGGCAGAAGACAATGTCGGGAAACGGGCCGGCAATGGCCTGCAGCATGGCCGGGCCGCCGGCGGCCCCGGCCGGGAAGAACTTGAAGTGGCCATAGCCCCGCTCCATGCCGAGCATCAGCTCGGAGACCGTCGAGATACCGGGGATCAACGGAATGGTGCCGTCGGCGGCCGCCGCCAGCAGAGCCGGGGTGAGGCCGGGGCTTATGGCAAAGAGAGCGCCGGCCCCGGTCACGGTGGCAAGATCCGCCTCGGAGACCACCGTGCCGGCGCCGACCAGGGCGCCTTCGACCTCCCGGCTGATCCGCCGGATCGCCTCCACGGCCGCGTCGCTGCGCAGGGTGATCTCCAAAACCCGCACGCCACCGGTAAGCAGGGCCCGGGCCAGGGGAACGGCCAGGTCTGCATCTTCGACCACCATCACCGGGATCACCGGCCCGGCTCCAAGGATCTCCATGGGGGTTGTCTGCCAGTTGTTCATCCGTTCTCCCGGGTTCAATCGTTTGGAAAGACCACGTTGCAGCTTTCGTGCACGTAGGTGAAAATGGAGCTTGCGCCCTCCTCCGCGCCAAGCAGATCCTTGCGCAGGGGGGCAAAGATCTGCCGGCCATGGCCGTACCGGTCACCTGCCAGGTCAGGGGTCGCATACTCGCGGGCCACCAGCTCCTCGTTGCTGACCTCGAGCTCCAGGACCCCGGCCGCGGCATCCATGCGGATGATGTCGCCATCGTGCACCTTGGCCAGCATGCCGCCGCAGAATGCTTCCGGTGTCAGGTGGATGGCAAAGGGCACCTTGCCCGAGGCCCCGGACAGACGGCCGTCGGTGACCAGGCCGACCGCGAAGCCATGGTCCATGACAATGGAGAGATAGGTGATCAGCTTGTGCAGTTCGGGCATGCCGTTGGCCTGCGGGCCCTGGAACCGCACCACGGCCACCAGATCACGGTCCAGGCGGCCGGCATGAAAGGCCTCTTCCAGCTCGTGCTGGCTGTGGAAGACCATGGCCGGCGCCTCCACCAGGGTGGCGGCGCCGTCCGCAAGCGCCGAGATCTTCATGATCGCCCTGCCCATGTTGCCGGACAGCACCTTGATACCGCCACTCGGGGCAAAGGGCCTGTCGACCGTGGCCATGACCTCCGGGTCGCGGGCCTTTTCCCGGCCCGGCCGCCAGCGCAGCCGGCCTTCTTCCAGGGCCGGCACCTCGGTGTACCGCGAGAGCCCAGGACCTGCCACAGTCAGGACGTCCTCATGCAGGAAACCGGCCTGCAGCAGCTCGCGGATAAGCAGCGCCGTGCCGCCCGCCTCCCGGAAGGAATTGATGTCTCCCGGCCCGTTGGGATAGATCCGCACCAGCAGGGGCACCACGTCGGAGAGATCGGAAAAATCATCCCAGTCGATGCGGATGGCCGCGGCCCGGGCAATGGCCACCAGGTGCAGGGTCTCGTTGGTGGAGCCGCCAGTGGCCAGCAGACCGACCATGGCATTGACCACCGACTTCTCGCTGACCACCCGGCCGATGGGAGTGTATTCCCCGCCCAGGTGGGTGATCTCCGCCACCCGTGCCGCCGCGGCCCTGGTCAGGGCCTCACGCAGCTTTGTGCCGGCGTTGACGAACGAGGCCCCGGGCAGGTGCAGTCCCAGCATCTCGGCCATGAGCTGGTTGGAGTTGGCCGTGCCGTAGAAGGTGCAGGTTCCCGGACTGTGGTAGGCCCGGACCTCTGCCGCCAGCAGCTCGTCACGGCCGATCCTGCCCTCGGCATAGAGCTCACGCACATGCGCCTTTTCCCGGTTCGGCAGGCCCGGGGTCATGGGGCCGGCCGGGATCAACCCCATGGCCAGATGGCCGAACTGGAGCGCGCCCATGAGCAGGCCGGGCATGATCTTGTCGCAAACACCGAGGAGCACGGCGCCGTCAAAGACATTGTGCGACAGCGCAATCACCGTGGCCATGGCGATCACGTCCCGGCTGATCAGGCTGAGATCCATGCCCGGCTCTCCCTGGGTCACGCCATCGCACATGGCCGGCACACCGCCGGCAAACTGGCAGGTACCGCCGGCCGCGGTCACTGCCTCCCGGATGATGGGCGGATAGTGAACATAGGGCTGATGCGCCGAGACCAGGTCATTGTAGGCGGAAATAATGGCGATGTTGGGCGCCGCGTCATCAAGCAGGGCCTGCCGGCAGCCGGCATCGCAGGCGGCCAGATCGTGAGCCAGGTTGCTGCAGGGCAGCTTCTTCCGGAAAGGCCC
>JALSNC010000170.1 GCA_026987195.1 Desulfobulbaceae bacterium | reverse complement strand
GGGGCGGCGGTCGCCGGACTGCCGCCCTCCAGGTGCCAGGTGTCAGGTTGCAGGTGCCAGGTGTCAGGTTGCAGATGGCGGGTGGCAGGTCGGTACCGGTCTGCACTGGCCGTCTGGATCGCCGGGACCATACAGGCCTATCTTCACCTGTCCACTGCAGGCGGCACGAAGAGCCCTGCCCCTTGCCCCCTGACCCCTGGCACCTGGTACCTGTCCCCTGACACCTGGCACCTGGCACCTGGAGGGCGGCAGTCCGGCGACCGCCGCCCCGGTAATGAGCGGGATTATTACTTCATCAGGCCGGCTTCCTTGTAGTACTTCATGGCACCGGGATGAATGGGAGCGGTGAGACCCTCCAGCATGGACTCCCTGGTCAGGGTGGAGTAGGCCGGATGCAGTTTCTTGAAGTCGTCGAAGTTATCGAACACCTCCTTGGTGATGGCGTAGACGACCTCATCAGGAACCTTGGCCGAGGTGACCAGGGTGGCCTTGACACCAAAGGTGGGTACGTCCTTGTCATTCTGGGCGCCGGGATACATTTCCACCGGAATCACCGATTTGGCATAGTAGGGGAACTTGGCCAGCATCTTGTCGATCTCGGGGCCGGTGATGGAGACGAACCGGACCTTGCGGGCACCGGAGGTGGCCTCCTTGATGGCACCGGAGGGATGACCGACGGTGTAGAAGAAGGCGTCAATGCGGCCGTCCTGCAGCAGGCCGGGGGCCTCGGAGGCCTTGACGTTTTCGGCCTGCAGGTCCTTCTTGTAGTCGATGCCGACGGCAGTCAGGGCGTCGATGGCGTTCTGGCGCTGGCCGGAACCGGGGTTGCCGATATTGACCTTCTTGCCCTTCAGGTCCTTGATGGTCCTGATGCCGGAATCGACCGCGGCCACCAGGGTGACAGACTCGGGATGGATGGAGAAGACCGAGCGCAGATCCTTCTGCGGCCCCTTGTCCTTCCACTCGGCCAGGCCATGCCAGGCCTGGTACTGGCGGTCGGACTGGACGATGCCGAACTCCAGGTCCCCATTCATGACCGCATTGACATTGAAGACCGAACCGCCGGTGGACTCGACGGTCGCCCGGATGCCATACTCTTTTTTCTTCTTGTTGACCATCTTGGCGATGGCGCCGCCGGTCGGGTAATAGACCCCGGTGATACCACCGGTTCCGATGGTCACGAACTGGGTCTTCGCCTGGGCAGTGGCAAAGGTCATCAGCAGTGCCGCGAGCATGGCGATGGAATACAACAGTCCTCTTTTCATTCATACCTCCCTAGTTGAAGAAATTGAGCGGAATAACGGGCATACCCCACCACCCGTCGTCACCCGGTGCAGCCTGGGGCCGCCGACACCGGCGCACGTTTCCTGCAGCGGGTATGGCAACACGCATCACGGCGTTGCCGTCCCGTGGCCCGGGAAAGGCCTGAACCACGGCTGGTTGCCAGGGATACTGCAGGGCCGTGCAGACGCCATCGGCGACGCTGGCCGGTCGTCAGGCCAGGAGCGACCATGACCGGCGATTCTCCTGAGGTTTATATTCAACTCCCGGCCCATTGACAAGAAAATATTCCTGACAGGGAGGGCAAGTTTTTTTGAATGAACCGGGCCGGAGATTTTCTTGCTTTTTTTGCCGTGAACCGGTATGCCCAGAACCATGAGGATCAACATGACCGGTCCCGGTGTCGGCTCCGGGTCCGGACAAGAGTGAAGCGACTGATCCGGCTCCCGGTATGGCCGGGCCGCCGGAGAGGCGATGCGGACACCGGACCCTTGCCGGCAACCATAATGGCCGGGAGACCTCCATGACCACCACATCCGAGAAAAAGAAAAAAACCACCGACAGCGGCGGAAAGAAACGTCACTACGATGTCTCCTTCTACCATGACTGGTGCAAGGCCTGCGGTATCTGCATGGCCTTCTGCCCCCAGGAGATCATTCTTGCCGACAAAAACGGCAAACCCGAAATAACCGACCCGGACCGGTGTGTGGGCTGCCGGTTCTGCGAGCTCCACTGCCCGGATTTCGCGATCACGGTCTCGGAACGAACCCCCGGCAGGAGGAAGAACGATGCCTGAATCAGCGCAAACCACAGCGCGACAGCTCCTTCAGGGCAACGAGGCCGTGGTGCACGGCGCCCTGGCCGCCGGCTGCCGGTTCTTTGCCGGCTATCCCATCACACCGGCCTCCGAGATCGCCGAGCACCTGTCGGTGCTGCTGCCGGCAGTGGACGGCACCTTCATCCAGATGGAGGACGAGATCGCCAGCATCGGCGCCGTGATCGGCGCCTCCCTGGCCGGGGTCAAGGCCATGACCGCCACATCGGGTCCGGGATTCTCCCTGATGCAGGAAAACCTGGGCTTTGCCTGCGTGGCCGAGGTGCCCTGCGTCATCGTCAACGTGATGCGGGGCGGCCCCTCCACCGGCCTGCCCACCAGCCCGGCCCAGGGCGACGTGCAGATGGCGCGCTGGGGAACCCACGGCGATCATCCCGTGGTGGTGCTGGCGGTCTCCTCGGTCCTGGACTCCTTTTCCATCACCGTCAAGGCCTTCAATATCGCCGAGAAATACCGGGTACCGGTGATTCTCCTCTCCGACGAGGTGGTGGCCCACACCAGGGAGGCCGTGCAACTGCCGCCCCAGAACGAAATCAAGGTGGTGGACCGCATCCGGCCCAGCATGCCCCCGGACTGGTACAAGCCCTACGAAGGGGACAACCGCGGCGTGCCGCCCATGGCCGCCTTCGGCGACGGCTACCGGCACCATGTCACCGGCCTGATCCACGACGAACACGGCTATCCGACCCAGAACCGCAAGGAGATCGAGAGCTTCCACGAACGGATGGCGAGAAAGATCAGCCGTGGTTTTCCCGACATCCAGATGACCCGCGGCTTCCACACCCGGGATGCGGAGGTCCTGGTGATCGCCTACGGTTCGGTGGCGCGCTCAGCCCTGCGCGCCGTGGAGGACGCCCGCAGCAAGGGGCTCAAGGCTGGCCTGCTGCAACTGATCACCCTGTTTCCCTTTCCCCGTTCCACGGTGACACCGCTGCTCAAGCAGTGCCGGGCCGTGCTGGTGCCGGAGATGAACATGGGCCAGATCAGCCGCGAGGTCCAGCGGGTGAACCAGTGCGACTGCCGGATCGTCAAGCACAACAGGGTGGACGGCCAGTTCATCACCCCCATGGAGATAACCCGGGACCTGCTCAAGCTCTAAGTCCCTGCAACCCGACTACATCCGGATAGGACCATGGTTATACCTGCTCAGACCCTGCGCCACAGCTTCCTGCGCCACAACAAGAAATTTCCCCACGTCTGGTGCCCCGGCTGCGGCAACGGCATTGTCATGGCAGCGCTGCTGCGCGCCATCTACCGCCTCGATGTCAGCAAGGACGATATCGTCCTTGCCTCGGGTATCGGCTGCTCCGGCCGGATGCCCACCTATCTCGATTTCAACACCCTGCATACCACCCATGGCCGGGCCCTGACCTTTGCCACCGGCGTCAAGCTGGCCAGGCCATCGCTCAACGTGGTGGCCATCATGGGAGACGGCGATGCCACCGCCATCGGCGGCAACCACTTCATCCATGCCGCGCGCCGCAACCTGAACCTGACCGCCATCATCATCAACAACTCCATCTACGGCATGACCGGTGGCCAGTACTCGCCCACCACCCCCTTTGGAGCCCGCTCCACCACCTCGGTCTACGGCCATATCGAACACGACTTCTCCATTGCCGAACTGGCGGTCACTGCCGGTGCCTCCTTTGTGGCCCGGGCCACGGTCTATCATGCGGAGCTCATGGACCGGCTCATCGAGCAGGCCATGCGGAAACGGGGATTCGCCGTGGTGGAGGTGATCTCCAACTGCCATGTCCAGTATGGCCGCCGCAACAAGCTGGGCGGTGCCGTGGAGATGATCCGCCGCTTCAAGGAACAGGCGGTGACCGTGAGCAGGGCAAAAAGGATGTCGGCCGAAGAGCTCGAGGGCAAGATCACAATCGGCGTGCTCAAGGACCGGGAACTGCCCATCTCCACGGAAGAATACAAGAAGGTCCGCCAGCGGGCCAGGGCAAGCAGGGGAGGGAAGGTATGAAACAGCAGGACAGCGGCGATCGCTACGAGATCCGGTTCTCCGGTTCCGGCGGCCAGGGGCTCATCACCGCGGCAGTGGTCTTTGCCGAGGCCGTGGGGGTCTATGACGGCAGGTATGTCTGCCAGACCCAGAGCTATGGCCCCGAGGCCAGGGGCGGCAAATCCAAGGCCGAGGTGGTGATCAGCGATCGTCCCATCGACTATCCCAAGGCCCTGGAACTCGACCTGCTGCTGGCCATGAACCAGGCCGCCTGTGACGCCTACTTCTATGACCTGAAGCAGAACGGCATCCTGGTGGTGGATTCCACCCTGGTAGAGCAGTTTCCCACCTCACGGGTCATCGCCATCCCCTTTACCGGCATCGCCCGGGACGAAATCGGCAAGGTCCTGGTGGCCAACATGGTGGCCCTGGGTGCCATTGGCCTGCTGTCCGGGCAGGTCGATCTGGACAACCTGGAAAAGGCGCTGCTGGCCAGGGTGCCCAGGGGGACCGAGGAGATGAACCGGGATGCCCTCAGGCGGGGCATCGAGGAGGCGGGCAAGGTCAACCTGGCGGAACTCCCCCGCTCGGTGATGAACGAAGACGAGGAGTAAAAGTACCTGCGATTCGAAATAATTGCCGATAAGGACGGACTGTTACGACAAGGAGGTATGAGATGAAGGTGGTCGCATTCAACGGCAGTGCACGCAGGGACGGCAATACCGCCATGCTGGTCGGCTATGTGTTCGAAGAGCTGGAAAAAGAGGGTGTCGCCACCGAACTGGTGCAGCTCGCGGGCGAGCATCCCCACGGCTGCATTGCCTGCTACAAGTGCTTCAAGAACAAGGACCGGCGCTGTGCAGTGGATATCGACTGCATCAACGACTGCATCGAAAAGATGGAGCAGGCCGACGGCATCATCCTGGCCTCGCCCACCTACTTTGCCGATCTCAGCAGTGAGCTCAAGGCCCTCATCGACCGGGCCGGCATGACCTCGCGCGCCAACGGCGACATGTTCCGGCGCAAGGTGGGGGCGGCGGTGGTCGCCCGCAGGCGCGGCGGCGCCATTCACGTCTTTGACTCCATCAATCACTTCTTCACCATCGGCCAGATGATCATCGTCGGCTCCTCCTACTGGAACATCGGCGTCGGCCGGGACAAGGGCGAGGTGGCCGAGGACAGCGAGGGAATTGCCACCATGCGCGATCTTGGCCGCAACATGGCCTGGCTGCTGCAGAAGCTCCACTCCTGATCATCACCTTCCTGTCCCCCGTTCCGGTGTTTCCGCACCGGAACGGTGGACAGGGCCACCCCTGATAGCTCTTCACCCTCCCCTGCATGCAGTGGTTTCCTCCAGCCCCTCCTCCCAGGCGGCGCAGACACAGCCCTGCTGTTTTTCCTGAAACCATTTGACCTGTATTCCCGCAGACCATATAACAAAAGAAGAGGTGGCGGCGTGAGACGGAACAGCGTGGCCATGGCGGTGTAACCGCCTGACAGCGGGGCAGCTTCAGCCTTTCCGGCGCCACCGGTGTCTTGCGGCATGTCCGGAACACCCCGGCCCAGGAACCACAATGTAGTCCAGACAGAAGGCGATCTTCCCCGTTCCCCGGGCAGAGAGCCTTTTTCCGATAAGTCACTGTCGATCCGCAGGCAGGATAACCATATTGCGGGACAAGGAGGAGCTTTATGCTGGTTATCTGCGAGGAATGCGCAAAGAAATACAACATCGACGAGAACCGGATCAAGGGTGACAGGGCCCGTTTCTCCTGTCTCGAATGCGGCCACATCATTGTTGTCGAAAAACCGCATCCCGATCCCGACACCGAAGCGGCTGCAGAAGATCGGACCGCGGAAGAGCTTGTCGCGGCAGATGCAACCGCGCCAGGGGAGAGCAGCCGCTCCGGGAGCGCTGCAGATGAGGACAGGAAACGCGCTTCGGCCAGGGCCGGGGCAAAGGGCAGGGGGGTACCCATCGGCACCTATCTGCTCGTGGCCCTGGCCATCGGCTTTCTCACCATAACCGGGGTTATGGCCTATCTCTACCTGCAGTACATCCCTGAACTGATGAACCGGCAGGTCGACCTGCGGACCACGGATATCGCCATCTCGTTCAGCGGCTCGGTCAAGCAGCCATTGCTGGTCCGCAACTACCTGCTGGTCAACAAGGAGGCAGAGCGCACCAGCCGGCTGCCGGGTGTGGCCTATGCCGCGGTGGTCAACAAGCGGGGGATAGTGGTGGCCGGTTTCTTCAGCGATCTCTCCCGGTTTTCTCCTGATTTCGCCCGGCAGGTGAAAGAGAAGGGGTTCCCGCAGGAGATCGTTCGCGGGAATCACCTGGCAGCCGGTGCCGGCGCAGGGGACCAGGTCTTTGTCCTGGGTGGCCAGAAGCTGCACGACAAGGCCATCGCCCTCGCCGATGTGGGCGGCGAGGTCCATGTGGGGATCTATCTCTCCGATGTGGACAGGGCCATCAGGGAGGTTCTGCTTTCACCCACCACCTTTTCCCTGCTCGGCCTGGTCCTGTTCAGCGGCATCCTCACCTTTTTCCTCATCGCCCGTTCCATCTCCAGGCCGCTGCAGGAACTGACCGAGGTGGTGAACCGGATATCCCTTGGCGAGCTTGACCTGAGCGTGGAACCGCGCGGTCCGCGAGAGGTCCGCGAACTGGCCCACGCCTTTGAACGGATGCAGTACTCCATCAGGGCAGCCCTGGAACGGATGCGCCGCTCACGCTAGGCCACCTGTCCGGCAACGGTCGTTGCAGCTACGCAGCAGGCCGCCAGCCGTCCCTGTTTCGTAACTGATCACCACAAGGAGAAGCAGCAGCCATGACCCGATTCAGACCACGGCCTATTCTCTGCATCCTGCTCTGCCTGCTCGCCGCCGCCTCCCAGGCCATGGCGGCGGGGTACACCCTCTCCATGCTGCCCCGGTACTCCATCGAGGAGATCCACCGCCGCATTGCACCGCTTGCCGACTACCTGCAGACCGCCACCGGCCTGACCATCAGGCCGTTGCTTGTGCCCACCTTTGCCCGGTACAGCAAACAGCTCGCCTCGGGCATCGACATCGGCTACGAGAATCCCTACATCTATGTCCTGGCATCTGCGGAACACCAGGTGATCGCCATGGCGGAAAAGGGCAAGGACAACGACCGGTTCCGCGGCATCATCATCGTCCGGGCCGACAGTCCCCTCAGGACTCTGGATGACCTGCGCGGCAAGACCATCTCCATTGTCGGCTTTACCAGCGCCGGCGGCTACCTGTCGCAGAAACTGACCCTCCAGGAACATGGCCTGGCGGTCCGCAAAGAATGCCGGGTGGAGGAGGCGCCGGACAACAAGCAGGAGAACGTCATCCTCGCCGTCTACACCGGTGACGCGGATGCCGGTTTCATACGGGAATCGGCCCTGCACAAGGTGGATGCCTATGTGCCGGCCACGGCTATCCGGGTCCTGGCCGAGACCGCCTGGCTGCCCAACTGGGCCCTGTCGGTGCGCAGATCCATGCCGGCCGGGGACCGGGAGAAGATCACCCGCGCCCTGCTGGAACTGCCTCCGGGCAGCCCGGTCCTCCAGGCGCTGAAGATCAAGAAATTCCGCCGCGCCGACGATGCCGAGTACAACAGCATCCGCCGTGCCGCCGGTCTCCCCGTTCCCGGTGCCATACAGGCCCCCGTCTCCACCAGCAACTGACGCCGCCTCATGAAACAGACCATTCTCCTCATTTTCCTGCTGGTTACCCTTGCGGCCACTCCCGGCCACAGCGAAGAATACCGTCTTTCCATGCTGCCCCGCTACTTTCCGGAAAAGCTCACCGCCATGATCACGCCACTGGCAGCATACCTGAGCGAGAAAACCGGCCAGCGGATCGTGCCGGTGCTCACCGACAATTTTGCCCGGTACGAGGCGCAGCTCCTGAACCAGGACATCAGGATCGGCTATGAAAATCCCCTGGTCTATGTCAACGTCTCCCGGGTGCATGAGGTCCTGGTGACAGCGGTCAAGGGCAAGGGCGGCGACCGGTTCCGCGGTATCGTCATCGCCCGCACGGATTCGGGAATCTCCGCACCCGCCGACCTGAAGCACAAGAAGATCATGATCGTGGGAAAAACCTCGGCCGGCGGCTATCTGTCACAGAAGATCGCCCTGGCCCGGGCCGGCCTGGACGTGGACCGTGACTGTGAACTCAGTGTCGCCGCTGACAACCGCCAGGAGAATGTCATCATCTCTGTGGCCATCGGCGACGTGGATGCAGGGTTCATCAGGGAATCGGCCCTGCACAAGGCGGACAGGTACATCGTGCCCGGCTCGGTGGGTGTGGTGTATGAGGCGGCCTGGCTGCCCAACTGGGCATTCTCCGTGGACCGGAGCCTGCCGGCCGGCCTGAAGAAACGCATCAAGGCGGCACTGCTGCAGCTCGACAGCAGCAGCACAGTGCTCAGGGCCATGGGGCTGACCGGCTTCAAGGAAGCAGAAGACAGTGATTACGACGTAATGCGGAAATACGGCACCAGGTAAACCGGAAGACCATGTTAGTTCCCAGAGAAGAACCCTACATGCAGGGATTGAACAGCTACTACCTGGACATAGCCAGGTTTGTCGAGCATCTGCAGGGCGAGATCGGTTCGGGCTGCATCTACGGCAGATCATCGGGCCAGGAGATCCTGGTCTACTTCGACGAACAGGAGATCCTGCGGGGGATCATCCAGGACAGCGGAGAACGGGCGCGGGTCTCGGACAGGCTGACGCCTGTCCTGGAGGCCCTGGCCCGCAAAAGCTTCAACATCAGGGTCTACCATCTTGATGCCAATGCCATCTTCTTCTGGGGCCAGCTGCCACCCTTCAAGCGGGCCCGGGCCACCCTGAAATCTTCCGACATCCCTCTGCCCGAGCTGATCTTTCGCCTCAAGCAGAAACGGTTTTCAGGTTTTGTCGATGTCCGGATACAAGAAAAGGAGGACAGTGCGATACTCTTCTTCCATACCGGTCGTCGGATAGGCGGGTCCTATTCCTGGGGCAGGGGAGGACTCAATGGCGCCGACGAAGAGTATAACCGACTGCTGGCCCGGCTCCAGTCCCATGGCGGGACCTTTGCCGTGGGCCATTTTCTGGCCGAGAAGACCGTGGCCCAAAAGGCAGCGGAGGCCGAGGCCAACGACACCGGGGATCGACTCTTTTCCAACCTGGACACGGCCCTGGAGGAGTTCCTCGATATCTACCTCGGGGTGATGGGCAAAAAGAAGAAGACCGAACCGGTGCTCCGGCTCAAACAGACATTCCTCGACCGTCTTGACGACTATCCCTTCCTGGATCCCTTTCTCGGGATCTTCGACTACGTTGACGGCTCGGTACAGTTTGCCGACGATGCACCCAGAAACAAAATCGCCGCCGCCGTGGTGGACTGCGTCTGGCAGGTGATCACCGCTGCCGGCCTGGAAAAGAAGTTCCGCCAGGAACTGGGCCGCTGGTCATACCGCACTGCCCTCGAGGAACGGGGGATTGCGGTGGAACGCTGAGGCCGGCAGCCCTGGAGGTCTTCCCCACGCCCGTCCCTGGCATGCAGCGACGAGCATGGGATCCCATACGCCGCCATCGACAGGGCGCCGCCTGCACCCCCCACTCAGGAGGTGTTCCTTCCCCTTTCCGTCGCCGCCCGGCTGGCCAGTTGTCCGCAGGCCGCGGAGATATCCTCCCCCCGGCTCTGCCGGATGAAGACCGTGTAGCCGTGCCGGCGCAGGATCTCCTGGAACCGCAGGACCCGGTCGCGCCGCGGACTGACGAACTCGCCACTACCAGTATCGTTCATCGCCAGCAGGTTGATCTTGCAGGGAATATCCGCCAGCAGCCTGGCCAGACGACGGGCGTCCTCATCCGCGTCGTTGATCCCCTGGAGAAGGGTGTACTCGAACATGATCCGCTGCCGCTTCTTACGGGGGAACTCGCGGCAGGCGGCCATGAGCTGCGCCAGGGGATAGCGGTCGTTGACCGGCATGATACGGCTGCGGGTCGCGTCGTCGGTGGCATGGAGGGAGACAGCCAGGTTGACGCTGGTCTTTCTGCCCAGTTCCAGCATCTGCGGCACCAGGCCGCAGGTGGAAACAGTGATCCTGCGGCTGGCAAAGTCGGGGCCGCGCTGCTCGGTGAGAATGGAGAGGGCATCGAGCAGGTTGGCCAGGTTGGCCAGGGGCTCGCCCATGCCCATGAAGACCAGGTTGGTCAGCCTGCCCCGGTCATGGTCGATCATCCAGTCACGGACCGCGCAGACCTGGTTGAC
>JALSNC010000169.1 GCA_026987195.1 Desulfobulbaceae bacterium | reverse complement strand
TCACCGCTATCAGCAACTACCTGAAAAAGAGCAATACCTTGGTAAAAGTTCAGCAGTGCGTCAACTGTGCGTGATCGTGGCTGGCCGTCTATAGCCAGCTATGCGGCCAGCCGCGAGCGCGTGCAGATGGCGTGCTGCTGAACTTTTACCTGATTTCTTGACATCCCCACAGGGTAACTTATCGTATGTGCGAGAATCTGAAAATGACCCGGGAGGCGGTGACCGCCTTCCCTGAACCAACATTGGAGTTTTTCGCATGAATACCGTCAAGACCTTTCTTCTCATGGCGGCCCTGACTGCGCTGTTCATGATGGGCGGCCAGCTGATGGCCGGGCAGCAGGGTATGCTGATCGCCCTGGTCATGGCCCTGGGCCTGAACTTTTTCGCCTACTGGAACTCGGACAAGATGGCACTGGCCATGAGCCGGGCCCGGGAGGTCAGCGAGGCCGAGGCGCCGGAACTGCACCGGATCGTGGCCAGCCTGGCGCAGAGGGCCGGCCTGCCCAAGCCGCGGGTCTATATCATCGACAACCCGACACCCAATGCCTTTGCCACGGGCCGTAACCCGCAACACGCGGCCGTGGCCGTCACCACCGGCATTCTCGAGGTGCTGAACCGGGAGGAACTGGAGGGCGTGCTCGGCCACGAACTGGGCCATATCAAGAACCGCGACATCCTGATCAGTTCCATTGCCGCGGTCATGGCAGGCGCCATCTCCTACCTGGCCACCATGGCCCAGTGGGCCATGATCTTCGGCGGCGGCAGGGACGACGAGGATTCCAATCCCCTGGTTGCCATCGTGATGATGATCGTGGCGCCGCTGGCCGCGACCCTGATCCAGATGGCCATCTCCAGGAGCCGCGAGTACATTGCCGATGCCACCGGCGCCGAGATCTGCGGCAACCCCAAGGCCCTGGCCAGCGCGCTGAACAAACTGGCCAACTACAACAGGCAGAGGCCCATGAACGTCAACCCGGCCACGGCGCAGATGTACATCGTCAATCCGCTGTCCGGCGGCGCCATCGCCAACCTTTTCTCCACCCACCCGCCCATGGAGGAACGGATCAAACGTCTGCTGGCGATGTAACGGCCGCGCATGCAGAAAAACGACCGGTGGTCATAGCAAAGTGACCACCGGTCGATCATTTTCTTCCACGGCCCTTATACACGTCTCCCCGGAAACCTATGACCTCTATGTAGACGGTCCTGCTCTTCTCATCAACGGAATAGATAATCCGGAGGTTGCCGATCCGGAGACGATAACTCCCGTGGAGGGCACCGCTGAGCCGCTTGATATTATAATGATGCAACGGATCTTCCGCCAGACGGTCAAAGGCGGCATTGAGGCGGCGAACAGTCGGTGTGTCAATTTTCTGGTAAAACCTGGCAGCCTTTCTGGAGAGTTCAATCTCATACATTCCGGCGAATCGACCTGAAGCTGACGGTCTTGCCGGTGCGGATATCTTCCCTGGCGTCCTGGTATTCCCGCATAAAGCCAGGATCCGTCATCAACATGGCGGTTTCATCCTCGTCGCTCCGCTGGAAATCCTCCAGAAAATCAAGCACGACATCAAGCTGTTCCGATGACATCGTATTGATGGCCTTATAAATTCTCTTCCTTGTCTCAACTGTTCCCATAACCATCTCTCCCCCTGTCCGAAGGATCTGCATTTTCCCTTTTTCTATGATAAACATCCTGGACGAGAGGGTCAATTCTTATCAGAACATCAGGTCGGTCAGAAGGCCAGAGGTACGTTCCACCCATACGACGGGCCATACCGTGGTTCCCGGGCCAGGGGATTATTTCCAAAGGCGGGCATGCCACCGTACCGGCCACCGGCGCCCGCTCCCTGATCTCAGGCCAGGCCTGCAATGATCCTCAAGAATTCCGCGGGATCAAGGCAGCTCCGGCCGACCATCAGGCCGCCGATCTCCGGCAGGGCCATGATGGCGGCCGCATTGTTTTCGTTTACCCCGCCGCCGTACAGGACGGGCCGGTTGCCGGTCAGCTCGCGCAGGAAGGCGATCCGTTCGCCGATTTCCGCCAGGTCCCGGGCCTGTTCGAGCTGAACGGCGTCCGCAGGCGTGTAGGCAAAGAAGGCCTGTTCCATGTCACCATTGTCCAGGGCCGCCACCTGGGCGGCTGCCCCGGCATGCTCCAGGCAGACAACGGGCCGGAGTCCGGCGGCCACGGCCTCCCGAACCTGGGCCGCGACCTCACCCACGCCTTCATGGAAATATCGGCGCCGTTCATTGTGGCCGACAAGGACGTATGCTGCCAGTCCCTGCAGCCAGGCCGCAGGTGTCGCGCCGGTATAGCTGCCCGGCGGATAGGGGGAAACAGCCTGGCCGGCCAGGCTGACGCCCTCCAGATCCGCAGTCTCCTCCCGGACCCGCGCCATGCAGAGATCCGGCACCGCCAGCACGATCCCGAGCCCGGCTACCGGCCGATAGCCTGCCGCAAATGTTCCGGTCCAGCCGGATGCCCGGCCAGGTGACAGGTGGGCCTTCCAGTTGGCCAGCACGATCTTTTCCATAACGTCCCTCAACTG
>JALSNC010000168.1 GCA_026987195.1 Desulfobulbaceae bacterium | reverse complement strand
CCAGGCGGAGGCGTATATGGAGTGCGGCGAGCATTGGCCGCACCCGCTGCAACGCAGTACACCGGAGTTTTTGCGACGCCATCCCGATTGACTACGGCCTTTTACCAAAAGCACCGGAAATCCGAGGCAGTTGCCGATAGCGGTGAACTGATACAATAAATCCACACACGCTGCTATGGAAAAGAACAAGATACTCATCGTCGACGACGACAACATGACCCTGCAGACCCTGTCCATGGCCCTGGAGGACGATTATGAGACCCTCACCGCCACCAATGGCCTGAACGCCCTCAAGATCCTTGGCAGGGAGGATGTGGACGTGGTCCTTTCGGACATGGATATGCCGGGCCTCAACGGTATCGAGCTGCTGGCGAAGATCAACGAGATGGAGGAACCGGTGCCGGTGATCGTCATCACGGGGCAGGGGACCATCGAGACCGCGGTCGAGGCCATGAAGCTCGGTGCCTGCGACTATGTGACCAAGCCGGTCAACCTGGACCGGCTGGCCCTGCTGATTGAAAAAACCCTGGAAAACAAGCGACTCAAGGAAGAGAACCGGCGGCTCAAACAGCAGATCCGCGAACAGGGGCCTGATCTCAATATCATCGGCCATTCGGCGGCCCTGGAAAAGTGCAAGGAACTCGCGCTGCAGGTGGCAGCGACCAGGGCCACGGTGCTCATCGAGGGCGAATCGGGTACCGGCAAGGAACTGATCACCAATATCATCCATTACAACTCGCCGGTGGCGCACGGGCCGCTGATCAAGGTCAACTGTTCGGCCTTTTCCGAGGGTGTGCTGGAGTCCGAGCTGTTCGGGCACGAGAAGGGGGCCTTCACCGGGGCGGTGGCCACCAAGAAGGGACGTTTCGAGCTGGCCAACGGCGGTACCCTTTTCCTGGACGAGGTGGGGGAGATGCCCTTGTCCATCCAGGTCAAACTGCTCCGGTTCCTGCAGGAGAAGACCTTTGAACGGGTCGGCGGTACAAGGACCATGAAGGTGGATGTGCGCATCATCTCGGCCACCAACAAGAACCTGGCAGAGCTGGTCAAGGAGGGCAAGTTCAGGGACGACCTCTTCTATCGACTGCGGGTGGTCAAGATCGAGATCCCCCCCCTGCGTGAGCGCAAGGAGGATCTCGATGACCTGGTCGCCGGTTTCGTCGCCAGATTCTCCAGACTGCATGGCAAGCCCATTTCCGCCATCGACGACCATGCCATGGAACTGATCAGGGCCTACAACTGGCCCGGCAACGTGCGCGAGCTGATGAACTGTATCGAGAGTGCCGTGGTCATGGCCCGCACCGATGTCATCACCGTGGAAGAGATCCCCGAGTACCTCACCTACAAGGCGCCGGGCGTGGAGCTCAACTCCAAGGAGGGGCTTCTGCATGAACTGGAACGGAAGGCCATCATCGACACCCTCAACGCCACCCGCGGTGAAAAGGTCAAGGCGGCCAAGATCCTCGGCATCGGCCTGCGTACGCTGTACAGGAAGATCGAGAAGTATGAGCTGGAGATCTGAGAAGGGTCCGCATCCGTGCCCCCTGACACGAAAACCATGTTGTGACCCGATCCCTTCCCGGTCGCAGAGAGGCCCGGATGCCATTGACAGGCATCCGGGCCTTTGCATTACCCCCGGCATGGCGGCAGAAATTGTCAAAATGACAATTCACTGTGCCATTTTGACAGGTCTGGCAGGGGGCGGATCCGGTTCTGTGGTGAAATGGCGACTGTTTTCCGCCTGGCATGGTTCTGGCAGCCGGACAGGCACGACCGTGCAAAGAGGCAAGCGAAGACCCCGGGACAGGAAGGGAGGTGGATGGCATGAAGACAGCTGCAAGGGAAAAGAGAGAGAGCAGGACTTCCACAGCTACATCGAGCCGCCAACTGGTGCAGGCCGAGGTGTCCCGGGGGGCGATCCGGGCCCTGACCGTTGCCGGCGGCCTCGTTGCCCTGTGGGTGGCGGCATGCATTGTCGGCGGCATTATCGTCAGCGGCGGTCCTGTGGCCCTGGTCAAGGGCTGGTTTGCCGCTGTCACCGGCATGTAGACGGGCGCTGCCGGCGGCCGAAGCCATGGACCACTACGTTTCCCGGGTAAGCGCTCACAGGAGCCGCACGGAGTCTTCGCTTATCTCTTTGCACGGTCGTGCCTGCCCGCAGAGGCAGGCTATCGGAGTCTCCCTGCGGTCAGGCACGCCTGCACAAATCTGCGGCCCCTGAGAGCGCTTACACCATTGTGGTCGGACAGACCGATGGTTAGCCATCCCGTGAGGGGGTGCTGTTCCGGGGCAGGTGGCGGAAACCCGGCCGGTGTCGCGGGGAACAAACATCGCCGCCAAGTGCGTTGCAACCAGTCTGATGATGGTTTAGATACATAGGGAAAGATCTTCCGGGGGAGGCACCGGGCCAGCGCGGCCAGGCGTACTGCCTGCAGGCTTTCTCAACCAGGTACCTGGGTACACCGTACTGTGCCCGGGTACTCTTGTGTTGTTCCTCGGCACCTTCCCGTCCGCCGGCGGCATCTGCAAGATGCCGCCATCATCAACATCAAT
>JALSNC010000167.1 GCA_026987195.1 Desulfobulbaceae bacterium | reverse complement strand
GTGATGCTCGGGATCCTGGAAAAAGAGGGATACCGGGTGGCCGAGGACCCGGAGGAGGCGGACCTGATCCTGGTCAACACCTGTGGCTTCATCAGGCCGGCGGTGGAGGAGGCCGTGGACGAGATACTGCGGCTGGCCGAGGTCAAGGAGCGTTGTCCCGGGGTGCGCCTGGTGGTGACAGGCTGCCTGGTGCAGCGCTACGGCAGGGAACTGGTCGCCGAGCTGCCGGAGGTGGACCTGTTTGTCGGCATCAGCGGTGTGCCGCGGATCGGTGAACTGGTACGGAACCTGGCCGGCAGCGGATCACCCGCCCTGGAGCTGCAGCCACCGGACTACCTGATGGACCGGCGAACCCCGCGCCGGGTGTCCACCCCCTTTTTCCGGAGTTTTCTCAAGATCACCGAAGGGTGTTCCAACCGTTGTACCTACTGCATGATCCCCGCGATCCGGGGCAACCTGCGCAGCCGGACCATCGCCGACCTGACAGCCGAGGCCGCCGGTC
Source organism: Desulfobulbaceae bacterium (assembly GCA_026987195.1). Classification (GTDB taxonomy): domain Bacteria; phylum Desulfobacterota; class Desulfobulbia; order Desulfobulbales; family Desulfobulbaceae; genus DRKI01. Next base: position 35,355 of record JALSNC010000167.1, on the reverse strand, counting down.
TGGAGGCGGCCGGCGTGCGCGAGCTGACCCTCATCGCCCAGGATCTGACCGCCTATGGCAACGATCTGGACAGGGAGACCGACCTGGTCCGGCTGGTGGAACATCTGCTGGCCGGAACCTCGATTCCATGGCTCCGCCTGCTCTATCTCTACCCGTCCACGGTCCCGGACGCCCTGATCCGTCTCATGGCCTCGTCTCCGCGGATAGTGCCCTATCTGGATATCCCTTTCCAGCATGTCAGCGATCCGGTGCTTGCCCGCATGCATCGCCGCTACGGCGGCCGGGATCTGGATCAGCTCCTTGCCCGGATCAGGGAGGAGCTGCCCCACTGTGCCCTGCGGACCACCCTGCTGGTCGGGTTCCCCGGCGAGACACGTGGCGATGTGGACGCGATGGTCTCCTTCCTGCAGCGGTGGCGCCTTGACCATGTGGGCGTGTTCCGGTACCAGGACGAAGAGGGGAGCGCGGCCTCTGCCCTGGATGGCAAGGTGCCTGCGGCAGAGAAGGAGGAACGCTATGCGAGGATAATGGAGGTGCAGGCCGCCATCAGCAGGGAGAAACAGCAGCAGTATGTGGGCCGGGTGGAACCGGTGCTGGTGGAGGGGCTGAGCCGGGAGAGCGATCTGCTGCTGGAAGGACGGACCCGGTTCCAGGCGCCGGAGATCGATGGCTGCGTCTACATCACCGCGGGAACGGCCAGGCCGGGAGAGATCGTTCCTGTCCGCATCACCGATGCCCATCCCTATGATCTTGTGGGTGAGATCGAAAGTGACCCCTCACGGGATGACTGAACACCGGTTTTTCAAGAACAATGGTGTAAGCGCTCACTGGAGCCGCGGATTCGGAGTCTATGCTTACCTGTCCAGGCGTGTCTGACCGCACAGCTAAACGAGCGCAGCGAGACTCCGATGGCCCGCTATGCGGCCAGCCACGGGCGCGTGCAGGTGCGTGCAGGCTCCGGATGGCGTACTGCTGGACTTTTATGATTTTTCAACGTCGTTCTTGCATGGGGCCTGCCGGCCGCTGGATGTGCCGAAGGGGGAAGCGGCGGCGTTATTTCTTGCGGTTCTGGTCCACCTTTTCCCGCAGGTCCTTGCCCACCTTGAAAAACGGCAGTTTTTTCGGCGCGACCTGGATCTTTTCGCCGGTCTTCGGGTTGCGGCCGGTGTAGGAGCCATACTCCTTGACAACGAAACTGCCGAAGCCGCGGATCTCGATGGATTCTCCCCGGGCCAGGGCGTCGCTCATGGTGTCGATGATGGTGTTGGTGATGGAGGCGGCTTCGCGGATGGGGACATTGATTTTCTCGGCCAGCGCTTCAATCAGTTCCGACTTGTTCATGCTGTTCTCCCTTGTCCAGCGGGTTAAGGATCCGGTATGCCCTGGGGTTGATCATGCCTGGAGCTGTGGATAAGATTCCTGGAATGCGGACATTTTTTCATAGCTATAAAATTTAATCAGGTATGTTTTTGATTGTAAAGGGAATTTTGCCTGAAAATATCTTTTTCAGGTCATTTTTTCCTAAAAAACGGTATTTTCCGCTTGGCAGGCCACCGATTTTCAGGTCTCCGTAGGCCGTTCTTTTCAGGCGTATCACCGGAAAACCCTTGGCCTGGAACATTTTTCGGACTTGTCGCTTTTTGCCTTCATGGATAATGATCTCGACGATGGTCCGGCCCGGTGCCCTGGAGAGGATCCGAAGCCTGGCCGGCCAGGTCTTCCTGCCATCCAGGAGAATCCCCTCTTCGAGGTGGCGCAGATCCTGCCGGGCCGGGGTCTTTTTCAGCTCCACCTCGTAGGTCTTGTTGACCTCGTAGCGGGGATGAAGGATATGGTTGGCCAGGGTGCCGTCGTTGGTGAGGAGCAGGGCACCCTCGCTGTCCAGGTCCAGGCGGCCCACAGGAAAGATCCGCTGTCTGACATCGCGGATCAGGTCCGTGACAATGGGGCGTCCCTGGGGATCAGCGAGGGTGGTGACATAGCCGGCCGGCTTGTTGAGCAGGATGTAGACCTTCTTCTCCAGCCGTACCGGCCGGCCGTCAAAGGCGATCCGGTCCCTTGCCGGGTCCACCCTCAGGCCCATTCCGGTCACCACCCGGCCATTGACCGAGATGCGGCCGCAACGGATCAGTTCCTCGGCCCGGCGGCGGGAGGCGACCCCGGCCCGGGCGAGTACCTTCTGCAGACGTTCCCTGTTCGCGGAAGCGGATCCGGCCATTGGCTCTGTCAGCAGCGCCATCGTGGTGGTATCATCTCGTTGAACTTGCTGTCCACCAGTTGTTTCGTCTCCGGGTCCACCTCCAGCACCTCGGTGTACCAGGGCTTCATCCGGCAGTCGAAGACCACCGGCGGCCGGAGACCGACATGGAATCTCCGCACGGTCTGGCCGGCGCCATGGATGTCCGCGGCCGGCTCGAACCGGGTGAAGAAGGTCCAGAGAAACTCCTGCAGGCTGCAGGTGGCGGCCTCGGTGGCATCGACAAGGACCACCACCTGCCACTCCTCGATCCCCTGCCAGGCGGCCAGCCGCGTGGCCAGTTCCGGATCATCTTCATAGGAGACGCCCTGGACCACCAGGGTGCCGGGCAGGTAGGCATGGGGCCTGGTGCAGCCGTCGGGCAGGGAGCCGGTGAACTCGGTGGCCAGCTGCCGCAGCGGTTCCCTCCCCAGTCCCATCATCATCGCCTTGGACCCCCTGTTGACCGACGGACCTGTATAGTCGAGGGTATCCTGGGAGACATTGGCAAAGACGTAGAGGTCCTCATCCCAGCGGATCCGTTCCAGGATATGCTGCCAGAGGGCCGGGAAGTCGGCCACGTCCAGGCTGCCGTCGGTGAGGAGCAGGAACTTGGTCAGCGAGAGCTGGCCCTCGCCGAGGATGCGCAGGCCGGCGGCAAAGGCCTCGCGGGGATAGCGGTTGGCCACCCGGGCCGCGGCCAGGCAGTGGAAACCGGTCTCGCCAAAGGTCTTGAGCTGATGGACCCCGTTCATGACCAGCGGGAAGAGCGGCGAGAGCAGGTCCTGGAGGAAGTCTCCGATATAGAAATCTTCCTGCCGGGGCCGGCCCACCACCGTGGCCGGGTAGATGGCGTCCCTGCGGTGGTAGAGGTGGCTGGTCTCGAAGACCGGATAGTCATGGGCCAGCGAGTTGTAACCGTAGTGATCGCCAAAGGGCCCCTCGGGCCGGCGCTTGTGCGGCGGCACCACGCCCTTGATCGCAAACTCCACCTCGGCCACGAGACGGTGCCCGCCGAGGGGATCCTCCACCATGTCCAGCTTGCGGCCCTGGAGCAGCGAGGCGAGCATCAGCTCCGGGATATCCTCGGGCAGGGGGGCGATGGCCGCCAGCATCAGGGCCGGCGGGCCGCCGATGAAGAGGGTCATCGGCAGGGGCTGGTTCTTCTGTTCGGCGGAAAAGTAGTGGAATCCGCCGCCCTTGTGGATCTGCCAGTGGATGCCGGTGGTGGTGTCGTCGAACCGCTGGATGCGGTACATGCCCAGGTTGTGGCCATGACCGTCGGGTGACTCGGTATAGACCAGCGGCAGGGTGACAAAGGCGCCGCCGTCGGAGTGCCAGGAGGTGAGCAGCGGCAGCTCGTGCAGCCGGGCCGGCTGCTGGCGGCACTGGAGGACGGGACCGGTGCGGCGCTGTTTGAGGCCGATCTTCAGCCCTTGCAGGAGCAGGGGCCTGGCCTGCCAGAGGGTGTCCAGAGACGGTGGCATCAGGTGCTCCGCCAGTTGCACCAGGTGGCGGACAAAGTCCAGCGGCCGGCGGCCGAAGGCCAGCTCCAGGCGGCGCGGGGTGCCGAACAGGTTGGTGACCACGGGAAATCCGGAGTTTCTGACATTGGTGAACAGCAGGGCCGGTCCCTGGCTGGCGATGACGCGGCGATGGATTTCGGCGATCTCCAGGTGGGGGTCCACCGGGGTGCGGATCTCCAGCAGTTCGTCTTCACGGCGCAGGACATGGAGATAGTCGCGCAGGTTGCAGATGGGGGGCATAGGCAGTCTGTCGGAAGCTGGGTTGAAGGGCAGAGTAATCGTTCACCGCAAGCGGCAACCACCTGAAAAGAGCGATACTTTTACAGTGCAGATGCGGACGGTGCCGGGCGGAAGCCGGTCAGTGGTGATGATCCTCTTCGCCGAGAAAGAGCCGGTGGTATTCGTCCTCCCGCAGGTGGCGCCGCATGAGTCCGGTCAGCCGGTCGACAAGATCAAGGATCTCCTCGTCGCTCAGGCGCGGGATCAGGTGGTCGCACAACCGGTCACTGCTGAAGAGGCGGAGAAAGGCGGCCAGGGATCGTTCATCAGTGGCCCGGTCCAGGCCGAAACAGATCTCCATGGCATTGGTGTCGTTGTCCGTGCTCATCCGCTAGGCCGTTGTGATCTTCCACCAGACCTTGCGGCTGCGCGGTCCGTCATATTCACAGAAAAAGATCCGCTGCCAGGTCCCCAGGCGCAGCCTGCCGCCCTCGATGAACACGGAGACCGAACTGCCGGTGAGCAGGGTCATCAGGTGGGAGGGCGAATTGCCCTCCATGTGCCGGTAGGGATAGTCCCGCGGTACGATCCGGTCGAGGGCGCCGAGCAGGTCATGCTGCACGGCCGGGTCGGCGCCCTCGTTGATGGTCAGGCCGGCGGTGGTATGCGGATTGTAGAGATGGCAGATGCCATCCGTCACGCCGCTGCTGCGCACCGCCTCCAGGGCCAGGTCGGTGATGTCGACAAACTGGCGCTGTCCGGAAGTGGAGACACCGAAGCTGCCACTGGTCATGACCCCAGCCCCTCGCTCAGCTCTGGAGCTGCCACTGGCCATTCTCGTTGCGGCAGGCGGTGGTGACGGTCTTCTCCATCTTGCCGTCGATCAGGGCATCGATCTCGGCCTTGCGGCAGATACGGTTGGTGGAGGGGTCCCTGTAGGCGGGCATGGGGGTAACCCGGTACTGGTTGCCGGTATCGGGGTTGACCCAGGAGGAGGTCTGGTTGGAGACCCCGCGCTCGTAGACATGGTTGAGCTCCTGGCGGTCATACTTGTCCATCTCGTTGCCCACGATGTAGCCCAGCATGGTGCCTACTGCCGCGCCGATCAGGGTCGCCTCGGTATTGTGACCGATGATCTGCCCGACCAGGGCGCCGCCGGCCGCACCGCCCAGGGCCCCTGTCTGGGCCTTGTTCATGTCGGCGCAGCCTGTGAGCAGGAGCAGGGAGAGGATGGCACAGAGTGCGATGTATTTCATGGTACTACCTCCGGTGGTTGGTGGGTGAAACATGGGGTTATGGTCTGGGAAATATCTAGCAAATAGCTTGCCGCTTTGCGCTGGATCTGCTGCCGGCCCGCCGCGGGGCTGTACTGCGCCACGATGGCGGCTGGCCCGTTTTTCTGTGAGTCCGTCCCGGATGTCCGGAATCTGTACAGGTGGACTTCGGGACCGTGCCGGCGGTACGGACGGCTGCGGAACGACAAAAATGTCGAACCGGGGACGATCATGTCGAATCCTCGCCGGTCAGGGAGTCGGGCAGTTCCCGGCTGGCCTCTACGCCGAGCTCGCGCAGGGCCCGCGCCCGCCCCACCAGGTTGCCCCGGCCGGTGGCGAGCCGTTTTCTCGCTGTCTGCCACGACTGCCGGGTCTGGTCCAGCCGGAGGCCGATCTCCTCGAAGGCCTCGGCAAAGCCGACAAATTTATCATATAGATTTCCCGCCTGTTTGGCAATAGCCAAAGCATTGCGCTTCTGCTCGTCCAGCCGCCACAGGTGCTGGATGGTGCGGAGGATGGCCAGCAGCGAGGAGGGGCCGCAGAGGATCACCTTTCTGCGCATCGCCTCCTGCAGCAGATCCGGCCGCCGGCTGACCGCGGCCTGGAATGCGCCTTCCACCGGGATGAACATGAGAACAAAGTCCAGGTTGCCCAGGTCGAGCAGGTCCTGGTATCTTTTTGCCGACAGGCCGGCGACGTGTTTTCTCACCGACTCCACGTGGCGGTCGAGGAAATGTTCCTGTCGCTTGCGGTCGTCTTCCCGGTGGGCCCGGACATAGGCGGAGAGCGAGACCTTGGCGTCAATAATGATCTCGCGCCGGCCGGGCAGATGGACAATGACATCGGGCTGACGCGTGCCGCCGTCAGCGGTCCGCAGGCTTACCTGGGTGTCGAACTCGCTGCCCCGCCGCAGGCCCGAGTCCTCGAGGAGTTTTTCCAGGAGCATTTCACCCCACTGGCCCTGCACCTTGCTGCTGCCGCGCAGGGCATCGGTCAGCCGGACCGCGTCGGCGGAGATCCGCTTGTTGAGCTCCTTCAGGTGCTCGATCTCCCGGATCATGGCCACCCGGTCCCGTGACTCCCGGTCATAGACATCCTCGACCTTTTTCCTGAAATCGCGCAACTGCTCCCGCACAGGCTCGAGCAGTCCCCTGAGGCCGGCCTCATGTTCGGCGGCAAGGCGCCCGCCCTTCTCGGTCAGCACCTCCTGGGCCAGGACCCGGAATTCCTGCTCGAGCTCTCGTCGGCTCCGGCGGATGAAGTCCTGCTGCTCCTGCACCTGCTGCCTGGCCAGGGTCACGGCCTCTTCCAGGCCCGCATTGCGGGCAGCCAGCCGCCGGCACTGGTCCTCCAGGGCCTGGCGCCGGTCACGCAGGCGGCCGTTCTCGTCCGCAAGCCGGCGCTGGTTCCTGGTCGCCTGTTCCAGGCGCATGGAGAGCAGCAGGATCCGGCGTTGCAGACGGTTGCCGAGCAGGAGGCCGGCGAACAGTGCCGCCACCAGGGCGGCGATGGCCCCCACGGCCAGGGATTCCGGCTGCAGGCGGGCAAGAAGCTGGCTTACGGCATGCAATGGTCTGGCGGACCGCAGGCGGCGCGGCTCAGCGCCGGAGCCGACGCAGCTCCTCGAGTTCTTCGAGCAGGTCGAGGACCAGGGCACAGCCCGGCAGGTTGACCCGCAGGTCCCGCTGCAGGCGCAGGGCCACCTGGACCCGGCGGATATCCAGGGCGGAAAAGCGCCATTCCAGCGGCGACCTGCCCCGGAGCGGCCTGATGAGGCCCTCGTCGATCATGTCAAGGATCATTTCGGCGTGGACGCCGCAGATCCGGCAGAGTTCGGCCAGGCTGCAGGAACAGTCCTCGTCCAGCACGGTGCCGCACACAAATGTTATCTTCTCGGTCATCTCACACCCCCAGCTCTGCACGAGGGTTGATCGGCATCAGTTCTGCCATCTTCCTGTACAGTTTCTTCTGTTCATCGGTCTCGGGAACCGGCACCACGATGCGAAGGATGACGATCTGGTCACCTGACCGGGTCTTGCTGCACAGCCCCTTGCCCTTGAGGCGGAGCTTGTTGCCTCCCTGGGAACCGGGCGGGATCTTCATCTGTACATTGCCGCCCAGGGTGGGGACCGTGACCGTGGCGCCCAGGGCCGCCTCCCATGGCGTGATCGGCAGTTCCATGTAGATGTCGCGTTTTTCGGCCCGGAAGATCGGATCCTCGGCAAAGGCGATCTCGAGGTAGAGATCGCCGGGCGGGCCGCCGCCGATGCCGGGCATTCCCTGGCCCTCGAGCCGGATCCGCTGCCCTTCGACCACGCCCTTGGGGATGGTGACATGCAGGGTATGGGGCCTGGTGACCACCCGGCCCTGTTCATCCACCGTGGCCCGGTTCAGGGTGATGGTCTGTCTGGTGCCGTGATAGGCGTCGGCCAGGCGGATGACGATCTTGGCATGGTGATCCTCGCCCTTCATGCGGAAGGTGGAGCGGCGGCTGGAGCGTGAAAATCCCGAGCGGCCGAAGAGGCTTTCGAAGAAGTCGCTGTACCCCTCGGCATCACCGCCGGTGTAGCCGGTGCCGGAAAATTCGAAGCCCGCATCCCAGTTGGGGGGCGGTTCAAAGTCCTGGCCGTTTTGCCAGTTGCTGCCGAACTTGTCATAGGCGGCCCGTTTTTCAGGGTCCTTGAGGACCTCGTAGGCCTCGCCCAGTTCCTTGAATTTTTTATCGGCATCCGCTTCCTTGCTGACGTCGGGATGATACTTCCGGGCCAGGCGGCGATAGGCCTGCTTGATCTCATCCTGGGTCGCATCACGGCTGACGCCGAGAATCTGGTAATAGTCTTTGTATTCCATGGTAGCCGGTCTTGGTTGGAGGAAATAGTTCGCCTCTGTCGGCAACTACTTTGAACTGCCGGGACTGTTGGAAAGATTCAGCAGTGCGCCAGCGGTGCAGGATCGCGGCTGGTCGGCTATGGGCCCGCTGGTGCCTATACCCTGCGGGCAGCCGTGCGCGCGTGCAGAGGTCGCGCTGCTGAATTTTTACGGCTGGAGTTCCCCGGAGTTCTCGCCATACTACTCTAAGTACAGCATCCTGAAAAGAAAAGCCAAAAGGTGACTCTTTTTCCTCACATCGGTCCTGACGAAGAAAAATGGCCGTGCCGGTTGTTGCCGGCAGACAGGGATGGTATATTCCCGGGACAGTAGAAGCAATGCACAGGGAATTCCACTTTTCTGCGGCCGTGTTCCGCAACCCGGAGTGGGGCCGGGTCGGTTCAGCGCGGGAGGTCGTTTCGGGCCGGTGTACAGGTCCATGTCGGCGGCAAGGTGTATGGAGACAGCAGTAGGGGCAGAGCAGCAGGAGAACGATGTCGTCTGGCCTCCGTGCCTGGTCCTGACCGGGTTCCGGGCAACGGGCAAGTCCCTGGTCGGCCGCAGGCTGGCGCACCGGCTCGGCTATGATTTTGTCGATACCGATGATGTGCTCTGCCGGCGCCTGGGCTCCGACGTGGCCGGTTTCGTTGCCCGCCACGGCTGGGAGCGGTTCCGCAGGGAGGAGCGGCAACTGCTGGCCGAGCTCGCCGGCCGCTGCAACCTGGTGGTTGCCACCGGCGGCGGTGCCATCCTGCACCGGCGGGAGTGGCGGCAGTTGCGTGACCGGGGCACCGTGATCTGGCTGCAGGCCGATCCGGAGACCATTGTCCGGCGCATACGCGCGGACCGGAATTCCGCCGGCCAGCGTCCATCGCTGACCGGCCGGGACCCGGCTGCGGAGACCGTGGCCCTGCTGGCCGAGCGGACCCCCTATTACCGTCAGGGTTCCGATCTTGCCCTGGACACGGTGGACCGGTCACCGGCCGCCCTGGTGGAGGAGATCCTCGACCGGCTGCGGCAGTGAGACGATACCGAAACCGGCATGGCCGGACCAGGATGTGCGCCTCTGCCTGGCCGGCACCGCCACGCCTTGTCTGTCGAACGTCTATGCTCGGCCATCTTTAGAGTGTGATGGACTTTTCATGAGTCCGGCAAATATGGAAAATCGGGAATATGGCAAAGGATGCCGCCGGAGGCGGCACGCTGTTTTGTCCTCTGCCTTTTGATTTTTGGATAGAAGATTATGCCAGGAAACAGTTTCGGCACCCTCTTCAGGGTGACCACCTGGGGGGAGTCGCACGGCCGGGCCATCGGCGCGGTGATCGACGGCTGTCCCCCGGGCATACCATTGAGCGCGGAGATGATCCAGAAAGACCTGGAGCGGCGTCGGCCCGGCAAGGGCGGCGCCACCTCGCCGCGCAAGGAGCCGGACCGGGTGGAGATCATGTCGGGCACCTTCCGACCCGACGGATGCGAGCATGACCTGACCACCGGCACGCCCATCTCGCTGGTTATCTTCAACAGGGATGCCCGCTCCACGTCCTACGATCATATCAGGGACGTCTTCCGTCCCGGGCACGGCGATCTGACCTACCAGGCCAAGTACGGCATCCGCGACTACCGGGGCGGCGGCCGGGCCTCGGCCCGGGAGACCGCGGCCCGGGTGGCCGCGGGCGCGGTGGCTGCCCGGCTGCTCAGCCTGCATTCCATCGATGTCGTGGCCTATACCGTGGCCCTGGGCGGTATCGAGGCCGGCAGCCGGGATCTGCGGGTGATCGGCGAGAACCGGCTCTTCTGCCCGGATAACGAGGCTGCCGCCAGGATGGAGGAGCGGATCGCCGAGGTGCGGGCCCGGGGCGATACCCTGGGCGGGATCGTCGAGATCCGTGCCGTCTGCCCGCCGGGCCTGGGCGAGCCGGTCTTTGACAAACTGGATGCGGAGCTGGCGCGGGCGCTCATGTCCATCGGCGCGGTCAAGGGTGTGGAGATCGGCGCCGGTTTCCGGGCCGCGGCCATGCTGGGGTCGGAAAACAACGATCCCATCTCGCCGGCCGGCTTCATGGGCAACAACGCCGGCGGTATCCTGGCCGGGATCTCCAATGGTGAACATCTCGTCGTCCGGGTGGCGGTCAAGCCGATTCCGTCCATCCACAAGGAGCAGAAGACCGTGAACAGCGCCAATGAACCGGTGACCATCCGGGTGGGGGGGCGGCACGACATCTCGGCCATCCCCAGGATCGTGCCGGTGTGCGAGGCCATGGTCCGGCTGACCCTGGCCGATCACCTGCTGCGGCAACTGGCCATTGCCGGCAGCCGGGAGCGGCAGCCGCAGGAGCGTGGCGGTGATGCGGCATAGCGGCGGCCATGTCATCGGTTCGGTCTGGATGGTGAGCCGCGAATACGACGGCCTGGCCGGCGCCGGCGGGGTCAAGGATGTCTGCCGTCAGCTCGCCGAGGCCCTGGTTCGTGACGGCGGCTGCCGGGTCCGGGTCATCCTGCCCCGTTACGGCTTCATGGACGCCGCGGCCCTGGGATTCACACCCCTGGAGCTGCCCTCCCGGCGGACGGACGGGCCCTGTGCCGAAAGGCGGCGCCGCGTCTTTGCCGTGGAGATGAACTACACGGACCGGGAGCGCAGGGAGGATGTCTCGATCTGGGAGAGGAGGGAAGAGGGCCTTACCATCTTTCTCGTGGAGGCGGAGCGTTTTGCCGAGAAGCTCGGTGTCTACACCTACACGGCCGCGGAAGAGGAAAAGACGCCGTGGCAGCGGCAGGGCAGTGGGCATTATGACTATTTTGCCATGAATATCCTGCTGCAGAAGGCGGCCCTGGACCTGATGCTGCTTCTCGGCGAGGCGCCGGATGTCATCCACTGCCAGGACGGGCACGCCGCGACGCTTGCGGCCATGGCCAGGGAGAATGGCGGCTATCGCCATTTTTTCAGCGAGACCGGCCTGGTGGTCACCATCCACAATGCGGGCCTGGGCTATCACCAGGAGGTGGGCGACCTGGCCTTTGCCCGGGCCGTCACCGGTCTGCCGCAGTCGGTGGTCCGGCGCTCCAGGCTGGGTCCGGCCTTTGATCCCTTTGTGGCCGCGGCCGGCTACGCGGTCATCAACACGGTGAGCGAGCAGTATGCGCGGGAACTGCAGGAGACCCGGGAGGACGCCCGTACCGGCTGGCTCGGACACCGGCTGCTGCAGCGGGGCGTGCGCATCGTCGGCATCACCAACGGCATCAATCCGGCCGATATCGACCCGACCCGGCCCGGACAGCTTGGCCTGGCCGCGGCCTTTGATCCCCTGCGGGGCGATCTGGCCGGCAAGCGGCGCTGCAAGGAGGAGATGCTGGCCCTGCTTGCCGGCCGCGGCGGCGTCTCGGGTGTGGAGCAGTTCGGTACCCTGGGCAGCGACGCCGACCTGCCGCTTTTCACCTTCATCGGCCGTCTTACCGGGCAGAAGGGGGTTGACGTCCTGCTGCCGGCACTGGCCGGACTTGCCCAAGACGACAGGGGGTTCCAGGCGCTGATCCTGGGGTCCGGCGATCCGGACCTCGAGAAGGCCCTGGCAGCCATGACCGGGCAGGACGGGCTTGCCGGACGCTGCTGTTTCCTGAAGGGGTACCATCCCGGCCTGGCCAACCGCATCTATGCGGCCGGCGATTTTTTCCTGATCCCTTCCCGCTACGAGCCGTGCGGTCTGACCGACTACATGGCGCAGCTTCTGGGCAACCTGCCCATCGTCCACCATGTGGGCGGCCTGGTCAAGGTCCTGGACGGCCGCACCGGTTTCAGTTACCGGGAACATACGCCCGAGGCCCTGGCCCGGGCCATGCGGCGGGCCCTGGCCGTCTTCCGCGATGATCCGGCCGGGATCAGGGCCATGCAGCGGCAGGCGGTGGAGGAGATCCTGGCGCACCATACCTGGGAGAAGGTGATGGCATCCTACCTGGACCTGTACCGGGAGGCCCAGGCCGTGGCCTGCGCCCCGGTAAACGTTCAGCAGTCGTCAGGGGAGTAGAGACGGGAGCGGATCATGCGGTTTATACCGGCGGATGGCGGGCGGAGAGTCACCGGCGAACGGGAGGACTGGTTCGCGAAGCGCCGGCAGCAGTTCATGCGCTGCCTGGTGGCGGATTTCTTCCGCCTGCTGCAGGGATTCCAGGAGATGTACGAGATCTACCTGGACTGTTGCCGGGGTGACCGGGTGGCCGGTTGTCCGGACCTGCTCAGCAGGAAGACGGCCACGGCCCGGGAACGGATCTGGAAACGGCTCGACGGCATGGTGGGCTCGGAGGCGGGCAAGGGTCCCCTCTGGCAGCTCAAGGATCTCTGCCACCGGCTGTGGCCGGAGGGAGCGGAGGCCAGGGACCTGAGCGGTTCGCTCCTGGACTGGCTCATCGGCTCGGTCTTTCACGAGTGCATGAAACTGAAGGAGAACATCTACCTGCTCAGCCGCTACGCACCCCAGGCCATCCGGATCCAGGACATGCCCTTTTCCGGTCCCCGGCCCGTGCACCGGCTCTCGAGGCCGGGTCCGGAACTGGCCGGCATGGTGGATATCCAGCGGCTGCTCACCCGTATCAACGCCGATATCCTGCACCAGATCGAGCAGGTGGGGTTCTTCTTCGGCCAGGCCAACTTCATGCTCCGGATGATGATGCCGGAGATGGCGGACAACAGCCTGGTCCTCCGCCTTCTGGTCGAGGAGGAGGAGAGCGTGGCGGCGCTCTGGGGCGAGACCCTGCCGGAACTGTTTGCCGAGATGTTCTCCGGCAACCCGGCGGCAGGCTTCTGTGCCGCCGGCCGGAGCTACCTGGCCGGCCAGTGGTACGAGCGCGCCCTGGCCATGTACCGGCGGGCGCTGGCCGTGGACAGCAGCTGTGACGAGGCACTGGTCAAGGTGGCGCAACTGGAGAAGATCATTCGTGACAGCAGTCAGCTCCTGGCCGGGACCGGGCAGTGACCCGGCCGCCGCCGATTTCCGGCCTCTGGCCTTGCACTTCTGATTTCTGATTTCTGGCTTCTGGTCTCTGACAACCACCTGACAAGGAGGAACGGCATGACGGTACGCATAGGCATCAACGGCTTCGGACGGATCGGCAGGAATATCTTCAGGGCGATTTCCCGGGATGCGGCCTTTGCCGACATCGAGGTGGTGGGCATCAATGATCTCACCGATGTGAAGACCATGGCCCACCTGCTCAAGTATGACTCCATCATGGGCGTCTACGAGAAGGAGGTCGGCGTCGATGACGATGGCCTGGTGGTGGACGGCAGGCCGATCCCGGTTACCGGTCACCGGCAGCCGGCCGACATCCCGTGGGCTGAATACGGGGCCGAGTATGTGCTCGAGTGCACAGGGTTTTTCCGTGACCTGGACTCGGCAAAGGCCCACATCGACGCCGGCGCCTCCAAGGTGATCATTTCGGCACCGGCCAAGGGCGATGTGAAGACCATTGTCATGGGGGTCAACGACGAGGAGTATGATCCCACCGAGCATCATGTGGTCTCCAATGCCTCCTGCACCACCAACTGCCTGGCGCCGGTGGCTCAGGTCATTCTCGACAGGTTCGGTATCCGGCGGGGCCTGATGACCACGGTTCATGCCTACACCGGCGACCAGCGGCTGCTGGATTTTCCCCATTCCGATCTCCGTCGGGCCAGGGCAGCGGCCATGTCCATGATCCCCACCAGGACCGGCGCCGCGGCAGCGGTGGCCCTGGTGATCCCGGAGCTGAAGAACAAGTTTGACGGCCTGGCGGTGCGGGTGCCCACCCCGGATGTCTCCCTGGTGGACGTGGTCATGGAGGTGGAGCGCGAGACCACGGTGCCCGAGGTCAACCGGGCCCTGGAGGAGGCCGCGGGCCGCTACCTGCGCTACACCGAGGAACCGCTGGTCTCCATCGACTTCCAGGGCGATCCCCACTCCTCCATTGTCGACGGCCTCTGCACCCGGGTGCTGGGCACCACGGTCAAGGTGATGAGCTGGTATGACAACGAATGGGGCTACTCCAACAGGATGCTGGACCTGGTTCTGCACATGGAGGCGAATAAGCCCTTGTAATTGAAGCCTAAGTGGTGTAGAAGGGTGAGACTGAATGGGTATTCATCGTCGACGGGAACATGGAGGGATGTTCCCGCTGCCCTTTTAATCCATGCTGAAGGAGGAAGTAACCATGAAAAAAGCATGCATCACCGCCACGGCAGCCTTTGCACTCATCGCCGGCAACGCCCTTGCTTCCGGAGGGGCCCACTGGGGCTACACCGGGGACACCGGCCCGGCCCACTGGGGAACGCTGAAGCCGGAGTTCGAGATGTGCGCCAAGGGGGTCAACCAGTCGCCCATCAACCTGACCGGCTTCATCGAGGCCGAGCTTGAGCCCATCACCTTCAACTACTCCGGCCTGGCCACCGAGATCCTCAACAACGGCCACTCCATCCAGGCCAACTACACCGCCGGTTCCACCATCACCGTTGCCGGCAAGACCTTTGAGCTGAAGCAGTTCCACTTCCATTCGCCCAGCGAGAACACCATCAACGGCGAGTCCTTCCCCATGGAGGGGCATTTCGTCCATGCCGCCAAGGACGGTTCGCTGGCTGTTATCGCCGTCATGTACAAGATCGGCGACGAGAACGAGGGCATGAAGAAGCTGTGGAAGCAGATGCCGGCCAAGGCGGGTGACAAGATCGCCATGGCCTCCCAGGTCAAGGCGGACGAGCTGCTGCCCAAGAACCGTGACTACTACCGCTTCAACGGCTCGCTGACCACTCCGCCCTGCACCGAGGGCGTGGTCTGGCTGGTCATGAAGACGCCGATGACGGTCTCCAAGGAGCAGGTGGAGCAGTTCACCCATGTCATGCACCATCCCAACAACCGTCCGGTCCAGCCGGTTGGCGCCCGTCCGGTTCTCCAGTAGTCCCATGGCCTGGTCCGGGACCACTGTCCCGGCATGGCCGCACGGCCCCTGACGCCAGAAGAACCCTGCCGGTCTGCCACCGGCAGGGTTTTTTCTTTTCGGATCACCCCTGTGCCGGCGCGGCCGCGGCAGGCGAATTGACAGCGCGCCTGGAAGCCGGTATAGGTAAGATTACCGGAAATCTTGAATGGCGGCCCCGTTGTCGTGATCCTCTATTTCTCATCTGTCGGGGGAACCGGTGAAGAACAAACTATCCATCTCCCTTGTCAGAGCCCTCCTGCCCCTGCTCTTCTGTCTGTTCTGCTGCCTGCTCTCCGTCCCTGCCGCCGCCGGACAGGGCCGGCCCGGTCAGGCCGCGCCCCGTTATGTCGGCTCCAGGGCCTGTCGTCCCTGTCATCGCGCGGAATACACCAGTTTTATCCGCTATGCCAAGAAAAGCACCTCCTATCGCAGCATCGAGCGCCTGGAAAAGGGGCTGACCAGGGAGGATATCAGGAAGTGCTACGGCTGTCATACCACCGGTTATGGCAAGCCGGGTGGATTTGTCAGCGTGGAAAAGACCCCGGAACTCAAAAATGCCGGCTGCGAGGTCTGCCACGGACCAGGCTCCAGGCACGTGCGCACCGGCAGGCCCGAAGACATCAAGCGCAGGCCCACCCGCAAGGATTGTGAGACCTGCCACACGTCTGAACGGATCAGGGCCTTCCGCTACCGGCCCATGATCCACGGAGGAGGCCACTGATGCTGCGCCTTGCCGACATCACCGGCCGACGGCTGGCCGGCAGCCTGGCTTTCAAGATCATGGCCATCCTCGCCATCGGTGTCGGCCTGATCATGGCGGTGGATATCAGTCTCAGCGTCAACAACCAGCGGCAGCTCTTCAAGCAGCGGATGACCGATTTCGGCCGTGAACTCGGCTCGCTCGCCTATGCCGGTATCAAGCATCCCATGGCAGTGGGTGATTCCGCCTCCATCGAGAAGCAGCTCTTCGATATCCGGGACCAGTTGCAGGGCACCGAGATCGTGCTCTGCGATTTCGAGCAGGAGATCGTCTTTGCCACCGATACCCGCCGGATCAATACCCGGGTCGACGAGTTCGTCCATGACCGCAAGACGCTCGACGCCCTGGCCAGGATGCTGCAGGGCAGGGGACCGGTGGAAGAGGAACCCTTTGAGGAGCAGTACCGGGGACGGCGCTACCTGGTCACCATGCGGGTGATCCTCAACGAGAAGGAGTGCCATCACTGCCATGGCGCAAGCAGAAAGGTCCTGGGCGGCCTGCTGACCAGGTTTCCCGCCGATGCCACCTACCGGGCCATTGCCAGCCTGCGCAACCGGACCATCGCCATCTCGGCGCTGGGGGTCGGCTGTATGCTCGCCTTCATCTACCTCGTGACCAGGCCCCTGACCGAACTGGCCGCCAGGGCCGAGCGCCTGGCCCGCGGTGACCTCTCGGTCTCCATGCCGGACTCCAGCGGTGATTCGGTGGGTATCCTGGGCCGGGCCTTCAACGACATGGTCACCAGTATCAAGGAACAGATCGAGATCGCCGACAGCCTGAAGAAGGCCATCGCCGATCCCCTGTTCATGGTGGACCGGGACATGGTCATCACCTACATGAACGAGCCCTGCGCCGAGCTGACCGGCCATGGCCGGGAGGAGGTGGAAGGCAGGAAGACCTGTCAGGAGATCCTCATGTGCGAGAACTGCGGTACCAGCGCCTGCCCCATCCGGCAGACCTTTGCCGACCAGCGCCCGGTCAGCGGCATCCGCGCCACCATCGTCACCCGCGACGGAAAGCGGGTGCCGGTCATGGGCAGTGCCAGTGTCCTCAGGGATGCCCGCGGCCGGGTCATCGGTGCCGTGGAGGTGCTCAAGGACATCACCGATGTCCTCAGGGCCGAGCGGCTCGCCTATGTGCGCGAGACCGCCCGCCGGGAGGAGGAGCAGCGGCGGCACCTGGAGGCCATGGCCGAAAACATCCTCGAGACCCTGGCCCAGGCGTCCAGGGGCAACCTCAAGGTGCGGGCGACCCCCTCGGGGCAGCAGGACATCATGGACAAGATTGTCCTCCATACCAACCACATGCTGGACAACCTGGAAAAACTCTACGACAAGATCTCCTCCTTCAGCCGGGAGATGGAACAGGAGGTGGCCCGCCGCACCGCCATGCTCAGGGAGCGCACCTACCTGCTGGAACAGGCCAACCGGGACCTGAAAGAGCTTGACCGGCTCAAGTCCTCCTTTCTCGCCAACATGTCGCACGAACTGCGTACGCCCATGAATTCCATCATCGGCTACACCGATCTGCTGCTGGACGGGGTGGACGGCGAGATCAACGAGGAGCAGGAAAAGGACCTGCGCAAGGTGGCGGACAATGCCCGGCACCTGCTGCAGCTGATCAACGATATCCTGGATATGTCCAAGATCGAGTCGGGCCGGATGGAGCTTGTACTGGAGCGCACCGATATCACGGGACTCATCGAATCCGTGGCCGCAACCTTCCGCCCCGCCCTGGAGGAGAAACAACTCACCCTCAGCTTCGACTTTGCCCCGGACCTGCCCGAGGTCTACATCGACCGCGACAAGATCCGCCAGGTTCTGATCAACCTGCTCTCCAATGCGGTCAAGTTCACCGACCAGGGGGAGATCACCATCCATGTCCATCCTTCGGATATCGGTATCGAGGCCGGTGACGAGCCGGAATTTGTCGAGGTCTGTGTCGAAGACACCGGCATCGGCATCCGCAGGCAGGATATGAAAAAACTCTTTGACAAGTTCAGCCAGATCGATGTCTCCAGCATCCGCCAGTACGAGGGGACCGGGCTGGGGCTCAGTATCGCCCGGGGACTGGTGGTGCTGCACAAGGGCGTGATCTGGGCTGAAAGCGAGTTCGGGACAGGAACCAGGATGTATTTCACCGTGCCTGTGGATGAGAAACTCTTTGACCGCTCGGCCCGGCCGGCCCTGGAACTGGCCATGGCCGAAAAGCTGGGCGAGCATTTCATGCTGCCGGCCGATGTATTTCTGAGGCCGGTGGAATATGGCGGCAGGCCGGTCAAGTGCTGGCAGTACACCCACTGCGGACAGACGAGCTGTCCGGCGTATGAGAGCAGCGAGTACCGGTGCTGGCTGATTCCGGGCACCCACTGCAAGGGACACCGGGTCTGCAAGTATCCGCACAAGATGGAGTTCTGCAGGTCGTGCGAGGTCCTGGAGCAGCTTGTCCTGGAGGCGGACCGGGAGATCACGGCGGCGCGGGCGGTGGAACATGCTCCCGGCGGGGAGGATGTTCCACGGGCAAGGGAGGAAGACGATGGACAACAGGGATGAGCCGGTCTGGAAGATCCTGGTGGTGGATGACAACCTGGACAGCCGCGAGCTGGTGGTCAAGGTGCTGGGGCGCAGGGGACTTGAGCTCTACGAGGCCGTGGACGGGGAGGATGCCCTGGCGCAGGTGGCCGGGGTCCGGCCGGACCTGATCCTGATGGACATCTCGCTGCCCAGGATCGACGGTTACGAAGTGACCCGCCGCCTGAAGCAGGATCCGCGCTTCGCCGCCATCCCCGTCATCGCCCTCACCGCGCACGCCATGAAAGGAGACCGGGAAAAGGCCCTGGCCGCGGGCTGTGCCGACTATATCTCCAAGCCCATCAACATCCATACACTCTACGACCGTGTTGTCTCGCACCTGCGATGAGATTTTCGGTAAAAGTTCAGCAGCGCGCATCCGGAGTCCACGCTTACCTGCGGTCAGACACGCCTGCATAAATCTGCGGCCCCTGAGAGCGCTTACACCATTGTGGTCGAGAAAACCGATGGTTGGTTATCCCGTGAGGAGTTACGTCGGCGGGAATCGCTCCGGCTGCTTGCAACCCCTCCCGCACCTGTTGTAAGGTAGTCGGGACAGGAAGAGTTCCGCGGGGGAGGGAGGTCAGGTGCGCAGCAGAGAAAAAATACTTATCGTCGACGATACCCCGGATACGGTGGAGCTGCTCACCAAGCGGCTGCGGGCCGAGGGGTATGATACCGATGCCGCCGCTGACGGGGAAGAGGCCCTGCGCAAGGTGCGCGAGTACCACCCGGACCTGGTGATCCTGGATGTGATGATGCCGAAGATGGACGGCTACGAGGTCTGCCGGCGGCTGCGAGAGGACGAGGACCGGCGTTCCTACCGGATCCTGATGCTCACCGCCAGGAGCCAGGTGCCGGACAAGGTCAGGGGCCTGGATATCGGCGCGGACAGCTACCTGACCAAGCCCTTTGACTACAAGGAGCTGGCCGCCATGATCCGGCGTCTGCTGGCCCGGAAGGAGGCCGGCCAGCGCGAGGTGCGGACAGAGAAGCTCGCCGCCCTGGACCAGGTGGTGGACGAGGTCTCCCACGAGATCCGCAATCCCCTGGTCGCCATTGGCGGTTTTGCCCGGCGGATCAAGAACAACCTTGTTGCCGATGATCCCAACCAGCGCTACCTCGACATTATTCTCGACAATGTGGCCTCGCTGGAAAAGATGGTCAACCAGCTGGGCAGCCTGAAGACGGCGGCGGTGTCGGCCACTGACCTGGAGGACATCAATGGTCTGCTCGGACAGGCGCTGGAGCGTTTCCGTGACGAGCTGGCCCGGCAAAAGATCACCGTCCACACCGACCTCATGGCCCGGGCACCCCTGGTGCCGGCGCATCCGGAGAATCTGGTCACCGCCTTTGCCAATATCATCGAAAATGCCATCGAGGCCATGGCCGGACAGCCGACGCGGCAGCTGTATATCAGCACCGGGGTCAGCGAGGGCTGGTTCGAGGTGGAGATCCGCGATACCGGCCGCGGCATCTCGCGGCGGGCCATGAAGCGGATCTATGATCCGTTTTACACCTCCAAGACCTATGGCCCCGGTCTCGGCCTCACCTATGCCCTGAAGGCCATCGAGAGCCTCGGCGGCACCATTGCCATGCACAGCAGGCCCGGTGAGGGCACCTGCTGTACCATCCGCCTGCCCCTGACGCCACCGGCAAGGCGAGGGGAGCCTCCGGAGTCCGACAGAGAAGGAACAACACCATGCAGCAGCCCCAGGCAGCAATCCAGTCCGACGCCCTGATCGCCAACCTCCAGGAGACGGCCGGCGAGGTGGTCATCGATCCCTCCCTCGCGCCGCTGCAGGAGGTGGTCGCATCCTACCAGGGGCTGTCCCGCAAACTCGAGACCCTGCTCTACGAGATCAGCCATCCCTATCGCAACTGGAAGCTGATCATCCCCGAGCTGCGTGCCTTTGTCCTCAAGAATCTCAATATCTACCGCCGCCACGAACTGGGACCGGAGTGCTTCACCCTGTTCACCGGGATCTTTCTCGATGCCCTGGAGGAATCGAAAAAGAACGGCAAACAGGTCTCGCGGATCATGGAGGCCATGCTGGCCTATGCCAACAAGCTGATAAACGCCGTTGACCAGGAGTGCCTGCTGCGCTACCAGGAGGCCCTGAACACCTTTTTCGACCGTCTCTATCACCTGGACGAGATCGACGACCAGGTGATGATGTACATGGTGCAGGGGCACCATCCCATGAAGAGGATGGCCACCCGGCTGGTCGCCTTCAGCAGGGAAGGGGAGGTCGGCTTCGAGTACACGCCCATTGCCCGGTTGATGCGGAAGATCCTGGCCCTGAACTATTCCTACTGGCTGGGCGAAGAGGACCCGCTGCCCTGGTTCATGGAGCAGTGCGGCGATTTCTGCCGTGACTGGGAGGCCGGGCCGCTTCTGGCCGCCATCTCCCACGAGCGGATCAGGAGCCATCTCGATGCCCTGGAGGCCATTGATATCGAAAAGGACCCCCTGCGCGGCCTGGAGCAGATCCTCGAGCTGCCGGCCCACATGGATATTGTCCGCATGTACCGGGAGATTCCCGGCAGGCTCGCCGCCGATACCGCCCAGGGCGACGCCTCGTTTGTCGAGAACCGCAAGCTGCTCTTCCTGTTCAGGATCATGGACACCGCCGGTCTCTACCTGATCCACGAGGAGACCCTGCGCGAGATCAACCGCTCCCTGGTGCAGCTCATCCGCAAGCAGTCCTTCGAGGAGATCGAGCAGTTCTTCGTCACCACCTTCCAGCTCCTCAAGGCCAACGTGCGCAAGTATCCCCACACCTCGCTCCAGTGCATCCAGGTCATCGGCGGCGAGGTCTTCAGGCGCGGCAACTCGCGCCTGGTGGAGGCCTTTCTCTGGCAGACCGTACGTTTCGGCTTTCAGTACGCCAACGTCATGGGCGTGGACGAGGACTGGCAGCCCATCACCAACCCGGCCCACCTGGCCAACATCCGGGTCTGGCTCAACCTGATCATGCAGGAGCCCAAGTGGTGCGGCACGCTCTTTTCGGCCCTGATCATCAATATCCGTCTCTCCGGCACCTGTGTCCGCGATACCGACCTCTTTCAGCGCGACATCACCGAGCTGCTCAATCACCCCATCGGCCCCATCTACAACCTGGCCAAGCAGTTCACCAAGCTGATGCCGGTCTTCTTCAACGAGATCGGCGCCGAGGGCGAGCTGCGCGACGTCTCCACCGAGCTGGACGAACTGCACAAGCGGCGCGACGTGCTGATCCACTTCCTGCGCAAGCAGAGCCATGTCGAGTCGAGCAATCTGATCGTCGGCTTCATCCAGGCCATCTTCGAGTTCTGGATCACCCTGGACAAGGACAGGCTGCGCGACTACCTGCCCGAGGAGGTCCTGAACCAGGTGCAGACCTCGGGCCCCTTTGTCGATGAACAGCATGTCCTGGCCCTGCGGATCCGCGAGGAACTGAAGTTCGATTCCATGCGCGACATCCTCCAGTGGCAGGAGGAGGACCGGCAGGACTATCTCTCGCAGCAGGGCGACATCTCCCGGGTGGAGCGGCGGCGGTTCGAGCTGCTGGTCAAGATGTACAAGCTCCTGCACCAGAAGTACAACCTGGGCCTGCCCGAGCTGCGCAACCAGTTGCAGCAGGCCATGCAGTCCGGCT
Organism: Desulfobulbaceae bacterium; assembly: GCA_026987195.1. GTDB lineage: Bacteria > Desulfobacterota > Desulfobulbia > Desulfobulbales > Desulfobulbaceae > DRKI01. The sequence continues at coordinate 13,322 of JALSNC010000167.1, read as the reverse complement.
TCCCCGAGATGGCCGACCTGCTGGAGGTCCTGGAGAGCTGCGATACCTACCACTGCCTGGACGCCCTGCTCGACCACCTGGAGCATCTCAAGGAGATCATCCTCAGCCCGGAGCGGTTCGAGCCCAGGGAGGAGATCTACTACAAGCGGCATATCGCCGTCGATATCCCGTCGGTCTACGGCCGCTATTCCGAGCGCAAGTTCGATGCCCTGGGGCTCACCTTCCGGCTGGAGAACCTGGCCAACATCTACCTGGAAAAGCTCTTCCAGTCCATCAACCTCTCGTTCATCACCCAGGCCACCTTCATTCATATCGTCCGCAGCCTCAAGCTCTACCTGCGCGCCCTGCAGGTGGACGGCATCTCCAGCCGCCGGCTCGAGACCTACACCTCGCTGCTCGCCTCCTCCATCGGCATCAAGCGGTTTTCCTACAGCCAGCATCTCGACATCATGCGCGGCCTGTCCGAGGGGGTCAAGGACGTGATCTATGCCTACTACATCAATATCCACCAGAACAACCTCTCCATCATCATCCCCCAGATCGGCGCCGACAACCTGCTCACCAAGTACCGCTCCCTCTGGGATGAAAACGACCTGCCCTCCACGGTGCTGCGGCTCTCGGAGTCCTTTTTCCGCGACCTGATCTCGGCCACCTTCGGCCTCCAGCACCTGGACAACTTCATCAGCCGCATCATCCAGACCCTGGAGGCGCAGAAGGAGCTGCTCGACGAGCAGACCCTGGACCTGCTCATGACCTACAACCCGGAAAAGGCCATCAGCTCCCTCTACAACGAGAACCTGCGCACCCACAACCTGATCCATCTCGGCAACAAGGGCTTCAACCTCATGGTGCTCGCCGGCGACGGCAAGCCGGTGCCGCCGGCCTTCATCATCACCACCGAGATCTTCCGCTGCTGGCCCGCGGTCCGGACGTTCAACCGGGCCAGGGACGAGTTCATGCGGCGGGTGCGCAGCTCGATCACCGGCATCGAGGAGCTGACCGACAAGATCTTCGGTTCGCCGGACCGGCCGCTGCTGCTCTCGGTACGCTCGGGCTCGGCCATCTCCATGCCCGGCATGATGACCACCATCCACAACGTCGGTTTCAACGAGGACCTGGTGGAGGAGTTCGTGGCCGCCAACCCGGACCAGAAGTATTTTGCCTGGGACAACTACCGCCGTTTCCTCCAGTCCTGGGCCATGGCCCGCGGCATGGAGCGGGAGGCCTTCCAGGAACTGATGAATGGTCACAAGGCAAGGTACCAGGTGCGGCTGAAGCGGGAGTTCACGGCCGAGCAGATGCGGGAGCTGGCCCTCAAGTACCAGGGCGCGGTGCGGCGCAGCGGCTATGGACCGCCGGAAGACCCGTGGCTGCAGCTCATCGGCGCGGTGGAGATGGTGCTCGGCTCCTGGAACACCCGCAAGGCCCGGGAGTACCGGCAACTGATGGACGTCTCCGACGACTGGGGCACGGCGGTCATCGTCCAGGCCATGGTCTACGGCAACCTGAGTACCCTTGCCGGCAGCGGCGTGCTCTTCACCGCCCACCCCTACCGCAAGGTGCGGCGGGTGGCCCTGTGGGGCGATTATGCGCCCGGCGACCAGGGCGAGGACATCGTCTCCGGCCTGGTCACCAGTTATCCCATCTCGGTGGAGCAGGCCGAGCTGGACGGCCGCTCGGTGGACAATTCGCTGGAGGTCCGGTTCCCGGCCATCTACGAGCGGCTGCTCTCCATCAGCCGGGACCTGGTCTATACCAAGGAGTGGAACCCGCAGGAGATCGAGTTCACCTTCGAGGGCCCGGAGCCGGAGCAGCTCTGGATCCTCCAGACCCGGGACATGATCACCATCAAGAAGAAGGAGCACCTCAACGTCTTTGTCGATGCCGAAGAGGTGCAGAAGTGCATCCTCGGCAAGGGGATCGGGGTCAGCGGTTCGGCCCTGTCCGGGCGGGCCGTCTTCAGCGAGGACAATATCCGCCGGTTGCGGCAGGAGGAGCCCGGGGCCACCCTGATCCTGATCCGCCAGGATACGGTGCCCGAGGACATCCGCGAGATCTCCATGGCCGACGGCCTCCTCACCTCGCGTGGCGGCCAGACCTCGCACGCCTCGGTGGTGGCGACCCGCCTCGGCAAGACCTGCGTGGTCGGCTGCCGCGACCTGCAGGTCTACGAGGCGGACGAGTATGCCCTGATAGGCGGCTTCCGGATCAGTTTCGGTGATCCGATCTCCATCGACGGCCGCAACGGTCTCTTTATCAGGGGAATCCATCCGGTCCGGGAAGAGGTCCATATCCTGCCGCTGTAGGGTTGACCCTGTTCTGCTGAATTGTTACCTGCTGAAAACATGGCGCTGGTCAACAGGGAAACCGTCCGCATCCGGGTGCGCAGGATGCTGGGCAGGGCAGAGCCCCCGGGCGGGGTGGAGATGATGTCCTACAAGCGCAACCGCACCATTGCCCTGCTCCTGCTGGAAAACGGCAATATCCTGGTCCGGGAGCGGGGGTACGTGGTCGGGGAACAGGAGGTGGCGCCGGAGGATCTGGACCGGCTGCTCAAGGTCCTGGTCAGGCGCGAGTTTCCCCGCAGCCGCAAGATCCGCCTGCACCGGTTCGCCGATCCGGCCGAACTGGAGCGTATCCACCAGAAGATTTAATGTCCCTTTCCCTGATATGCTGATTATCCGCTGCGCGGCCTGCGGGCGAAAACTTCTGCGCTATGACAAGATCGGGCCCGGCGAGGTCCTGCGCTGTCACAAGGATAGGATCGCAAAATGCTTTGCCGCCGAGATCCGGGACGGCCATCTCCACTGCCCCTGCGGCAGGAGAATCGGCATCGACAAGGGCGGTTTCTACAAGATGATTGCCCGTGCTTTCACCTATCGCGGTACCAAGCGCAACCGCTGAATCCCCCTGGATTTGTCTCTTTTTGCCGAAAAATCTTCCCTGTCCCTGTCAGCCCGATATTCTCGTGTCTCTGGATCAACGTGATTTGTCGTTGTAATTTTTGCCGCCGCCTTTTTTCGGCCTGTTTGCATCAGTATTATTTATATTTATATCCATTATTTTAAGTTTGTTTTATTTCTGACCACATTGTAGGGTCAGTCGGTATCCCGCTCACCGTGACACGAGGAGGATACCGATGCAGGAACAGACACTTCATGCCGGCACCATCTTCCATGCCGCCCTGTCCCCTGACCCTGAGCTGGTCGCCGACGGCTTTGTTCTGTCGCTCTTTCTTCTTTTCGGCGTCGTTTTCGCCGTTGCCCCCCTGGCGGCAGGCTACCTGCTTGCGCCCCGCAGCCGCAATCCCCATATCGGCGCCACCTATGAGTGCGGCATGGCCGCCTTCGGCCAGGCCGTGTCGTCACGTTTCGGGGTCTTCTACTATCTCTACGCCCTGATCTTCATCGTCTTCGAGGTCGATGTGCTCTATCTCTTCCCCGTGGCCCGTATCTATCGGCAGGGTGTGGGCCTGGCCGGGTTTCTCGAGATGCTCGTCTTTGTGGTCATTCTCTTCATGGCCATCGTCTATGCCTGGAAAAAAGGAGTCCTGCAATGGGAACGGGAAGCACTCTCCCTCCGATAGTCCACTTCGTCCGCCTCGAGAAGCTGCTGAACCAGGCGCGGGCCAATTCGCTCTGGCCGCTCACCTTCGGCCTGGCCTGCTGCGCCATCGAGATGATGTCCGCGGCCGGGCCGCGCTTTGACCTGGACCGCTTCGGAGCCGGTGTCTTCCGGGCCACGCCGCGCCAGGCCGATGTCATGATCGTGGCCGGCACGGTCACCGCCAGGATGGCCCCCACCGTGGTCCGGCTCTACAACCAGATGCCGGCCCCCAAGTGGGTGATCGCCATGGGCAACTGCGCCATCTCCGGCGGGCCCTTCAAGCTCGACTTCAACTACAACGTGATCGAGGGCGTGAGCCGGCTGCTGCCCGTGGATGTGGTGGTGCCGGGCTGTCCGCCCCGGCCCGAGGCCCTGATCGAGGCATTTCTCAAGCTGGAGCAGCAACTGACCGGCAGCCGCCGCTTTCCGGAGGCCCCGGAGATCCCGCTGGAGGACGCATCATGAACAGTCCGCTTGCCACCGCTCTTGCACGAATCGGCATCGATTACCGGCCCCGGGTTCCGGCTGTCGGCCTGCGCTGCTCTCTGCACATCCTCCCGGAGCAGATCCGCTCACTGGCCCGGTCCCTGGCCGGAGAGGGATTTTTCATCGAAACGGTCACGGCCGAGGACATGCCGGAGCAGAACCGGATGGACGGTATCTATCTCTTCAACCATTATGAGGGCGACATGCGCCTGCTGGTTCGCGTCACGGTCTCCAGGTCGCGGCCGCACCTGCCCTCCATCGGCCGCATCTTCCCGGGTGCGGTCTGGCACGAGCGGGAGACCGCGGAGATGTTCGGCATCACCTTTGACGGCTGCCCGGACAGCCGCAACCTCCTTCTGCCCGAGGAGGCGACCTTTCATCCGCTCAGAAAAGATTTCACCGGGGTCTGATCATGTCCGCACCACCGACCTACAGCCTGGAATCAACGGACAACGGGAACTTCCTGCTCAACCTGGGGCCGCAGCATCCGGGCACCCACGGCGTCCTGCGGGTGGTCCTGCAGATGGACGGCGAGTACATCCTGGCCGCGGATCCGGTGCTTGGCTACGGTCACCGGATGCAGGAGAAGATCGCCGAAAACATGACCTATCTCCAGGCTCTTCCCTATGTCTGCCGCATGGACTACCTGGGGGCCATGTCCTACAGCCTGGCCTGGGTCTGCGCGGTGGAAAAACTCTGCTCTTTCGAGGTGCCGGAGCGGGCCGTGCATGTGCGGGTGATGGCCTGCGAGCTGAACCGGATCGCCAGTCACCTGCTCTGGTGGGGGGCCTATCTCCTGGATCTCGGCGCCTTTACTCCCTTTCTCCAGGCCTTCGCCGACCGGGAACAGATCCTGGATCTGCTGGAATACATCACCGGATCGCGGCTCACCTACTGTTACTTCCGCTTCGGTGGCCTGGCCGCCGACGTGGACGATGTCTTTCTCCGGCGGGTGGAGGATTTTGTCACCGGCTTCCGCCAGCGCCTGCCCCGCTACCACGATCTGGTCACCGGCAACGTGATCTTCCATCATCGCTCAAAGGACGTGGGCGTGATCCTGCCGTTCGAGGCGGCCGGTTACGGTGTCACCGGGCCCTGCCTGCGCGGCTCCGGCTTTGCCTATGACGTGCGCAAATGCGAACCCTACAGCGGGTATGACCGGTTCGAGTTCGCGGTGCCGGCGGAGCAGGAGGGGGACTGCCTGGCCCGCTACAACGTGCGCATGGCCGAAATGGAGCAGTCGCTGGCCATCATCGAACAGGCCGTGGCCACCATCCCCGACGGGCCGTACCGCGCCAGGGTGCCCAGGGTGATCAGGCCGCCGGCGGGCGAGGTGGCCATGGCGGTGGAGACACCGCGCGGCGAGCTGGTGATCTTCATGGTCTCCGATGGCTCGACCCGGCCCTGCCGGGTCAAGTTCCGGGTGCCCTCGTTTGCCAATCTCTCCATCTTCGCCCGCCTGGCCCGGGGCCAGCTCCTCGCCGATGCCCTGGCCATTCTCGGCAGCCTGGACATGGTCATCCCGGAGGTGGACCGATGAGTATCTCCCCTGTCACCATTGTCTGCTATCTGCTGGGCATCAGTGCCGTGGTCGGCCTCAACGCCGTTATCCTGGTCTGGCTCGAGCGCAAGGTGGCCGGCCACATGCACTTCCGGTACGGTCCCATGGAGGTCGGGCCGCACGGCCTGCTCCAGACCCTGGCCGACGGCATCAAGCTGCTGGGCAAGCAGTTCCTGGTGCCGGACGCGGCTGACCGGCCGCTCTTCCTCCTGGCGCCGGTGGTCAGCCTGGTGCCCATCTTTGTGGCCATGGTCCCCCTGCCGCTGGGCGAGACCCTCCAGGCCTGGGAGCTGAACATCGGTCTGCTGCTGGTGGTGGCCCTGGGGCTGCTCAACACCCTGGGTATCCTGCTTGCCGGCTGGGGCTCCAACAACAAGTATGCCCTCCTGGGCGGTTCCAGGGCCGTGGCCCAGATCCTGGCCTACAAGATCCCGCTGCTGCTCTGCATCCTCACCATCATCATGATGGCCGGTTCCTACAGCCTGCGCCAGATCGCCCTGGCCCAGAAAGACGGCTGGTACATCCTCTACCAGCCGCTGCTGTTCATCATCTACATCGTCACCATCACCCTGGAGACCAACCGCAGCCCCTTTGACTTTTCCGAGGCCGAGAGCGAGCTGGTGGCCGGTTTCCACATCGAGTACTCGGCCATGGGGTTTTCCCTCTTCTTCCTGGCCGAATATTCCTACATGTTCATCGCCGCGGCCCTGGCCTCGATCCTCTTTCTCGGCGGATGGCAGGGGCCCTTTCTGCCCGGTCCCGTCTGGTCGCTGCTCAAGCTCTACGGGATCATCTTCCTGCTCATGTGGTTCCGCTGGACCTTTCCCCGGCTGCGCATCGACCAGATGCTCCACCTGGGCTGGAAGATCCTGCTGCCGCTTGCCCTGGTCAATTTTCTCGTCACCGCGGGGGTGCTGGCTCTATGAACGGATATCGGTATCTTGCCGGGATAGTGACAGGGTCCGTCAGCCTGCTGAAGGGCATGCGGGTCACCTTCGCCAACATGGTCTCGAGGCCGCACACCGTGCAGTGGCCGCGGCAGACCGCACCCCTGCCGGCCCGGTTCCGCGGCCATATCCGCATGCTCGCCGATGAAGAGACCGGATTCCCCCGCTGCTTTGCCTGCGGCTCCTGCGCCCGTATCTGTCCCTCGGCCTGCATCACGGTGCAGGGCCGGAAGCCCGGCGACAGAAAGAAAAAGGTCGCGGTCCGCTTCCTGCTCGACTTTACGAAATGCAGCCTGTGCGGCCTCTGCGTGGAGAGCTGTCCCGCCAGGGCCCTGGCATTTTCGCGGGATTATGCCCTGGCCGGGTACAGGGACACGGAATTTCGCACCATGGATCTGCTGGAGGGGCTTGCGTCGCCGTTTCAATTCTGAGCACGGGTAAAAGTGTCGGTCTTTTTAGGTGGCTGCCCATATCAGTGAACTGTTGCAACAGGGGCAGTGATGCTCTCCGGGCCCTCATGGCCCGGTCATGCGGGGATGGGGACGCGGTGTCCTGTCCCGTGCTGCCGGAGGAAAACACAATGTTCGCCAGTTTCGTTCATACCGTCTATACGCTCGCCTTTGCCACCATTCTGCTGCTGGTCGTCGGTGGCGCCCTGCTCGCGGTCACGGCCCGCAACCTGATCCACTGTTTCTTCGGCCTGGTGGGTGCCCTGCTCGGGGTGGCGGGACTCTACTACAACCTGGGCAGCCCCCTGCTCGCCGTCATGCAGGTCATGATCTACATCGGTGCGGTCTGCGTGGCCATCGCCTTCGGCCTGACACTCACCCGCAAGCAGGGCGAGGAAGGGATGCGGCCCCTGGACATCAAGGCGGCCATCCCCGTGGTCCTGGTGGTGGCCATGCTCAGTGCCACCCTCAAGAGCCTGGCCGGCCGCGAGATCGTGGCATCGGCCCGCAAGATCGACGAGAGCCGCATCGGCTGGATGCTGCTCGGCGATTATCTGCTGCCCTTTGAACTGATCTCCATCCTGCTCACCGTGGCCGTCATCGGCGCGGTCACCATCGCGCTCATCAACCGGAGGATCTGAAATGGAGTTTCTTGCCACCCTGCCCAACAGCCTGCTGGTCTATGTCGTTGTCGCTCACGCCCTCTTTGCCATCGGGCTCTTCGGCATGCTGTTCCGCCGTACCCTGATCGGTTTTCTCATCTCCCTGGAACTTCTGCTCCAGGGCGTGGGGATCAATATCATGGCCTTCGGAACCTACCTGGTGCCCGATCCCCTGCAGGCCCGGATCTCCACCCTGTTCATCATCGGTATCGCGGCGGCCGAGGCCGCGGTCTTCCTCGGCATCGCGGTGGCGGTCTTCCGCAACTACCAGACCATTGCCGTGGACCGGCTGATCGGGCTCAAGGGGTGATCCGGGATGATCGAGCAGACCACCTTCTCCATCCTGCCCGTGCTCATCGTTGCCGTCTCCCTTGCCGGTGCCGGCCTGATCATGCGCCTTGGCCATGATCCCGACCGGCGGGAGATGGTGTCCATCGGCACCGGCGTGGTCAAGTTCGCCCTGGTGGCGGCCATGTTGCCTGCCATCCTGCGCGGCGAGGTGATCTCCATCCGCCTGGCGGAGGTGCTGCCCGGACTGTCGCTGGTCTTCCGGGTGGACGGCTTTGCCATGGTCTTTGCCTGTATCTCCTCCTTTCTCTGGATCCTGACCTCGTTCTATTCCATCGGCTACATGCGCGGCCTCGGGGAACACGCCCAGACCAGGTACTACACCTGTTTCGCCCTCACCCTGTCCGCCTCCCTGGGGGTGGCCATGGCCGGGTCGCTGTTCACCATGTACCTGTTCTATGAACTGGTCTCCATCTTCACCTATCCGCTGGTCATGCACCACGAGGACGGCGAGGCCAGGCGGGGCGCCAACAAATACCTGGTCTACCTGATGGGCACCGGCAAGCTGTTTTTTCTTGCCGCTCTCGTCCTCACCTATGTCCTGGCAGGCAACCTGGATTTCGGGCCGGGTGCCATTCTGCCCGCTGACGGCCCGCCGACCCTGCTGGTCGTCCTGTTCATTCTCTTTGTCGCCGGTATCGCCAAGTCGGGCCTGATTCCGCTCCACTCCTGGCTGCCGTCGGCCATGGTGGCACCGACCCCGGTCTCGGCCCTGCTGCATGCGGTGGCGGTCGTCAAGGTGGGGGTCTTCTGTATCGCCCGGGTGATCTACAATGTCTACGGCCCCGAGCTGATGCACCGCCTCGGCCTGGTCATGCCCACGGCCTATTTCATGTCCGCCACCATCCTTCTCGCCTCGATGATCGCCCTCACCCACGACAACCTCAAGGCGCGGCTGGCCTACTCCACGGTGAGCCAGCTCGCCTACATCACCCTGGGGTTCGCCCTGGTCTCGGTCAGTTCCATGACCGGCGGCATGATCCACATCGCCAACCATGCCTTTTCCAAGATCACCCTCTTCTATTGTGCCGGCGCCATCTTCGTGGCCACGGGCCGCAAATATATCTCCGAGCTCTCCGGCATCGGCCGCACCATGCCGGTGACGATGACCGCCTTTGCCATCGGCGCCCTGTCCATGATCGGGGTGCCCGGGACCGCCGGTTTCGTCACCAAGTGGTTCCTCGGTCTCGGCTGCCTGGACAACGGCTCCATGCTGCTGCTGGTCTTCATCCTCACCAGTTCGCTGCTCAACGCGGCCTATTTCCTGCCCATCGTCTATCGGGCCTTTTTCATGGCCGGCCCTCCACGGTCCGGAGACCAGGTGGTGCGCGAAGCCCCGGCCTTCATGCTCGTGCCCCTGTCGGTCACCGCCGCCATCACCATCCTGCTCGGCCTGTTTCCACAGCCGTTCCTGCGGCTCATCGGAGAGGTGCTGTCATGATCAAGCGTCTCATCGCCCGGCTGCGCCGCCACTACCACGGGGTGCGGGTGGCCTTCTGCTGCCTGCTCGGTCTGCTGATCCTGGCCGACCTGCTGGTACCCCGCCATCATGTCTACTTTATCGGTGACGAGATCCCCGGCTTCTGGGGCCTGTTCGGCCTGCTGGCCTGTATGCTCATCATCGTGGTCTCCAAGTGGCTGGGCCATGTCTGGCTCTTCCGGCCCGAGGATTACTACGAGAGAAGGGGAGGGAAAAAATGACCACGGATTTCTTCATCCACCCGGCCTTTCTTTTCTTTGCCGGCATGGTGGCGGTCCCGCTGGCCCGGGGCGTCTGGCGGCAGGCCCTGGTCCTGCTGGTGCCGCTCATGGCCCTGGCCACGGTCGTTCTGCTCGCCCCCGGCCTGCATGGCCAGGTGGAGCTGCATGGACTGACACTTACCTTCGGCCGCGTCGACCGGCTGGCCCTGGTCTTTGCCAATGTCTTTACCCTGATGGCGTTCATCGGCGCAATCTACGGACTCCACCTGGCCGATCCCTGGCAGCAGTCGGCGGCCATGGGCTACGTCGGCTCTGCGCTCGGCTGCGTGTTCGCCGGCGATTACCTGACCCTGTTTCTCTTCTGGGAGGGGCTGATGGTCTTCTCGGCGGCGCTCGTCTTTCTCCGCCGCACCAAAGGGGCCGTGGCTGCCGGCTACCGCTACATGCTGGTCCATGTCTTCGGCGGTCTGCTGCTGCTCGGCGGCATTCTGCTCCAGTACCACCAGGCTGGCTCCATCACCTTCACCGCCATCGACCCGGCTGCCGCCGGTCCGGCCCAGTACCTGATCCTGGCCGGTTTTCTGCTCAATGCCGCCGTGCCGCCCCTGCATGCCTGGCTGCCCGACGCCTACGGCTCCGCCACCGTGGTCGGTTCGGTCTTCATGTGCGCCTACACCACCAAGACCGCGGTCTATGCCCTGATCCGCTCCTTTGCCGGCTTCGAGATCCTCATCGTGCTTGGCGTGGTCATGGCCCTCTACGGGGTGGTCTACGCGGTCCTGGAGAACGATGCCCGCCGGCTGCTTTCCTACCATATCATCAGCCAGGTGGGCTACATGGTGGCCGGGGTGGGCATCGGCACCGAGCTGGCCATCAACGGCGCCTGTGCCCATGCCTTTGCCCACATCCTCTACAAGGGCCTGCTCTTCATGGGGGTGGGCTCGGTGCTCCATGTCACCGGCAGAAGCCGTTTCTCGGAGCTGGGCGGCCTGTGGAGGTACATGCCCTGGACCCTGGTTTTCACCCTGGTCGGCGGTCTGTCCATCTCCGCCTTTCCGCTCTTTTCAGGCTTTGTCACCAAGTCGATGATCATCTCCGGCGCCTGGGAGGATCACCTGCAATGGGCCGCCCTGGGCCTGACCCTGGCATCGGCCGGGACCTTTCTCCACACCGGCCTCAAGGTGCCCTATTTCATCTGGTTCTGGCGCGAACGTCCCGCCTTTGCGCCACCCCGGCGGGAGGCGCCCCTCAACATGCTCGTCGCCATGGCCCTGGCCAGCTATTACTGCATTCTCATCGGTATCCGTCCCGACACTCTCTACCGCCTGCTGCCCTATGCCGTCGACTATCAACCCTACACCCCGACCCACGTCATGGCCTCGCTGCAGATCCTCCTCTTCACCATGCTGGGCTTCTTCCTGCTGATAAAAAAACTCTATCCGGAGCCGGAGATCGGCCTGGACCTGGACTGGTTCTATCGGCGGGGCGGAGTGGCCTTCACGACCTTCTGCCGCCGGGTGCTGCGCCTGGTGGACGAAGAGGTGATAAGGAACCTGCACCAGACCCTGTTTCTGCCCCTGCTCCGGGGGCTGGCCGGGCTTGCCGCCTGGAACGACCGGCGGCTGGTGGACGGGGTGGTCGACGGTACGGCCGGGGCGGTGCTGCGGTTCGGGGAAACCATGCGCTTCTTCATGCAGCCGGGCATCCTGTCACGCTATGTGGCCCGGACCCTGACCGTGCTGGCCGGTATCATCCTGCTGACCCTCTGGATCCGTTAGATCCCGGCTGCCGGCAAACACGACCATATTGTGAGGTCTGTTTCCACGGACCGACAACAGGACCATAACCGCCATGACTCCCATTGCCATGCTCCACCCATCGCCCCTGGACGGCCCCCTGCTGAGCCTGATCGTTTTTCTGCCCATCTTCGGTGCCCTGCTGCTGCCCCTGGCCAGGAACGGAGAGCAGGGCCGCTGGCTGGCCCTGGTGGTCCTTGTGCTGACCTTTCTCCTCTCCCTGCCGCTCTATGGCGCCTTCCGTCCCGGGCTGCCCGGGTTCCAGTTCGTGGAGCACCATGTCTGGATCCGCCGGCTCGGCTTGAGCTATCTCCTGGGAGTGGATGGCATCAGCCTGCCCCTGGTCCTGCTCACCACCCTGCTCGGCCCGGTCACCGTGCTCTGTTCCTGGCGGTATATCACCAGGCGGGTCCGGGCCTTCATGGCCTGCCTGCTGCTCACCCAGGGGATTCTCACCGGCGTGTTCGTGGCCCTGGACCTGGTGCTGTTCTACTTCTTCTGGGAGGCGATGCTGATCCCCATGTTCCTGATGATCGCCATCTGGGGCGGTCCCCGGCGGCGGTACGCGGCCGTCAAGTTCGTTCTCTACACCCTGGCCGGATCGGTATTTCTGCTTCTCGCCATCGTCGGCCTCCATGTCCAGGGCGATACCTTCAGCTACCCGGCTCTCCTGAACCTCGAGCTGTCACCCCGCTGGGAGTTCTGGCTCTTCCTCGCCTTTCTGGCGGGGTTTGCGGTCAAGATCCCCATGGTGCCGCTGCATACCTGGCTGCCTGCCGCCCACGTGGAGGCGCCCACGGCCGGCTCCGTGATCCTGGCCGGTGTTCTGCTCAAGATGGGGACCTACGGCCTGCTCCGTTTCAACCTGAGCCTGACCCCGGCGGCCAGCCTGAACATGGCGCCGCTGCTGATTGCGCTTTCGGTGGCCGCCATCCTCTATGGCGGCCTGCTTTCCCTGGCCCAGGAGGATATCAAGAAGCTGATTGCCTACTCGTCCGTGGCCCACATGGGGTTTGTCACCCTGGGGATCGGTGTGCTCAACATGCAGGGGCTCCAGGGTGCCATGCTGCAGATGCTCAACCACGGGCTCACCACCGGCGGCCTCTTTCTCCTGGCCGGCATGCTCTACGAGCGGACCCGGTCCCGCGCCCTTGCCGACAATGCGGGCCTGGCCCGGCTCATGCCCGGGTTTGTGTTCTTCCTGGGCCTGTTCTCCCTTTCCTCCCTGGCCTTTCCCGGCACAGCCAGTTTCGTGGGCGAGTTTCTCTGCCTGAGCGGTGCCTTTACCGACAGCCTGCGGCTTGGTGCCTGGGTGATCCCGGGGGCACTGCTGGCAGCCGCCTATATGTTCCGCATGTTTCTCGGACTCACCTGGGGCCGGGGCGCAGATCCGTCCCTGGCCCGGGATATCGGCCTGCGTGAGACCGCAAGCCTCCTGCCCCTGGCCATGCTGGTGGTCCTGTTCGGTTTCTATCCGGCTCCTCTGCTCAGGATCATGACCCCGGCCCTGGAGGCGATCAGTGCCCGCCTGTCCGGCCAGGAGGTCATGGAGATGACCGCCTTCATCGGCCAGGTTCTGCCGGGAATCCTGAACTGAACGGCAAGCAAGGGTATGGGGCGCGTGCAGGTGGGAGGTGGCGGATGCGGCGCATGCCGCGGAAACAGCGGATGGTTGCGGCCAGGCAGACCCGGGGTCTGGCCGGCCGCCGGAGCAACGGACCATGAGGCAAGGACATGATGGTGAACGGAATTCTGCCCGAGATCGT
>JALSNC010000166.1 GCA_026987195.1 Desulfobulbaceae bacterium | reverse complement strand
CCCGGAAAAACATAATGTAAAGGGTGAACAATATATCCAATGCCGGCGTATTGCCGTTTGTTATGTATGCAAATATCGCGACGGACATGGGCCCTGCCGCACATCATTGCCCCGGTCTGATCGTGCGAGGAGGAAAGCGGGGACCCCTCGGGTGTCCGGTCACAGACATGGGCAGACAACATCTGCCCGGACCAAGAGTAAACGATCTGCCGGTGGAAGGCCAAAGAAAATTCAGAACTTCAGCACACGGGCCAGGGTCACCAGGGGGTCCCAGACCGGGGCAAAGGGTGGCGCATAGGCCAGGTCGGAAAAGAAGAGGTCGCGGGTCGTGCAGCCCTGCTGCAGGGCAAGGGCAAAGGTGTCGATCCTGGCAAGCACGTCCCTGCCAGCGGCCTGCAGGCCCAGGAGGCGGCCGGTGTCCTGCTCGACTATACCTTTGAGCCATATCTCGCCGTGTCCCGGATAGTAGCCCGGCCCGGTGGCGGTCCTGATCACGGCGCTGCGGACCGGGAATCCGGCCTCTGCAGCCTGTTGCTCGCCCAGGCCGGTGCGGCCGATCTCCAGGTCCATGAACCGGGTGATGGCGGTCCCGGTCACGCCGGGAAATCTGCTCTCGCCGCCGGCCATGTTCGTGCCGGCCACGAATCCCATCTTGTTGCCTGCCGGCGCCAGTGCGATCCAGGTGTTTTTTCCTGTCAGCAGGTGGCGGCATTCGGCCACATCGCCGGCAGCAAAGACATTGGCGCGGCTGGTCCGCATCCTGTCATCGGTTCTGATCGCGCCGCTGGCGCCGAGTTCAACCCCAAGCTGTTCGGCCAGGCCGGTGTCCGGCCTGATGCCGGTGGCCAGGATCACCATGTCGGCCCGGTATTCCCCCTTGTCGGTGACCACCCGTTCCACTCGTCCTTCACCCGCAAGCGACCTGATCGTCTCCTGCAGGCGAAGCTGCAGCTCCCTGGCCAGCCTGGCGCCGATCACCTCCGTGATTTCAGGATCAAAGGTCCTGCGCAGAACCCGCGCACTCCGTCCGAGCAGGGTCACGCGCTTGCCGCGGGCCAGAAAGGCCTCGGCCATCTCAATGGCGACATAGCCCGTACCGATGATCACCACCTCCCTGACCTCGGTATCCTCCATGTACTGCCGGATGATCCCTGCGTCCGGGGGCAGGTCAGCCGTGAAGACCCCGGCCAGTTCGGTGCCGGGGACAGGTGGTTTCCGGGGGAGGGCGCCGGTGGCAAACAGAAGCTGGTCCCAGGGATAGACCGTTTCCCGGTCACCTTCCCGCGCCAGGACCTCTCCCTCCCGGACCGCCGTCACCCGCGACCGGATGTGCAGGTCGATATTACGCTCACGGATGAAAAATTCCGGCGGATAGTGCATCAGCCTGTCCAGCTCGCTGATTCCTTCAATGACATAGGGAATGCCGCAGGGCGCATGGCTGACCCAGGCGCTGGCCTCGAGAACCGTGATCTTCCAGTCCGGCTGCAGTTTCCTGATCCTGGAGGCAGCGCTCATTCCGGCCGCGCCACCACCAATGATGACGATATTCTGCATCAGTTATCCTCTTGTTTTGGCGGCCCGGCTCCCATGCCCGCACAGACCGGTTTCCATACCCGGGGCAGAGGGAGGGGACCGGGATCCCATATTCCACACAGCCGGCCTGCTCCATTATTTAAGGTAATCAAGTTCACGTCAAACGTCGAGGCGGGCAAATACTTTTCCGTCTCACGCAGCAACAGCCGTTGCACACAATGACCGGGGGGAGACGGGAGGGGGGCCGATAAAGCCGTCTGTCATCTTGCACAGCACGAAAAAAGTACGTACAGTAAAAATGTATATTTACCGGGATGTCGATATGGCAAAAAATATTACGCTGAGCGCTGATGACATGCTGATCAAACGGGCCAGGGAAAAGGCGAGACGGGAAAATACATCGTTAAACCAGCTCTTCCGGAATTGGCTGAAAAAATATGTCAATCGCGACAACCTTGGTACCGAATACGACAGCCTGATGGAGGGTATGGCGGATGCACGGGCCGGACGAAAATTTTCACGGGATGAAATGAATGCAAGATAACTTCTTTGTGGACACTAATGTGTTTGTCCATTTCTTTGATGATAATGTCCCGAAACCACAGGCTATTTCCTCTATGACGCACGGATTGTTTCAGCCCTGCTCAAGGCAGGATGCACTGCTCTGTATATGGAAGATCTGCAGAATGGACAGAAGATCCGCAACCTGAGCATTGTCAATCCGTTTTTAACCTGACGCGGGCATTGCCCGCAAGCAACACAGCAGGAGCGCGGCCCTGCGCGCGATAATCACGGTAACAGTTCTCCGCTATCAGCATCTGTCTGAACTGTGAGGGCGCCCGCCGGTCGTTCCTGCGCAAAGGCTCCACGCACTGCCTGTTGCCGCCAGATGCTGAACAACAGGGAGGAAGGACCTGATTGAGATCGCGGTCGTTCCGTGGTATGCTGCCATGTGGCCGGGCGAATCATCGCCGCTGCAGGGACGGGGAGGGGCTCTCTCCCGGAGCGCCCGGAGCAGGGATATTGACAGGAG
>JALSNC010000165.1 GCA_026987195.1 Desulfobulbaceae bacterium | reverse complement strand
GCCCTCACCGACTGGAGCAAGGACGAGATCAGGGCCACCCTGACCGGATTCTTTGCCGCCAACTCCACCCTCATCGCCCTGGTCCATGCCCTGACCGGCGTCACCACCGGCACCACCCTCGCCTACTTCGCATGCACCTTCTTCTTCGTTCTTGCCGGGACCATGCTGGGCTCCCGTCTTACCGGCAGGATCAACCGCAGTGCCTATCTGCGGGTGGTGCATCTCTTCCTGATCGCCATGGGCGCCATGATGCTGATCTCATCATAAAAGCACCGGCGTTGCCAAGTCGTTGCCGACAGCGGTATACATACGGTTATGGTCAGTCGGCATCCGCCTCCAGGAAGACGCGGCGCAGCTTGTAGAAATAGTCCAGCCCGGACCAGATGGTGAGCACCAGGGCCAGGTAGAGGATGGCAAGACCGATGGCGTGGAGATGGGGAATGAAGGGCACGAGCCGGTCGGGAAAGATCAGGGTGCCCAGGGCGATATACTGGACAATGGACTTCATCTTGCCCAGGCCGCTGGCGGCGACAACGATCCCTGCCGCGGAGGCGACACCGCGCAGGCCGGTCACCATCAGCTCCCGGCAGAGGATGAGCAGGGAAAGCCAGGCCGGGATCAGGCCCTGGGGAATGAGCATGACCAGGGCAGTGGCCACCAGCACTTTGTCGGCCAGGGGGTCCATCAGTTTGCCCAGTACGGTGACGCTCTGGTAGCGGCGGGCGAACCAGCCGTCCACCCAGTCACTGACCGCGGCCAGGACAAACACCAGCCAGGAGACAGAGGCGACAAGGGTGGTCTGCTCCATGGTGAGCAGGCCGGCGAGGCAGCCGGAGAGCACGAAACGGCCGGCGGTGATGAGATTGGGCAGGTTCAGTACCCTGTTTGCACGGTTCAATGCACTGTCACCAGTTTCCGGACATTGATCCTGGTGGCCTGCACCATCATGCCGCGCCGGTAGGAACGGTACAGCCCCAGCACCTTGTTGACATAGGCCATGGTCTCGGGAATACGCGGAATGGCACCGTGCCTGGGAACCCGGCCGGGACCGGCATTGTAGGCGGCCAGGCTCAGGGCCAGGTCACCGTTGTACCAGTCGAGCAGGCGGCGGAAATAGCGGGTGCCGCCGGCTATGTTCTGCCCGGGATCAAAGGGATTTTTCACCTGCAGATCCCGCGCCGTTTCGGGCATGAGCTGCATGAGCCCCTGGGCGCCGTGCGACGAGATGGCCCGCGGGTTGAAGTTGGATTCCGTCTGGATGATGGCCTTGATGAGAAGGGGGTCGACGCGGTGCCGCGAGGCGGCCCGCCTGATATGGCGGTCATAACTCCGCGGCCCCGTCCAGGTGCGGGCCACACGGTGCTTCCTG
The DNA here is from genome assembly GCA_026987195.1 of Desulfobulbaceae bacterium. Lineage (GTDB taxonomy): Bacteria > Desulfobacterota > Desulfobulbia > Desulfobulbales > Desulfobulbaceae > DRKI01. Next base: position 34,522 of record JALSNC010000165.1, on the reverse strand, counting down.
GCCTTTCCGGCGTGGACAACGGCCCTGCTCCCTGTACGCACCACCCTGCTGGCCACCGGTTTCAGGCCCGGCAGCCGGACCTGCCGGTAGCGGCTGTCACCGGGAACATTGGTATAATGACGGATACCGTTGCCATCAACGTAGCTGTAGATATCGGCCCGGCCGGGCCCGGCCGGAAGCAGGATCGCCAGCACCACCACGGCACAGAGTATACCCTTCATCATACCCACCCCCGTCTATTTCCGTCGTTTCTCCCAGTCCGCGAGGAACTTCTCCATGCCGATGTCGGTGAGCGGGTGGCGGGCGAGCTGGGCAATGACCTTGTAGGGAATGGTGGCGATATGGGCGCCCATGAGGGCCGATTCCACCACGTGCATGGGATTGCGGACCGAGGCAACGATCACCTCGGTGTCAAAACCGTAGTTGGCAAAGATGGTCATGATGTCGCCGATCAGGTCCATGCCGTTGCTGGAGATATCGTCCAGGCGGCCGACAAAGGGGCTGACATAGGTGGCGCCGGCCTTGGCGGCCAGCAGGGCCTGGGTGGAGGAGAAGATGAGGGTGACGTTGGTCTTGATATCCTCGGCGGTGAGCCGTTTCACCGCCTTGAGCCCCTCCTCGATCATGGGCACCTTGATGACGATGTTGTCGCTGATCTTCGCCAGTTCCCGGGCCTCGGTCACCATGCCGTCGGCATCCAGGCTGACCACCTCGGCGCTGACGGGACCGTCGACAATGGCGCAGATGTCATTGAGGATATCGATGAACGGCCGCTGCTCCTTGGCCACCAGCGACGGGTTGGTGGTGACCCCGTCCACCATCCCGATTTCAAGCCCTTTTTTTATCTCGTCGATATTGGCGGTATCAATAAAGAATTTCATCTCTCTCCTCTATGGTATGGCCGGCTCTGCCGGTAGAAAAGTTCATGTATCTCAAAGTCGCTGCCGACATCGGCAAGCGGTTACCTGCCGGTCCGGCTGGCGGTTTCGCCGGCCGACTTGTCGTCCTCCATCTTCCCGAACCGACGGCGGCAGGCTTCACTGCAGAAATAGTAGGTGGTTCCCCCGCGCCGGAGCTGCAGGGCCTGGTGCTGCGGCACCAGGGTGTGACATACCGGATCCTCGACCAGGACATCCTGGACCCGGGAATCCCCCTGTCTTCCGGTTCGGCCGGAAGGCGGCGAACCTTTAGCCAGGCCGCGGACAAGACGCCAGGCGATATAGAAGAGAATGGCGAGGATGACCAGACGCACAGGGCTCATCCAGTTCCTCGCTGTTGTCTCACGGCCTCGATAACCACGCGATCCGACACCCTTCTTTTTTGGTAAAAGTTCAGCAGCACGCCATCTGCACGCGCTCGCGGCCAGCCACGATCACGCACGGCTGACGCACTGCTGAACTTTTACCAAGGTATTGCTCTTTTTCAGGTAGTTGCTGATAGCGGTGAACTATTACCTTTTTGTGCACCTTCTGTCATCTGCCGCACTCCCACCTGTATTATATACCTGACAGGCGAAAAGTCTAATTCAATCTCCGGTTTCAGCGGCGGCAACAGTTCACCCCTATCGCCAACCACCCTGAAATACCGGTACTTTTATCAACGGTTTTCCCGGGGGTGATTCCAGGATCTGCAATGCCGCGGTTTTACACGCTGCGGCAGGTATGGTCGCACCGGCGGCGCCGGCGGGATGAGGGCCAGGCGCGCTGCTCGATCACCGCGCTTTCCGGCCTGGCCAGGAGCCGCTGCAGGGCCCGGGCAACCGTCAGCCCCAGGCCGGGAATCTCCAGTCCGGGCACCAGCTCGGCAAGGGGCGCCAGCACGAACAGGCGGCGATGCATCTGCGGATGGGGAAGGATCAGGCGGGTTTCGTTGTGGATCAGATCTCCGTAGAGCAGCAGGTCCAGGTCCAGGGTCCTGTCCCGGTGGCCCGGGTCGCCCGGCACCCGACGGCGGCCGAACCTGGCCTCCATGGCGAGCAGACGATCAAGGAGGACCTCCGGGGCCAGCTCGGTCTCCACCACGCCTGCGGCATTGATGAACCAGTGCCGGCTTTCCATGTCCACCGGTTCGGTGCGGTAGGGCCTGGACAGGGCCCGGGTGGTGATGCCCGGCACCCGGCCCAGTTCGACCCACGCCTCCAGCAGCAGCTCCATGGAATCGCCCAGATTGGAGCCGAGCCCTATGCACACCGGGTACATGGCGGATCAAAAGAGTTCCGAACAAAGGCTGCCGGGCCGGATCAGAAATCGGTCAGACCCAGGACATCGAACATGGTATAGAGGCCATTGGGCCGGCCGGCCACCCAGGCCGCCGCCAAGGCGGCGCCGCGGGCGAAATTGTCCCGGCTGTGGGCCCGGTGGGTGATCTCGATCCGCTCACCGGCACCGGCAAAGTAGACCGTATGCTCACCGACGATATCACCGGCGCGGATGGTCTGGATACCGATCTCGCGGTCGCTGCGCTCGCCGATCATGCCGTGCCGTTCAAAGACGCCCACCTCGGCCAGGTCGCGGCCCAGGGCATTGGCTGCCATCTCGCCCAGCTTGAGGGCGGTGCCCGAAGGGGCATCCTTCTTCATCCGGTGATGGGCCTCGACGATCTCCACGTCATAGGCATCGCCCAGGACCGAGGCTGCCTTTTCCACCAGCTTGAAGAGCACATTGACGCCAACAGCCATGTTGGGGGCCTGGACGCAGGGGAAATTCGCCTCGGCCGTGGCCTTGAGGGTGGCCAGTTCTTCGGCCGAAAGACCGGTGGTGCCGATGACCATGGCCTTGCCGTGCCCGGCGGCCCGGCGGACGAATTCCATGGTCGCGGTATGAAAGGTGAAATCGATGATCACCTCGCCCCGGTCGATGACCGCGTCCAGGCCGGCCTCGATGGGGACACCGGTGGTGCCGAAGCCGGCGTTTTCACCCACATCCCTGCCCACGGCCGGATTGTCGGCATGCTCGAAGGCCGCGGCCAGCTCCAGGTCAGGATTCTGCTGCACCATGTAACTGATGCGCTGCCCCATTCTTCCGGCAGCGCCGGCAACGATTACCTTGGTCATTGTCAGTTCCTTTTCAGAAAATCAGCGTAAAAGTATCTCTATTTTTAGGCGGTTGCCGGGCTTTTCAAATCAGATCGAGATCGGTCATGGCCTTCTTCAGCTTCTCCAGGCTGGGCGCATCCATCCCGGTCATGGGCAGCCGCACCTCGCCGGAACGGATCCTGCCCATCAGCTCCAGCGCCTTCTTGGCCGGTGCCGGGCTGGGATAGCAGAACATGGTGCCCATGAGCGGAAACAGCCGGTAATGAATCTCCCTGGCCCGGGCCAGGTCACCGGCAAGGGCCGCCTCCATGAGATCGGCCATGCCGCGGGGATCGACATTGGAGGTGACCGAGATGACCCCCTTGCCGCCGATGAGGACCGTTGGCATGGAAGTGAAATCGTCACCGGAGAGAACGATGAAGTCGTCCGGGCAGACCCGGATCACCTCGCTGACCTGGTTCAGGCTGCCGCTGGCCTCCTTGATGCCGATGACGCCCGGCAGTTCGGCCAGCCGGGCCACGGTGGCGGGCAGCATGTTGGTGACCGTGCGGCCGGGCACGTTGTAGAGGACCATGGGAATATCCACGGCCTCGGCAATGGTCCGGAAATGCTGGTACAGTCCCTCCTGGCTCGGCTTGTTGTAGTAGGGCACCACGGACAGCACCGCATCGGCGCCGCTGGCCCTGGCCGATTCGGTCAGCTCGATGGCCTCGAGCGTATTGTTGGCGCCGGTGCCGGCAATGACCGGTACCCGGCCGGCAACGGTCTTGACCGTCAGCTCGATGACCCGCTTGTGCTCGTCAAAATCCAGTGTTGCCGATTCACCGGTGGTCCCGCAGGGAACCAGGCCGTGGATCCCGCCGGCGATCTGGAACTCGATCAGGTCGATCAGCCCCTGCTCGTCCACCTTGCCGTCGAGCATGGGAGTAACGATTGCAGTAAAGGCACCCTGAATCTTTTTCATTGTTTTTCCTCCTCACAGATAGAACCGGCTGTCGCGCCGGCAGTAACAGTTCGTAATGGTTCACCGCCATCGACGCTTCAGAGCAGTGCCTCTTCGTTCAGTTCGCCGCGATAGACCACGTGGGCAGGCCCTTTGAGAAAGACATTGTCCGCGGCCGGCCCCTCGGCCAGGTCAAAGAAGATGGTCAGCCGGTCGCCGCCCGAGGTGACGATCTCCACCGGCGAATCGGCCCTGCCCAGGATCGCGGCCACCAGGGCCGAGGCCACGGCGCCGGTGCCGCAGGCCCGGGTCTCGTCCTCGACGCCCCGCTCATAGGTCCGCACCTTGAAGGCGCCATCCTCCTGCTGCCGGACAAAATTGACATTGGTTCCCGCCGGCATGAAGGCCTGGTGATGACGGATGCGGCTGCCCAGACCGCAGACATCGGTGCCGTCGATATCCTCCACAAAGACCACTGCGTGCGGCACACCGGTGTCCACGCAGTGGAGAATCACGGTGGTGCCGTCCACCTCCACCTTCTGCTCCATGCGGAAACCGGCGGGCCGGGTCATCTTCACCGACACATCGAGCCCGGCGACACCGGCCTCGATGACCCCGGCCAGGGTCTCGAACCGCATCCGCGCCGGGGCGATGCCGTGCATGTAGGCGAACCGGGCCGCACAGCGGGCGCCGTTGCCGCACATCTCGGCCACCGAGCCGTCCGCATTGAAGAACCGCCAGCGGAAATCGGCCGTATCCGAGTTCTCGATCAGGATCAGCCCGTCGGCGCCCACGGAAAACCTGCGCCGGCAGACCAGGCGGGCAAACTCCTGCATGCCTTCGCCGGCGATACGCGGCCTGCGGTGGTCGATGATGATAAAATCGTTGCCGGTCCCGCTCATCTTGACAAAGGGCAGCGGCAGGTCCGCGATCTTCATTTGCAGTCCAGCTCCACCACGAATTCACCCCGGATCAGGTCCTCGTAGTCCTCGCGCATGCGGATGACCCGGAAACAGTCCCCTCCCACCAGCACCTCGGCCGCCCTGGGCCGTGAATTATAGTTGGAGGCCATGGAAAAGCCGTAGGCACCGCAGCTCATGATCGCCAGCAGGTCACCCTGCCGGACCTCGGGCAGCATCCGGTCCCGGGCCATGAAGTCGCCGCTCTCGCAGATGGGCCCGACGATATCCACCTTCTGCACGGGCCGCTCTTCCTGCACCACCGGGATGATCTCATGGTAGGCCCCATAGAGACTGGGCCGGGCCAGGTCGTTCATGGCCGCATCCACGATCACGAACCGTTTTTCCTCGTCACCGCCGGAGTTGACCTTGGTGTACTGGACCTCGGTGACCAGGATGCCTCCATTGCCGGCAATGACCCGGCCGGGCTCCAGGATCAGGGTATAGTCGGCACCACCCAGTTCCTCCCGGATGGCGGCGGCGTATTCCTGCGGATGCGGCGGTCGCTCGTCGTCGTAGGTGATGCCGAGGCCACCGCCGAGATCGAGGTAACGGACCCGTATCCCCCGATCCTCCAGCCGGCCCAGGAAGGCCTTTACCTTGCGCAGGGCCTCGATGAAGGGATCCACCTGCGTGAGCTGGGAACCGATGTGGCAGCTCACGCCCATGATCTCGATATTCTCCATGTCGCGGGCCCGCTCGTACTCGCCCAGGGCCGCGTCCACCGGGATGCCGAACTTGTTCTTGGCCAGACCGGTGGAGATGTAGGCATGGGTCCCGGGGTCCACGTCCGGGTTGATCCGCAGGGCCACCGGCGCCACGGTGTTGAGCCCGGCCGCCACCTGCTGCAGCCTGTCCAGCTCCTGGGCCGATTCGACATTGAACATCAGGATATCGGCCAGCAGGGCCTCGCGCATCTCGGCCACGGTCTTGCCGACCCCGGAATAGATGATCTTCCTGGAATCGATCCCCGCCTTCAGGGCGCGGAACAGCTCGCCGCCCGAGACGATGTCGGCGCCGCCGCCGTGGCGGGCGAACAGATTGAGGATGGCGATGTTGGAGCAGGCCTTGACCGCGAAACAGGTCAGATGCGGCATGCCGTCGAAGCCGGAATCAAAGGCCTTGAAATGGCGCTTCAGGGTGGCGACGCTGTACAGGTACAGCGGTGTGCCCACGGCATCGACCACCTCGCGTACCGGCACGTCCTCGCAGTAGAGCAGGTTATCCCTGTAGTGAAAATGATGCATTGTCGTCCCGAATCAGCCGACGGCACGCCGCAGACGGCGCCCTGCGGCCGGTTATTGTTTGATCATGACCTCCGGCGAGCTGGCGCTCTCATTGGCCGGGGTCCGGTTGTCGATACTGGAGACCGAGTAGAAGAGCCGGGCCGCGTCCGCGGGCGGCTTCCGGTCAACGAACATGGTATAGGGCGCGTCCACCTCGCCGATCCGCACCGGCGCCCTGTCGCCGGACAGGCGGCGATAGACACGGTATCCCTTGAGATCACGCTCCTCCACCGGCTGCCAGAAGACCTTGACGCCCCTGGCCGTCATTACCGCCCGCACGCCAAGCGGTGGCGCCGGCGGGGTCCGGTCCACCGGGGTTGCGGCCACCGGCGCCGTGGAGCCGCCGCCGACCCTGCCCTGTTCGTAGACCTCGATGGCCTGGACCCGGTAGAAGTACTTTCTGCCGTTCTGCACCCGGGTATCGGTGAAGGTCGTACCGGCCACCGGTTTGCCGATCTCGGCAAACGATCCACCGCCCAGGCTGCGCAGGACCTGGTACTCCACCCGCCCCGTGACCGGGCTGCCGTCGAGATGACTGGTGACCGGCTGCCAGCGCAGGGTCACCTGGTGATCACCGGCAACGGCCTCCAGGCCGGACGGAGCGCGCGGCGGGATGTTCCAGAGGAAGGAGACGATGTTGGAATCGGCCGACTCGGCCCACCAGCCGCTCCTGGCCCGCACCTTGAAAAAATAGAGATTGCCGGGCCGGAGCAGGGTCGCCTCGTATGTGGCGGTCTTCCTGCCCTCACCGGGCAGGACGCCGCCGGGCAGTTCAATGGGCGAACCAAAAGGGATGGGGCAGGTGTCACAGTAGGAATCCACCGGCACCACGGCCCGGTAGAGCTCGAAACTCGAGATCTCGGAGAGGTCCTTGCCGGTCACGGTCTCGATGGGATAGCTCCAGGAGAGGGTCACGCCCTTCTCGCTCAACTGGTAGCGCAGGTCGGTGATCGGTCGCGGCACCACCTGCTGCGGTGGTACCGGCCGGTCCTTGTAGCCGCAGCCGGCCAGGGTGGACAGGAGTAGAACGAGAAAAAGGGACAGGCCTGCGTGGGCGCGACAGCGACTGATTGTGATCTTCATACCATTCCCAGTTGTTGTTCAGCACGGCGCAGGGCCTCTTCCACCTGCGCCTGCGCCGTGCCGCCGGTGGAGACCCGGCTGTTGACCGAGCCTTGCACGGAAAGTACGTCAAAGACATCCGCCTCGATGAGATCGGAGAAGCGCTGCATCTCCTCCAGGGTCATGTCAGCCAGCTCGATGCCGCGCTCCTGGCAGTGGGCGACGATACGGCCGACCACGCCGTGGGCCTCGCGGAACGGCATGTTCCGCCGGACCAGGTAATCGGCGAGATCGGTGGCGGTCATGAAGCCGCCATGGGTCGCCCGGAGCAGCCGGTCCTTGTCAAAGACGGTGTTGGCGAGCAGCTCCGCGGTGATGGCCAGGCTGGCCTTGACCGTATCCAGGGCATCGAACACCGGCTCCTTGTCCTCCTGCAGATCCCGGTTGTACGTGAGCGGCAGCCCCTTGACCGTCACCAGGAGCGAGACCAGGGCCCCGGTGACCCGACCGCTCTTGCCGCGGATCAACTCCGGGATATCGGGATTCTTCTTCTGCGGCATGATCGACGAACCGGTGCAGTAACGGTCGCCGATCTGCACGAACTCGAACTCCTTGCTCGACCAGAGCACCAGCTCCTCGGCAAGCCGGCTCAGGTGGAGCTGGGTCAGGTTCAGGCAGAAGAGCAGCTCAAGGACGAAATCCCGGTCCGAGACCGTGTCCATGGAGTTGGCGGAGACCGCGGCAAAGCCCAGCTCGGCGGCCACCCATTCCCGGTCGATGGGCAGGCCGGTGCCGGCCATGGCGGCCGCGCCCAGGGGCAGCACGTTCATCCGCCGGCCCCAGTCCGCGATCCGGTCCCGATCCCGGCCGAACATCTCGTAGTAGGCCAGCAGGTGATGAGAGAGCAGGACCGGCTGGGCCCGCTGCAGGTGGGTGTAGCCGGGCATGACCACGCCCAGGTAGCGGCGGGCGAGGCGGACAAACGCCGCCTGCACCGTGACCAGCAGCCGGTCCAGTTCCCGGCCCTCGTCACGCAGGTAGAGGCGCATGTCAAGCGCCACCTGGTCATTGCGGCTGCGGGCGGTGTGGAGCTTTGCCCCGGCCGGGCCGATCCGGTCAGTGAGCGCCTTTTCGATATTCATGTGAATATCTTCCAGCTCGGGCCGGAAGGCAAAGGTGCCTGCCTCGATCTCGTCCCGGATCCCGGCCAGCCCCGCCAGGATGGCGTCCCGCTCCTCTCCGGAGATCAATCCCTGCCGGGCCAGCATCCGGGCATGAACCATGGACCCCATGATGTCGTACCGGTAGAGACGGGCGTCATACTGGATCGAGGCGGTGAAGGCCTCCACGGACGCGGCCGTGCCCTCGGCGAAACGGCCGCCCCAGAGCTTGGTGGATCCCTGTTCCTTCGGCTCGCTCATGGGGCAGCTCACTTCCTGTTCAGGGCCTGGATCTGCAGGCGCAGCGAATTGAGACGGATGAACCCGGTGGCATCGGCCTGGTTGTAGACCTCGTCCTCCTCAAAGGTGGCAAAGGACTCGGAATAGAGCGAGTTGTCCGACTTGCGGCCCACGGGCACGCAGTTGCCCTTGTAGAGCTTGAGCCGGACCACGCCGTTCACCGTCTGCTGCGCCTCGTCCATGGTCTTCTGCAGCAACCGCATCTCGGGCGAGAACCAGAAGCCGTTGTAGATCAGCTTCGAATAGCGCGGCACCAGGGAATCGCGGATGTCCATGACCTCCCGGTCCATGGTGATGGTCTCCAGGTCGCGGTGGGCGGTCCGCAGGATGGTGCCGCCTGGGGTCTCGTAGACTCCGCGTGACTTCATGCCCACGAACCGGTTCTCCACCATGTCCAGGCGGCCGATGCCGTTTTCGCCGCCAAGGCGGTTGAGGCGCTCCATCATGGCCACCGGCCCCAGTCGCTCGCCATCAATGGCCACCGGGGTGCCCTGCTCAAAGGCCAGTTCGACATAGGTCGGCCTGTCCGGTGCCTTTTCCGGAGCCACGGTGAGTTTGAACATCGTCTCTTCCGGCTCGTTCCACGGATCCTCCAGGATACCGCCTTCAAAGCTGATGTGCAGCAGGTTCTCATCCGAGCTGTAGGGATTCTTCTTTGTCACCGGCACCGGAATGGAGTGTTGCCGGGCAAAGTCCATCAGTTTCGCGCGCGAGTTCAGGTCCCATATCCGCCAGGGCGCGATGATGGTGAGCCGCGGATTGAGGGCCAGGTAGGCCAGCTCGAACCGCACCTGATCATTGCCCTTGCCGGTGGCGCCATGGCTGACCGCGTCAGCCCCCTCCTGCTCGGCGATGCGCACCTGCTCCCGGGCGATGATCGGCCGGGCCAGGGAGGTGCCCAGGAGATAGGCCCCCTCGTAGATGGCATTGGCGCGGAAGGCCGGAAAGATGTAGTCACGGACAAACTCCTCCCTGAGGTCGGAGATGATCACCTTTTCCGCGCCCGTGGCCATGCCCTTTTCCCGGACCGCGTCCCAGTCCTCGTGCTGGCCGACATCGGCGGCATAGGCGATAACAGGACACTGGTACTCCTCGGCCAGCCACTTGAGGATCACCGAGGTATCGAGGCCGCCGGAATAGGCGAGGACAATCTTGTTGACAGACATTGGTTCTCTTGGTTGTGGTTACATTCGTTGGATGCTGGTGCCGGGTAAAAGTATCGGTCTTGTTATGTGGTTGCCGTCAGCGGTGAACCGGATGTCGACCGGTGCGACGATCTCCCGATACCCCGTGGAGATTCAGGCGGCTCCGCCAAGCAGCGAGTCGAGAATCGCCTTGTGGATGTGCATCTTGTTTTCAGCCTGATCAAAGGCCACGCATCTGCTGCCTTCCAGCACCTCCTCGGTGATCTCCTCGCCCCGGTGGGCGGGCAGACAGTGGAGGACCACGGCATCGGGCGCGGCCCGGGCCAGCAGTTCGCTGTTGAGCTGATAGGGACGGAAGATCCGCAGCCGCTCTTCCTGCTCATCCTCCTGCCCCATGGAAGCCCATACATCGACATTGATCACGTCGGCGTCCCTCACCGCCTCGCCGGGGTCACGGAGCAGGGTGATGGGCTGGCCGGCCCGGGCCCGGGCCGCCTCGAGGACCGCCGTATCCGGCCCGTACCCCTCCGGACAGGCCAGGGTCAGGGGAAAACCGAGCACCGAGGCCGCCTCGATCCAGGAATTGGCCATGTTGTTGCCGTCACCAAGCCAGACGATCTTCAGGTTTTCCGGAGCCCCCTTCTGCTCGATCACGGTCATGATGTCGCTGAGGATCTGGCAGGGATGGTACAGGTCGGTGAGGGCGTTGATCACCGGCACATCGGCATACCTGGCCAGTTCCTCCACCACCTCCTGGCCAAAGGTGCGGACCACGATCCCGTCCACATAGCGGGCCAGGACCCGGGCCGTGTCCTTGAGCGGCTCGCCGCGCCCGAGCTGGGTCTCCCTGGTGGACATGAAGATGACCTGCCCGCCCAGACCGTACATGGCCGCCTCGAACGAGACCCTGGTCCTGGTGGACGGCTTCTCGAACAGAAGACAGATGGTCCGGCCGGCAAGCTGCTGGTGGCGCTTGCCCTCCCGGCTCTCGTTCTTGAGACGCATGGCGCGCACGATCAGTGACTGCAACTGCTGTTTGCTGAAATCCTTTAATGCTAACAGATGATTTTTCATGATCAATACCATAGATTCCCGGTACCGCTCAACCGGTGTTTGTTCCGGGGAGCCTCCTCTTTCCAGGTCCGGAACAGTTGAGCCAAAAATAGTAATTGATACAAAAAAACCATAACTTTGCAAAGAAATTTCGCAGCAGAAGCGGATTTTCACCCCTCCGGGCCTCATGCGGCAACGATCAGGGCCACGCCAGCGACCATCAGCAGGCCCGCTGCCAGGTGCCGCCGCAGGTGACGTTCCCGGAACAGCCAGCCGCCGTAGAGGATGCCGAACAGCAGGCTTGTGCGTTTGAGGGCGATGAAATAGGCGACCTGGACATGGGCGATGGCGAGGAAATGGGTGACGATCATCACCGCCATGGCCGCGGCCAGCAGGAGAAGCTGCGGCCAGCGCCGGACCGGGAGGAGCACGCGGCCGCGGCGGCCGGCCAGGGCCGGCACCAGGGAGAGCGCGCCGAGCAGGACCATATAAAAGGGTCCGAAGCTGAGTGGATCCGCGTACCGCATGGCCTGTTTGCCCAGAACCGAGGTCAGGCTGTAAATGAGGGCCACTGCCAGCATCAGGCGCGAACCCCGGACCCGGAACACGGCGGCAAAGGGGGCCAGCAGGGCCCCGGGCCGGTCCGGGTCCACGTTGAGGCCCCAGGTCCCGGCCACCACCAGCAGGATACCGCCGAGCCCTGCCGCAGAGACCCGCTCGTCCAGGATGACCAGGCCGGAGAGAACATTGAAGACAGGGGTAAAGGCCAGGTACGGCATGGTCAGGTGCAGGGGCCAGTCCCGGATGGCCACCATGTAGAGCCACATGGCCAGGAATTCCAGCGGCAGCAGGATCGCGAGCAGGAGCCAGAACCCGTCCGGTACCGGCGGCAGGGGAAAGCGGATGGCCAGGGGCAGCAGCAGGAGGGCCGGGGACCCGAAGCGGATGGCCACCAGTTCCATGCCGGAGCGGTCGGCAAAGAATTTCTTGGTCAGAGCGTCGGCAGTGGCGAGGCTCAGGGCACAGAGGAGGCCCAGGGAAAACCAGTCGCTGAGAACAGTCTTCATACGGGCAACCGGTTGCGGGCCGGGGGAACGGACAGCTTCAGGGTGGCACGAACTCCATGCTGCCGAAATAACGCTGCCATCTCTCCCTCTCGGTGGTGGGCATAGCGGTGGCGGGCAGGGTCGCATCCCCGGGCCGGCCGACATGCTCCCCCTTGACCAGGCCGCCGGGGTGGTAGGGCAGCAGGCTGTAGCGATGCACGCCCATGGTCCGCAGCAGGGCGGCCAGGCCGGTGATATTGTCCTCGGTGGCAGTGTAGCCGGGGATCAGGGGGATGCGCACCAGGACCCGTGCTGGATCCACACTCAGCAGCCGGGCCAGATTGGCGAGAATGATCCCGTTGTCCCGGCCGGTGACCTGCCGGTGGCGGACCGGATCGGCCAGCTTGAGATCATAGAGTACCAGATCCAGGTTGCCGAGACAAGCAAAGGCAAAGGTGTCCCACGAAAAGAAGCCGCAGGTCTCCATGGCGGTATGCAGTCCCCGCCGCTTCAGTCGGGCCAGCAGCCGACCGGCAAACCCCATCTGCAGGGTGGGTTCACCGCCGGACAGGGTGATCCCGCCGCCCGAGGTCTCGTAGTAGAGCCGGTCACGGAGCAGCACCTCCTCCAGGCTGTCGAGATCATACGCCCGGCCCACCATCTCCAGGGCTCCGGCCGGGCAGGCCACGGCACACCGGCCGCAGGCCGTACAATGACGGCGATCGATGCGCTCCTCCCCGCCGGCCCGTACCGCTCCCTCGGGGCAGACCGGGCCGCACTGGCCGCAGTCGATGCAGATCCCGGATCTGAAGATCATCTCGGGTTCCGCCTGCACCAGCTCCGGGTTGTGGCACCAGGGACAGCGCAGGGGACAGCCCTTGAAGAAGACCGTGGTCCGGATGCCGGGTCCGTCATGCAGACTGTAACGGCAGATACTGCCAATCAGCGCCCTGTTCACGGTCGGGGCATCATCAATTGCAGATGTTTGGCCATGTAACCGAACTTGTTGAGGTAGTTCAGGTTGCCCTCGGTCCGAACCTCGTGGCGCAGCATGGCGCCGAGGATATCCTGGCGCGGCGAGATGAGAAAATTGAGCAGGCTGCGGCTGTTGCGGAAGATGACCGTGATGTGGGGATCTTCGATCTCCCCTTCCACCACCTGCATTCGACCGTCGGCGAACAGGGCTGCCACCCTGATCCGGCCGTCCTCACTGCGAAACTGGTACCTCCCGCTGAACCTATCGATATTACGACGGTAATCGCGATCAAGACCAAACATGACCGCCATCAGGGCCAGCAGAATCTGGAGAAAGTCCTCCGCCAGCCCGGACTCGAAACAGTTTCTGAACCGCTGCCACAGCTCTCGCTCCATACTTCCGGGTACGGGATCGTCCATCACGCACCTCCAGCCTCCGGTGGCAGGGGGACTGCATGTCCCCCTGTCAGATCATACTGGGTGCGGGTAATCAGCTCTTCCTGCATCCGCTCATTGAGATCGTTGAAATAGGCGGAATATCCGGAGACCCGCACCAGCAGGTCCGGGTACTTTTCCGGATGGTCGCGGGCATCCATCAGGTCCTCGTAGGTCATGATGTTGAACTGCACCTGATGGCCACCGGCCCGGAAATAGGCCTCGATGGTATCGGCGAACCGCGCGGCCATGACCGTCCTGTCCGCCTCGGGCGTATACTTGATGTTGAGGGCCCATCCCCCGGGTACCTGCTCCCCGCCCAGCTCGGCCACCGTATTCAGGCAGGCGGTCAATGCCGGCGCCGCACCGGAGACAGGGGTGATACCGCTGGCAAAGACCCGACCCGCCCTGCGGCCGCTGGGCAGGGCGCCGCTGACCGCACCCAGGCCGGCATGGTTGGTCATGGTCCAGTACGAAGGGCGGTAGGGACCGCCGCGGTAATTGGTGAAGGACTGGTATCTGGTAAAGAGATGCTGTACCAGGTTGCGGGCGTTCCTGCGGGCCAGGGGATGCTCGGTCCCGAACCTGGGGGTCCGCCTCAGGTACAACCGCATCGCTTCGCCTGTCGGGCCTGCAAAATCGGAACGTACACCCGCAAGCAGCTCGGCAAAGCTGTATCTCCCGTCGACGAACACGGCCTGCTCGATGGCGTTGAGCGAGTCCACCACGTCGGCAAAGCCGATATGGGTGGCACCGGAGGAATTGTAGAGTGCGCCCCCCCGGATCAGGTCCCGGCCCCGGTCCATGGGCCCCTCGAACAGCGCGGACAGCAGGGGACTGGGCAGCATCTCCTGGTGAACGGTGCCCATGTACTCGTTGAGCTGCACGGCCTGGTCGATGAGCCAGTCGAGCTGGACCAGGAATACCTGCCAGAACTCTTCGAAACTCCCCAGACCGGCCGGGTCCGGGGTGCGCGGCCCGATCTGCTCCTCACCGGTGATGGGCCGTCTGCCCCGGAAAAGTGCCATCTGCATGGGTGCGGCCAGGTTGAGCATGATGGAACTGGAGGCCGGATAGTCGCGACCGCTGCTGGCCAGTTCCACACAGCCGACAATGGCATAGTCGCGGGCATGTTCCGGTTTCTCGCCCTGGCCGAGCAGGGCGGTGATGTTGGCATGGTCGTTGTAGAAGGCCGGTACGGCACGGGTATTGAGGATGACCCGGGCCACACGGCGGCAGTATGATTTTGTATTCTTCGCATAATCGTAGCGGGCATTGACGTTGGGATCGCGAATGCGCAGCAGTTCGGTGACCCGGAGCATGATGTAGGTGAGGTCGTTGACCGCGTCATTGCCGTCCGCGTCCACCCCGCCCAGGGTGATGGCCGGTACCGTGCCGGCGCCTCCGAACATCTCCTCCGATGTCTCGGGCACCATGGTGACATTGTCGGCGATCTTCAGCCACAGGCAGCCCACCAGCTCGATGGCCCTGGCCACGTCCAGGCGGCCCTCGTCGATGTCCCGCCGGTACCATGGATAGAGCACCTGGTCGAGCCGGCCCGGACTCATGGCCATGTTGATGTTCTCGGCATGGATCCCCACCTGGCAGAGCCAGATGGCGTTGACCGCCTCCCTGAAGGTGGCGGCGGGGCCGGCAGGAACCCGGCGGCAGATATCGGCCATGATCCCGTACTCCTCTCGCATCCCGGGATCCCCGCTGGTCCCGGCGAGGCGGTCTGCCTCGTATGCCAGGGACCGGGCATGGCTGACGATCCCCTGCAGCGCGATCTGCACGGCCCGGTAAAAGTCGGCCTGCCTCGCCGCGCTCCGCCCGGCAGCCAGGCGTTCCCTGGCCGCGGCCTCTTCCATGATCCCGGTCAGTCCCTGCTCCAGCATGGTCCGGTACCAGGGCACGCAGTGGGAGATGCAGCCCGCCTTGGAGGCGATGAAGAAGACAAGTTTCTCAAAAAGCTGCAGGCAGCGCGGATTGCCATAGCGGCGCCGGGTCACCTCGATGACGTTGTTCTCCATCCAGAAGGGGAAGATCTCGAAGTTGAGTTCGTCGGCGTCCCGGGCGGACAGATGCTGCGGGTTCTTTTTCCGCCTGCTCACCACCTCCAGCTCGGGCCACAGGTAGAGGGCAAAGAACTCGGGGAAGAGCGGCGCTCCCAGCGGTTTGCCCGTGGTGGAACCGGCAATCAGGTTGTTGTCATGGAATCGCGCTCTTTTGCGCTCGAGGAAATAGCGGATCATCTTCGCCCGCCGCACCTCGGGGCAGTCGTCCGGGTCGTCGTGGAAACGCAGATAGCGGGTTATGTGGCGGGCCCGTTCGATACAGATCTCGGGCTTCCGGCGCAGCGCCTCCTGCCGCAGGACTGCCAGGCGGGGCAGGGTGTGCAGGGTATGCTGCCGCAGGCTGATGTCGTCGAGGGTTACCATGGCCATGGGCGGTCTCCGGCAGCCCCGGTCAGAAGACGATGGTCCAGCCGGGGCGTCCAGCCTGGGCCCGGGTGTAGGAAACACCATGACGCTTGATGCCGGCCCGGTCAAGCAGGGTGATGATGCCCCCCCTGTTGCCGAGCCGGGCGCCGGAACCATCGAGGGCCACCACACCGGTGCCGCCGGGCGGCAGGACCAGGTTCCGGATCGGCGAGCGGTGCTTGCCGGCATCGGCAATGGCCCAGCCGTCGAGATCCACGCTCTCCGGCGAGGCATTGAGCAGGGTCACGGTCTCATGTCCCGGATCATTGCCGGCCGGATTGACCAGGGCGCCGATGATCCGGACTGCGGCCCTGGTCTCCGCCGTCTCGATGCACTGCCCTGTTTCGTCATCAGTATGCCAGCACTGTGACTGGAATGCGAGGAAGAGGGCCACCCATTGATCGGGCCAGACCTCGTTGCCGTCTTCCCCCCTGATGGCCGGGAAATGGATCAGCACGGCTCCGTCCTGCCAGACGCCGTTGTCACCGGCAAAACGGCCCGAACTGCCCTGGTTCATGTGGATATCGTGGATGCCGTTGCCGGGCAGGAACCCGAAATAGCGGTCCTTCCGCTGCGGCTCCGGACCCCAGCGGGCGCCAAAGGCATAGACCACGGCCCGCTCGTCGCCGATGGCACGGCGGATATGGGTGTCGATCTTTTCATTGAGATCGTTGTCCGGGCCGGGAATGGAATGGGCCAGAGGGCGCATCCGCTGCCGGTCCAGGAGGTTGCCCCGGATATAGTCAAGGGCCAGCCCGCCCGGGTTCCTGCCCAGCCTGGTGAAACCAAAGGGCTGCTTGACAAGCTCTTCCAGCAGGGGGTGGGAGAAGTGCTCGTCCAGGAGATAGAGCAGCTCCGAGGGCACGGTCCTGGAGCGGACATTGATGGCGATGCGGTAGTCGGTGGTGTCGTCGACGAGATGGACCTGGTAATGCGGGCTTGCCCCCATACCGGCCAGGCTGCCGATGGCCTTGCCCTTGAGTACGCCGTAATTCGGTATTGCCATAAGTCTGCTCCCCCTGCGCCTGGTGCTTTTCGCCATTCCGGTGCCGGCCGTCATCCCGGACGGCCGGAAATACCGGCCCGCAACCGGTTGCAGCCTTCTCAGAGACCGAACTGTTTGCTGTCCACCCACTTCATACTGAGCAGGGACCAGAAATCCCGGGCCAGTTTGCCGGTCACGTACTTGTAGGGCAGCCAGCCGTAGCCGTTATCACCCCAGCCCGCTCCCCAGGAGTTGCGGATCAGCAGCGCGCCGGTGGTCGATGTACCGCAGCGGGTATTTTTTATCTTCTTGCCGTCGTCATAGCCCACCGCGACAATGGCGTGCCCCCACTGGGCCTGTTCACCGGGACAGGGATAGGGGATGCCGCCAACCACATCCGCGGCCTCGAAGGAGGGGAATCCGTAAAATCCGAACATGGAGGGGATGCCGGCGGCCAGATAGGCCCTGACCCTGGCGAGCACGGCATCGCCGCTGACCCCGGCCCCCATGGGATCATGGCAGAAGTAGCGGAGCGCCTCGAAATTGTCGGCAACGGCATAGACGAAGCTGGGCGGCTCCCGGTCGAAATCGGGGTCAATATCGGTGTAGGGCCAGTACTTCTCGGCCGGTACGCCGCAGAGGGCCAGCGCGCCCATGGTATTCCTGAGCCAGGCGCCGGTATCGCCGGTCACGCCCATCAGGTTGCGGGTCGTCTTGTAGACAAAAAGACGCGAGCCGTCCATGTACTTGTCAAAGGCGCGTTTCTGAAAGTACTCCACCACGCCCATGGCGGCATTGGCCGTGCACGAGCCCAGTTGCTTCTGGTTCTCCACCGGCGAGCACCAGGGCCGGAGATCGACCTGCGGCGGCAGCTCTTTCAGTTTTTTCTGACTGGCGGGCACCCCCAGTTTTTTGCTCATCTTACTGATCTCCGGAATCTTTTCCGTGTAATCCCGCAGATCAGGCATGGGCGGCAACCAGCCGGTTCCCACCTCTGTTCCCGTGGCAGCCAGAGCTACCTTTGCGTACAACTGATTCATCCTAACCTCCCGTGTTGAAGAAAAAAATACCTGCCCCCTGCCCGTTTGATGCCAGCCGCACCTTACCGCAGGACTTCCCATGCAACGGTGCATCGGCACGGGTACCGCTTCACAGCCACATCAAGTCTGGCCCATGGGAGGTAACAATTCGGTAACAGATGGGAAAAAAAGAGAATCCGGGAGAGAAAAGGCGGTATGTCTTCAGTTCTTCCGCTTCGCCTGGCGGGCCAGGGCGAGCAGGGCACCGCCCGGCGCCACGCCCAGTTCGGCGACAAGAAGATCACGGAGATGATAAAAGACATCAAGGGCCTTGGCCCGGTAGCCCATGGCCAGGTAGGTCTCCATGAGACGGGCATAGATCCCCTCGTGCAGGGGATCGCTCTGTCGCGCCTGTTCCAGGAAACGAAGCGCGGTATCATACTCCTGCCCGGCCAGGCAATACCTGCTGAGCTCGAGTACGCCCTTGACAAAGCGGGTACGGAGAACGTCCCGGTGCTGGATGATCCAGCCGCCGCCCTCGTCGCGAGGGAGGAAATCCCCGGTATAGAGGGAAAGCGCCTTCTCCAGATCCGCCGGATCGGCCCGGGCCGGAAGGTTGTCCATGGCCTGCTGAAAATCAATGGCATCCACCCGGCACAGTTTTTTCAGCAGGGAGACCTTCTTGTGCTTGACCGCGATCCACGGTACCACCGGGTCATCACCCGAACCGACCTGGCGCAGGCGCGAGATGGCCATCTTCAGGTTGTTCATGGCCCGGTCACCCTCGTGATCGGGCCAGAGCAGGTATGACAGATGCTCCATGTCCACCTTGCAGCCGCCGAAGACGATGATCGCCTTGAGCAGCTTCTTGGACTGGCGGCCATGCCAGTGGCGGTCATAGACCTTCTTGTCCCCGATCTGCAGGAAAAAATCTCCCAGGGTCCGAATCAGCACCTGTCTTGGTGTTCCGGTCGCCGTGGCCGCCTGACCGTCCCGGCAGACGACCCGGTCCGGCATCAGGTCGGCCTCGAGCCGCTCGATGAAGCGGCTGTCCCGGTAGAGGGCCAGGGGGCGCTCGCCCCGGGGCAGCAGGGAACGGGCCCGGGCAAGGTATCCTCTGGCCCTGTCCGGGAGACCGTTGCGGGCATAGAGGGCGGCAATTTCCAGGCAGCCGGCGGCGGCGAACAGGGCAAAACCGACCCCGGCCCAGCGTTCCACCCAGACCTTGAGGTGGCGGAGAGCGGCGGAATCCTCGCCCAGGTCGGCCAGGGCCTGCCCCTGAAGCAGGGCGGCGATCTTGCCGATCACGGGACTTGCGCACATATCGCCGCGCATGCGGGCCTCCCGGCTGTGGAGCAGGGCCCGGCGGGCCCGGCCCAGCCGGAGCTGGGCAATGCCCAGGCAGCAGTGCAGGCAGCCGTGGTTGTAATAGTTGCATGGCGGTATGGTCCGGGCCATGATCCTGCGGGAGACCTCCTCCACCCGGGCCAGGTCGCCGCTGACCGAGAGCCCGAAGAGATAGTTGGTGTAGCAGTGCAGCCAGACCCCCACCGGCAGGCGGGAAAGACCGGGATGGGCAATGGCGCTCTCCAGAAGCTCCAGGCCCCGGCCCAGCCGCCCCTTGATGCAGTTGCAGAGGCCCAGGCAGGACCAGTAGCGGATCCGGCTGACCAGGGAGACGCCAGGCAGGTCCACCAGAGGACCGGCATCCTCCAGGAGCAGCTCTGCCGAGCTCAGGTCCCCGGCCAGGAAAAAACAGTAGGATGCCGTGGAGGCCTGGAGAAGGCGCAGGGAGGCGGACTCGGCCTTTTCCGCCCAGTGCTGCTGGACGAGATAGGGCATGGAGGCGAGATGGATATTGCCCTGCCCGGTCAGCTCGGCCAGGGCCTTGTAGCCGAGCAGGGAGGCCACTGCCCGGGGGGAGACGCGGTCGAGCTTCTTGAGGAGAAAATCCATCCTGGAGAGCCAGAGGCCATAGGGCCGGAAATCGGTGCCCCTGGTCCAGATGACGGCAATGGCGGCGCCGACACAGGCGTAGACCCCTTCCAGGTCATCGAGGAGGAGGAAGGATGCATAGAGCTGCTCAAAGGGCTCCACTGACAGCCTGCCGGAGACACAGTGGCGCAGGAAGAGCAGGCGCAGGGGCAGTTCGTCCCCGGGCAGGCCCAGGTCGGTCAGGGGCCGGAGATGGGCCGCGATCCGGTTGGCCTGGGCATCGAACCACCAGTTGATGCCATCGCGGCAGAGACAGGCCATATAGCGGTCCAGATCGCCCTTTTCCAGCAGCCCGGCATACAGAGGATAGAGATCATCGGCGTGTTGCATGGACCATGTCGCGCCCGACGGGCAGTTTGTTGTCAGAGGCACCGCATCCGCGCACGGCGGGTGCGCGTCATCCCCCTGCGAGGTGCGTCAGCAGGATCTTCAGGCCGATGACCAGCAGCACCAGGCCGCCGGCCACCCCGGCACCGCGGCCCCAGACCGCGCCGATCCGGCCGCCGAGAAGCACCCCGCACCAGGTAAAGGCCGCCGTCACCACCCCGATGACCAGGGCCGGCACCCAGACCACGATGTCGAGCAGGGCCAGGCTCATGCCGGCGGCCAGGGCGTCGATACTGGTGGCGACGGAGAGCATGACCAGGGTCCAACCCCGGGTCGGATCGCCACGATCCGCCCCCTCTGCCCCCTGGTCCGTCAGGGCCTCGTGTATCATATGCAGGCCAACGGCGGCCAGCAGGCTGAAGGCGATCCAGTGGTCCCAGGCAGCCACCCGCGCCAGGAGCCCCATGCCGGCCAGCCAGCCGATGACGGGCATCAGGCCCTGGAAGAGGCCGAAATGAAAACCCAGCCGGAAACAGTGGCGGAAGGTCACGGGCCGGAGCAGGGCCCCGGCGGCCAGGGCCACGGCAAAGGCGTCCATGGCCAGGGCCACGGCCAGGGCCAGCAGGGAGATCCAGTCCATGGCGCCTCTGCCCGTTCAGGTGCGGATCAGATGCTTCAGGACAACTCGGCAAGCACCTCGGCCAGCCGGTCGATCAGGAGGTCGATCTCCTCCCGGCTGACGATGAGCGGCGGGATGAAGCGCAGAACCCGGTTGCCGGCAAAGTTGATCAGCACACCACGGGCAAAGAGCCGCTGCACGATCTCGGTTCCCTGCTCGATGCCGCGCCCGGTAAGGACCAGCCCCAGCAGCATGCCCCTGCCACGGACCCCGGAGGCCAGGTCCGGGAACCTGCGGGCGATCTCACCCAGCCGGGAGACAAAGTAGCTGCTCCGTTCCCTGACCCCTTCCAGGAAACCATCGGCCAGCATCACCCGCAGTACGGCCACGGCCGCGGCCGCGGCCACCGGGTTGCCGCCAAAGGTGGAGGCATGGGTGCCCACGCCGAGGGAGGCGGCGATCTCCTCCCGGGTCAGCATGGCGCCGATGGGCAGGCCGTTGCCCAGGGCCTTGGCCACGGTCATGATGTCCGGGATCACCCCGAGCTGTTCATAGGCAAAAAGGGTACCGGTCCGCCCCATGCCGGTCTGCACCTCGTCGAAGATCAGGAGCAGGCCATGCCGGTCGCAGATCCCGCGGATGGCCTCCAGGTAGGAAGGCGCCAGCGGCCTGACACCGCTTTCCCCCTGCAGGGGCTCGCAGAGGATGGCGCAGGTCCGCTCGGAGACCAGTCGTTCCACTTCGTCCGGATCACCGAAGGGCGCATGGACAAAGCCCTCGGGCAGGGGCTCGAATCCCCGGTGAAACCTGGGCTGACCGGTGGCGGCCACCGTGGCAAGCGTCCGGCCGTGGAAGGAGCCGGCAAGGGAGATCACTTCAAAGCGCCCTTCGCCGCTGTGGATCCGGGCCAGCTTCAGGGCCGCCTCGTTGGCCTCGGCGCCGGAGTTGGCCATGAAGACCCGGTCGGCGAAGCTGTGGCCCACCAGCAGCTCGGCCAGCTCGATCTGGGGCCTGGTGTGGAACAGGTTGGAGACGTGCATCAGCTCCCCGGCCTGGCGGCAGACCGCCTCGGTCACCGCCGGATGACAGTGGCCCAGGGAACAGACGGCGATACCGGCAAGAAAATCGAGATACCTGTTCCCGTCGGCATCCGTGAGCCAGCACCCTTCACCCCTGACCATGGCCGCGGGAAAGCGGCTGTATGTACCGATGAACACCTGCTCCCCCCTTGCCGCCCATTCCGCGTTTCCGCCGCTCATTTCACGATCTCCGTGCCGATCCCCTCATGGGTGAATATCTCCAGCAGGATGGCATGCTCCTGCCGGCCGTCGATGATATGCGCCTTGCCCACCCCGCCGGCCAGGGCCGACTGGCAGCAGCGGACCTTGGGGATCATGCCGCCGGAGATGACGCCTTCTTCAATCAATGTCTCGATCTCCTGTTCGCGGATGGTGGAGAGCAGTTCTCCCGAGGCATTCCGTACTCCTTCAACGTCAGTGAGCAGGATCAGCTTGACCGCGTCCAGTTCAGCGGCAATGGCCCCGGCCACCAGGTCGGCATTGATGTTGTAGGCCTGGCCGTCCTCGCCCACCCCCACCGGTGCGATGACGGGAATGAAATCCTGCCGGTCCAGGGTATGGAGGATCTCCGGATCGACCCGGACCACCTCGCCCACCCGGCCGAGATCGATGAGCTCCGGCGGCCGGTCGCCCTCATCGGTCCTGCTGTGGATGGTCATCTTGCGGGCCTGGACCAGGTCGCCGTCCCGGCCCGACAATCCCACCGCCCTGCCGCCGCAGTGATTGATCAGCCCCACGATCTCCTTGTTGACCTTGCCCACCAGGACCATCTCCACCACGTCCATGGTCTCGCCGTCGGTCACCCGCATGCCCTGGACATAGCTGGGCGTGATCTGCATCTTCTCAAGGAAACGGTTGATCTGCGGTCCGCCGCCATGGACGATGACCGGGTTGAGGCCGATGTACTTCATCAGGATGACATCCAGGGCGAAGTTCTTCTTCAGGTCCTCGTCGACCATGGCATGACCGCCATACTTGATGACTACTGTTTTTTCATTGAATTCCCTGAGATACGGCAGAGATTCGATGAGAACCTTGGCCTTGGTGATACTTTCCCGCATCATGCTCTCCGTGAACGTTGCGCACCTGCCGGGCAACGAGGTACCGCGAAATCTGTAACAGGCCACTGCCAGCGCCAACGAGTTTGACCCTGTCTGCCGAGAAAAAACAGCAGCGCCTGAGCCTGGATGGTTGATATGATCCTCGCATCTTACCCTTGCCGGGCCCGCCTGTAAAGAATTCTCCCGTATCCCCGCCAGGCTGGCGCGGCGACAACTGCCCCGAAAGCCATGGGAGAGAAGCTTTCTTTGCCGGGACTCTTTACATTTTCCGGCTGACCAAGTATTATCCTGGCAACCCTTGCAAAAAACAAACCGGAACACGGGCCGCCTGTTTTTTTCATATTCCGGCAGGTTCGGGCCCATGCGGGCGGCAGGTGGCCGCTCTCTGGAGAGAGCCCCTGCAAATCACAGAAAGGAGTAACAGATGTGTTTTTCACTGCGGCCGGTCCGCCGGCTGCTGCTGATCCCGGCCATGACGGGAATGATCCTGGTCCTGGCGGCTCTGGCGGCTGCCACCGAATCGTCCGAGCCCATCCATATCGAGGCCGATCGGATGATCTCGCAGGAACAGGACAACTCGGTGGTCTTTCTCGGCAATGTCGATGCCCGCCAGGGCGACCTGGTCATCCGCTCCGACGAGATGACCGTCTACTACACCAACGACGACGGCAGGAAGAAGGGAGCGAGCCGGGTCAGGAAGCTGGTCTGCAGGAAAAACGTGGAGATCACCCAGGGGGACTGGCTGGGGACCGGGGAACGGATGGACTACTACGCCAAGGACCGCAAGGTGATCCTCAGCGGCGACGCCAAGGCCTGGCAGGGCCAGAACATGGTCTCCGGCAAGACTATCACCTACTATCTTGACGAGGGCCGGTCCATCGTCGAAAAAGACACGACCAGTTCCGGCCGGGTGAAGGCGGTCATCCATCCGGAAGCGGACGCCGGTAACTGATGGCCCCGGAATCACTGCTGGAGACCATGGGCCTGGTCAAGGAGTACCGGAACCGCCGGGTGGTGGACCGGGTCAGCCTCCAGGTGCGCAGCGCGTCGGTGGTCGGCCTGCTGGGGCCCAACGGCGCCGGCAAGACCACCACCTTCTACTCCATTGTCGGCTTTATCCGGCCCACCGAAGGGGCCATCCGCCTGGACGGACAGGATATCACCACCCTGCCCATCCACAAACGGGCCTGGCGCGGCATCACCTATCTTGCCCAGGAGCCGTCGGTCTTCAAGAAGCTGACCGTGGAGGAGAATGTGCGCATCGTCCTGGAACCCCTGGGACTGACCAGAAACGAGATCAGCAACCGTATCCGGGAGCTGATGGCCGAGCTCAAGATCGAGTACCTGGCCGCCAACAAGGGCCATGCCCTGTCCGGCGGTGAACGGCGCCGGGTGGAGATCATGCGGGCGCTGGCCACCAGGCCGCGGTTCATTCTCCTGGACGAGCCCTTTGCCGGCGTCGATCCGCTGTCAGTGGCCGACCTGCAGCAGATCATCCGCGACCTGAAGGAGAAGGGTATCGGCGTTCTGATCTCGGACCACAATGTCCGCGAGACCCTGCAGGTCTGCGATTTTGCCTACATCATGAACGACGGCCAGATCCTGACCAGCGGCGTGGCCGACGACATCATCGAGAGCGAGGTGGCCCGAAAGATGTACCTGGGCGATAATTTTCACATGTAACAATGGCCCGGACCGCGACAATCGCAGGATGAACAGCCAATTCAGCCCCAGCCCGACACATGCTTGAACTGTCACAACGCCTGAAACTGGCACAGAAACTGGTCATGACGCCACAGCTGCGCCAGGCCATCAAGCTGCTGCAACTGGGCCGTCTCGAACTGACCGATGCCCTGCAGGCCGAAATCGAGCAGAATCCCATGCTCGAGGAAGCACCGGAGCCCGTCGAACCACCGGCCAATCCGGAATCGCTTTCAGCCCCTGAAACGACCGACAGCACCGAGCTGCCCGTCACCGCGCCGGTGGCCGGGGACGATCCCGCCAAGGTGGCCGAGGTCAACTGGGAGGATTATGCCAACAATTTCGACTCCGACTTCTCCTTTGCCCGCGAGACCCCTCCCGCCGATGCACCGTCCCAGTTCGACTTCATCTCCAGCAAACCCGGACTTGCCGCGCACCTGCAGTGGCAGCTCACCCATCTCGATCTTACCGAGGAAGACACCAGGCTGACCCACTTCATCATCGGCAACCTCGACGGCCACGGCTTTCTCGAATGCGACATCGAGGATATCTGCGAGTATGGCAACTGCTCACGCGAGACGGCGGAAGCCGCCCTGCGCCTGGTCCAGAGCCTGGATCCGCCCGGGGTGGCGGCCCGCGATATCCGCGAATCCCTGCTGTTGCAGCTCGAGCACGAGGAGCTGGAGGAATCGCTTGCCTACCGCATTGTCGACGAGCACATGAATCTTCTGGAGACCCGCAACTATGCGCAGATCGCCAGAAAGACCAAGGCGCCCATGCGCAAGGTCAACGAGGCAGTGGAGATCATCTCCCGCCTCAAGCCCTTTCCCGGCAACGAGTTCAGCAACGAGCAGACCAACTACGTCTCCCCCGATGTCTACGTCTACAAGGTCGACGACGATTTCGTCATCCAGCTCAATGAAAACGGCCTGCCCCGACTGCAGATCTCTACGGAATACGAAAAGATTCTCAACGAGAAGAGAAACGGCCTCTCCAGCGAGTCGCGCTCCTACCTGCGCGAGAACAAGCGGAATGCCGAGTGGTTCATCAAGTCGATCCAGCAGCGGCAGCGGACCATCTACAAGGTCATGGAGAGCATCCTCAAATTCCAGCGCGACTTCTTCGAAAAAGGTCCCGGCTACCTCAGGCCGCTCATCCTGCGTGACGTGGCCGAGGACATCGGCATGCACGAATCCACGGTCAGCCGGGTGACCTCCAACAAGTATGTCCATACGCCGCAGGGCATCTATGAGCTCAAATACTTCTTCAGTACCGCGGTGGCGACCACGGACGGAGAGACCGTGGCCGCGGAGGCCATCAAGAACCGGATCCGCCAGCTCATCGCCGCCGAGGACCCGGCCAAGCCGCTCAGTGACAACAAGATCTCCGAACTGCTGGCCAGGGAGAAGATCAAGGTGGCGCGGCGGACTGTCGCCAAATACCGGGATCAACTGAAGATCCTGCCCATGAAACACCGGCGCAAGGCCCGGCGCAGCTAGGGGCCGTCATGCTGAATATCGATGAATCCTGTATCAGCCTGCAGCTTACGGCCACGGACAAGGAAGGAGTGCTGCGGGAACTGGCCGCCCTGGTCAGCCACCGGTGCGGCCGGGTGGAGCAGGGCCAGCTCGACAGAATCCTGCGGGAACGGGAACAGGTCGGTTCCACCGGCGTGGGCAACGGGGTTGCCATTCCGCACGGCAAGGTCCCGGGCCTGGAGGAGATGCTGCTGGGTTTCGGTCGCAGCAGAAAGGGGGTCTTCTTCGACGCGGTGGACAAGCGGCCGGTCCACCTCTTTGTCCTCATCCTCGCCCCGGTGAACCTGGCCGACGAGTACCTGCAGACCCTGGCCAGGGTCAGCCGGCTCCTCAAGGACAGCGCCACCAGGAACCGTCTCCTGCAGGCGACCGACAGCCGGCGCGTGCAGGAGATATTCAGAACAGCCACCGGCTGAGCCACCGCTCCCATGGGGGCGGCACCGGCTCTCTCCCCCCACCTGACACGGTCGCTGCCCGCGCGGCCTACGGCAGCCTGTGACGCGGCTGTGGCCTGCCCATGTGGTATCCCTGCAGGTAGTCGATGCCGATCTCCCTGGCCAGGCGGGCGGTCTTCTCGTCGAAGACATACTCGGCCACGGTGCGGATGCCGATCTTGCCGGCCACGGTGACGATGGTACGGGCAATGGTGGCCGAAACCTCGTCCTCGCAGATCATACGGATAATGGAGCCGTCGATCTTGAGATAATCGGCCTGCAGGGTCAGCAGCCGCTCGAAATTGGAATAGCCGGCCCCGAAATCATCGATGGCGATGCGGCAGCCAAACCGTTTGACCTCCCTGATGAACTCCTGGATACGATTGAAGTTCTCCATTCCCTCGGTCTCCAGGATCTCGAAAATCACCCGGCCGGCCATGGGCGTGTGCAGCAGTTTCTCGTGCATGTACTCCACCAGCCCCAGGTCCATGATATCCTCGCCGACCAGGTTGATGGAAAAGTCGCAGGACCTGTCGGCAAAGACCTCCACCGCATGGTCGATAACCGCGCGGGTGATGCGGGGGTAGATCCTGGCCTTGCGGGCAACGGGCAGGAAATCCATGGGCGGCACCACGGTACCGTCGGGCTCGATGAGCCTGACCAGACACTCGTACTTCGCTATCCTGCCACTGGCCGCCTCGATGATCGGCTGATAATAGGGAACGATGCGGTCCTCGTCCAGGGCGTCACGCAGCCGCCGCAGCCATTCGTGATTCTTCTCCAGCACCTTCCTGATATCCCCGCTCTCCACGATGACCTGAACGAGACGTCCCCGCCGCTTGGCCTGTTTCAGAGCCAGATCCGCCTCGATGAGCGGGTTTTCCTGCTGATAGGAGACCCCGCAGGTCACCTGGACGATGATCTCGTTGCCGTTGACCAGGAAGGGTTTTCTCGCCACCACTTCCAGGAGTTCATTGCTGAATTCCTCCAGCTCGCCGGCACTCCATGGCCCCTGATAGAGAATGGCCAGTTGATCGCCGTGGAGACGGTACAGGGTCATATGGTCGCTCCGGCACAGCCCCTCCACCAGCCGGGCCAGTTCACGAATCACCAGGTCGCCGGTGTCGATACCGTAGAAATCGTTGATCTCGCCGAAATTATGGATATCGACCATCAGCAGGGACGCCCGCTCCAGGCGGCCGAGATCCTGGAGAAGCTGGTAGCGGTTGGGCAGGCCGGTGAGGGTATCGGTGGTGAGCAGTTGCTGCAGCTGCTGCCGTTTTTCGATGAGCTCGGTGACATCGTAACGGGCCGCGATGTACTCGATAATGGTGCCCGAGTGGTCGAAAATGGGGCAGATAGTGGTGGCGTTCCAGCGGGTAGAGCCATCCTTGCAGCGGCTGGGAAAGACGCCCTTCCAGACCCTGCCGCCGGCAATGGTCCGCCACATGTCGGCAAACAGCTCCGGGCTGACATCGGGATGCCTGAGGATTGAGTGAGGCCGGCCGATCAGTTCCTTGCGGCTGTACCCGGTCATCCGGCAGAGACGATCGTTGACATAGGTGATGTTGCCGTCCAGATCGCTCTTGGAGACAATGGCGGACTCGTCGAGGACCTTCTTGTATTCGTCAAGGAGCTTGACCTTTTCCCTGAGTGAGGCGGTCCTGCTGTGCACCACCTGCTGCAGCTCCCGGGTGTAATTCTCCTCGTCCCTGCGGATGCGCCGCAGCAGGAACAGAGCGCCGCCGAGGAACAGGAGCCCCAGGAGCAGGGTCGAGCCTGCCGCCTTGAGGAAAAAGGCGGAAAAGCCCCTGCTGCTGAGCCTGTCGTGGGAGAGCCTGATGCTGAGGATCCCGTACAGGTCGCCCAGCCTGTAATCAAAGCCTTGGTCATAATCCCTGGCAATGATCTCGGGCGCCTCCTTCCTGCTGGCGTGGCAGGGGAGACAACTGGCAGTGATGCGCAGGGGCGAGGCATGAAAAAAGACCTCCCTGCCGTTCTCTTTCCCGATCTCGTTGAACTCGGCGGCCTGCGGGTGGTGGCGGAAATACTCGATGGCGCGCCGCTCCAGGGGATCGGCGGCATTGTCCGGATCGCGCGGCCGTTCGCTGACCATGCGAACCCTGATCTGCTCCCCTGTCATGCCGGCCAGATTCTTCGAGATATTCTTGACCGCCACCAGGGGCAGAAACTCCAGGGTCTGCTCGTCGGGGGTGATATTCTGGTGGATGAAGATATCGAGATAGGTCTTCTGGTAGGCGGTGATGAGCTGGCGGATCACCCGCGAGTCCTCGAGCTGGACCGAGTGCTCCAGGGCGCCGATATGCCGGTATTCCGCCAGGATCTTGACCACCAGAAGGAAGACAAGGGCAAAGGTGATGAGGGTCAGGATCCTGACCGGACTGCTGTGGACCATGTTCATGTAAAGATCATAGCATCTCACATGCTTTAATCAAGGACCAAACAGCCGGCAATGGAAAGTAATAGTTCACCGCTATCGGCAACCACCTGAAAAGGCCGACACTTTTGAAAAAACAGGGTCCCGCCTCCCCGCCGGAGAAGAGGCGGGCCGGCGGGACCGGAAAGGCTGGTCAGGTCGAAGAGGATCAGGTACGGATCATCTCCGCGATCTGGAAGGCCATCTCCAGGGACTGTTCCGCGTTGAGGCGCGGATCGCAGGTGGTCTGATAATTCCGGGAAAGCTGCTCGTCGGAGAGTTTCCTGGCCCCGCCGATGCACTCGGTGACATTGTCGCCGGTCAGCTCGAAGTGGACACCGCCGGGAACAGTCCCCTCGGACCAGTGGAGTTCGAAGAAACAGCGCAGCTCGGAGAGGATATTCTCGAAATCCCTGGTCTTGTGACCGCTTGCAGCGCTGAAGGTGTTGGCGTGCATGGGATCGCAGCTCCAGAGCACGTTGAGGCCGGCCCGCTTGACGGCCCGCAGCAGGGGCGGCAGATACTTTTCGATATCCCTGGCCCCGAAACGGGTGATCAGGGTGATGCGGCCCTCCTCGTTGGCGGGATTGAGTTTTTCGATGATGGCGAGGATCTCGTCGATGTCGTGCCTGGGGCCGACCTTCATCCCCAGGGGATTGAGCACGCCGCGGAGAAACTCGATATGGGCGCCGTCGATCTGGCGGGTCCGGTCACCGATCCAGAGCATGTGGGCCGAACAGTCGTACCAGCCGCCGTCCACGGAGTCCTCGCGGGTCAGGGCCTCCTCGTAGCCGAGGAACAGGGCCTCGTGCGAGGTGAAGAACTGAACCTGCTTCAGTTGCGGCGTATCAGTGGAAATACCGATGGTCTCCATGAAACGCAGCGCCTGGTTGATCTGCTTGGCAAGGCGCTCGTAGGAACGGCCCATGGGCGACTGGCGGACAAACTCCTGGTTCCAGGCCTGCACCCGGTGCAGGGAGCCGAAGCCGCCACGGGTAAAGGCGCGCAGGAGGTTGAGGGTGGCGGCCGCCATGTTGTATCCCTGCAGCATCCGGCCCGGATCCGGAATCCTGGCCTCGGCATCCGGCTCCACCGAGTTGGCCATGTCGCCACGGTAACTGGGGATCTCCTCGCCGTTGACGATCTCGGTATCACTGGACCTGGGCTTGGCATACTGGCCAGCGATGCGGCCCACCTTGACCACCGGCTTGCCGCCGGCATAGGTCAGGATCACCGCCATCTGCAGCAGCACCTTGAGGGTCTCGCGGATATTGGGTGCCGTGCAGCGGGAGAACTCCTCGGAGCAGTCGCCCCCCTGGAGCAGGAAGGCCTCGCCGCGCACAGCCTTTGCAAGCTGCGACTTCAGGTCCCGGATCTCGCCGGCAAACACCAGCGGCGGCAGTTTGGCAATGGTCTGCAGCACCTGGTTGTATTTCTCTTCATCCGGCCAGTTCGGCTGCTGCAGCGCCGGATACTTCTGCCAGCTCGATTTACTCCAGTTGTTCGGGTGTTCCATGATCACTTCTCGACAGACGCCCGGACGGACGTCTCGTTAAAATAAGGGGAAAGGTCCGGCAGCACGCCATCTGCGCACGCTACCAGGGGCCAGGGGTCAGGTGCCAGGTGCCAGGTGCCGGGTGCCGGGGCCCAGGAGACAGAAAGTTGACTGCCCGCGGCAGCGGGATGGTGGTATCCTCCTGATTTTCAGTAAGAGTTCACCGTTACCAGCAACCACCTGGAAATAACAAATACCAATACCTTTGGTAGAAGTTCAGGGCCTCTTGTGCCTCAAGAGGCATGGTACCCCCTCACGGGATAACCAACCACCGGTTTTTCGACCACAATGCTGTAAGCACTTACGAGGCATGACGGTTTATCCGGCAGGAGTCGTCCCGGCAGCAGATCTCGAGGTCAAAGGCGTTGAGAATGCGCAGGGCCCTCTCCCGCTCCCCCGGGTCGGTCAAGGGTTCAAAGGCGTACTCTGCCCGCAACTCGCCGGCGCGGACACGATCGGGAATTCCATCCATGCCTGTGGCCAGCACCCTGCCGCTGTCGGTCTCCAGCAGCTCCGCGTCCCGGCCGTTGGTGACCACGGCCAGGGGGATGCGGTAGTCAGGATCCAGGATACGGGCAGCGGCCATGGCCGGCTTTTCGCGGGTCACCAGGGAACCCGGACCGTAGCGCAGGATGAACAGCCGCCTGCCTTCAACCCGCACCGTCAGGTCGATGACCGACCTGACAAAGATATGGTTGAAGGTGGTCTCGATGCACAGGCGCGGCTCAAGCTCGTCCCGGGCATAGCCCTTCTCCTCCACCATCATCCGGGCCAGCCGCTGCCGGACCCGTTCATCATCGGTGTCGGGCAGCTCCTCGCCGGTCAGGTAGTCCCGGAGTACCCCGTAGACGATATGGTGTCCCGAGGTATCAGCCATGATCCCCGCACCGTTGCCAGGGGTCAGGGCCGGGGGTGACCGCCATTGCCGGGACCGTTGCCGGTCCCGGACGACTCCACCTGGCCGGGAAGTTACAGCTCCAGCCAGGACTCGGAAAAAACGGTCTGACCGGACAGGGCCTTATAGGTCTTGTAATGCTCAAGAGCGGTTCCCTCCAGGGTTGACGGATCGGGATCGTTGCCGTCCATCATGCCGTGGACCAGATCGACCAGATCCTGCCGTTCACCGCGGCAGATGGCCATCAGCTCGGCATCGTACGAATTGACAATGGCGGTGGTGATGCCATACTTCATCAGCATGATCAGGTAGGTCCGGTCCAGGTACTTGCGCAGATGGTCGGCAACACCATTGGAGACATTGGACAGACCGACGGTGGAGCCGGAACCCGGAGCGATATCGGGCAGCATCATCATGAACTCGAGACCGGCGTTGATCTGCTCGGCTCCCAGAGTGATGGGGGTGCCGATGGGATCAAAGAGGATCTTTTCGTTGGGAATGCCTGCCTCGTTCAGGGCCATCATCAGGTCAACGGCCATGGCGGCACGTTCGGCGGAGTCCCGGGGCATGCCGTCGGGTCCCCACAGCAGGGCGATGACATCGCATCCGGTCTCAGCGGCCACGGGAATCAACGCCTCCATGCGCTCGGGCTGGGCCGAGATGGAGTTCATGATCGTCTGGTTCTTGTTCTTGACCACCTTGAAACCGGCGGCCATGGCATCGGTATTGGTGGTATCGAGGCAGAGGGGGGTGTCGACGGCGGCCTGAACAGTCTCGACGACCCATGGCATGAGCTCGGTACCGTCCTTCCGGGCCGGCCCGATATTGAGATCAAGATATGCTGCCCCGGCGGCGGTCTCTTCCCTGGCCATTTCCTGGATCGGCCCCGGATTGCGCTCCCGCATTGCCGCGCCGCTCCTGTTGCCCATGATATTGATGCTCTCGGCGATCGCCTTAACCGTCATTGCCATCTGTTTTCTCCTTTGTTGAAACGTTATTGTCGAAAATCAGAAACCAGAAACCTCAAGGACAGAAACCGGGAGCTCTCGTGCCGCCCTCGGCGGCCTGAAAGAGAGCGGGCAGGTTGCCGGTGACAGGGAGACCTGCCCGATGCACCCCGTCGTGCCTCAGCTCAATCTCGCTGCACTGCTCTGCGGTTGACGATTACGGCTTCCGCCTGATTTTCATGGGGTGTTGCCCGCCTGCGCGGGCATGGTCGCTCTTTTGAAAATCGCTGCCCGCAGTGCCCGGGGACAGCATGATCTTCATGGTTGGAGTGGTCGGGATCCCCTCTCGGATCCTGACCATCTTGGTTTCCTGAAACTACGTAATTTATCGTGTTTTAGGACAGATGTCAATCCACAAATTAGCAGGTGCGGCCGGACCGTGCCCGCTAGCGGCCGCAGTGCACCCTATGGTTCCGGGACAGCAAGGCGTTACGCAGAGCGGACAGCGGGTCCGCGCCCCCGTCCAGGCCCTCCACATGGGCGACCAGGGACAGGGTCGTGGCGCTGACACTCCAGGCGTCGGCGGCAAGATAACCACCCGTGCCGGCGCTGCGGATGACAACCAGCAGATCGGGGACGTGATCACCGGTGACATCCGCCTGCTGCAGCCGTTCGATGGCCCCGTCCCTGGGCCTGACCAGGCCGCAGACAAAGTCGTCAAAAGGATATGCCGGCATGGCCCCGGAATAGAGTCGCAGGGTATAGCTCCCCGTGGAACGGGGCTCAAACTCTCCCTCGGCCACGGCCAGGAAGGAACCGCTGGCAAGGCGGACCTTCTGCACAAAGCGGTCTCCACCTGCCGCCACTGCGGCAGGAACGTACAGGATCGCCGCCAGGAACCAGGCGGGACCGGACTTCAACCATCTCATGGAGTTCGCTCCAGTTGTCGTTTCCAGGTAAGCGCTCACAGGAACCGCATCTATGCACGGTCGTGCCTGCCCGCATAGGTAGGCTATAGCGGCCAGGCACGACCGCACAAATCTGCGGTCCCTGAGAGCGCTTACACCATTATGGTCGGACAAACCGATGATTAGCCATCCCGTGAGGGGTTACGTTTCCAGAGCCAGGTCCGAAGACGACAGAGCCCCCATGCCAGGACCAGGGACAGGCCGCTGACCAGGGCCTCTGAAACGCCGCGGGCCCGCCGGCGCATGGCCGGCACCATGGCGATCTCACCGGTATAGTCGTGGACCAGGACCCGGATCCGCTCGCCGACCCGGAGCCGGCCCTGGCCAGGCGCCTGGTCCTGCCCGTGGCTGAAGCGAAGGCCGGGGGCCGGCCTGGTGAGCAACTGGCCCCGGTAATCAAAGGTCAGGACCGGCACCTCCATGGCCGGGCCCTGCCCGTCCCGGCCCGATCCCTCCGGCTGCAGGGCGGTGACCGTGGCCATGACCGCGGTATACTCCGGCCCGATATCGTCGGCGGTGAAAAACGAGTTGACCGCCGCCCGCAGGAACAGGGCCGCATTGAGCAGGCAGAGGATGACGAGCACCAGGAGCAGGGTCGATTTCCTGGGCCCGGTTCCGGCCGCAGGCCCGTTCATACTTTATGATCCGTGGCGGAACAATCCATGGCAACGATCCGGTCAGGAGGCAGCCGCCAGTTTCTCGCGCACCGACGGGAAGAGACTCATATCCGTGTGGGGCAGGAAGAGGGAGGCCATGTAATAGCTCATGAACTCCGGATTGTCCGACAGTTCCATATTGGTCATCAGCTGCCGGACCGTCACCCGCTCGCGGAAGCGGCCCACATCGGTGATGCTGATCTGGCAGCCGAGCATGGAGGCGTTGCCCAGGTAATAGAACCGGTCCCGGTCCACGTCGGGCAGCAGGCCGATGCAGATGGCCCGCTCGAGATCGATGTAGGCGCCGAAGTTTCCGGCCAGGATCACCCGGTCGAGATCGGCAAAGGTGAGCCCCACCGACTGGAGCAGGGTCTGGTAGCCGGCGTACATGGCCCCCTTGGCCCGCATCAGGTTGTCCAGGTCCACCT
>JALSNC010000164.1 GCA_026987195.1 Desulfobulbaceae bacterium | reverse complement strand
TGCATTGTATGGTGCGGTCCGCGGCCAGGTCAAATACATACTTCAAAAAAACAACACCTCCTGCCCACTGCCACCTGACACCTGGCACCTGGCACCTGGCCCTGATTTTCTGCCAAGGCCAGGGATGATTCCGGTTGACAAATACGTCAGTACGATTAGGAATTCAGGAAGGAGGCCGGGGAGTTCACCGGCCATAACCATCTGACCCGGAAGAGGGAGGCCAGCATGCACATCGTCATCCTGGGTGCCGGTGCCATCGGCAGGTTACTGGGGGTCTACCTGCGCAGGTGCGACCACGACATCACCTTTGTCGAGCCGCGAACCGAGGTGGTGGAGGCCATCAACGGCGCCGGGGTCGGCTTCATGGAGCAGGACGCCACAGACCCCGATGCCGTGGTCCGGGTGCCGGCACGGGCAGTTGCCCATGCGGACGAGATACGGGAGTGCGACCTGGTCCTGCTGGCGGTGAAATCCTTTGACACCCTCACCGCCATCCGTGCGGCCAGCCACCTGGTCAGCGAGGAGAGTCCGGTCATCACCCTGCAGACCGGGCTCGGCAACATCGAGCAGATGGAACGGGTGGTGGACCGGCGGGCCATCATCGGCGGGTTCACCTTCATGGCCGCCACGGCTCTTGGCCCCGGAATCGTGCGCCACGGCGGCACCGGCAAGACCTACCTGGGTGAACTCGACAGCCGGATCACGGACCGGCTGCGGAACATCTGCGACATCTTCAACCGCTGCGGACTCTCCTGCACCCCGGTGCACCGGTTCATGGGCCGCCTCTGGTGCAAGGTGATCGTCTACTCGGCCATCAACAGTCTCTCCTCCATCCTGCGGGTCAAGAACGGCCAGCTCATCGAATCCATGGAATCCATCACCCTGATGAAACGGCTCATCGACGAGGGCCGCACGGTTGCCGAGGCCCATGCCGTGGACCTGGTCTTCCCCGACCTCTACGAGCTGCTCTTCACCGCCTGCCGGACCACGTCGGACAACATCTCCTCCATGCTCCAGGACATCCTGGCGGGCCAGCGGACCGAGATCGACGCCCAGTGCGGCGCCCTGGTCCGCTTCGGCACGAGGGCCGGGATCTCCGTCCCCACCCACCAGACCATGGTCGAGCTGGTGCGGCTCATCGAACGAAAAGAGACGGCCATTGCCGCGTGATCCCATCCTGTCCGGGAGAGACTGCTGATGAATGACTGGAAACGAATCCTGATCGCGGTTGACAACACCCCGACCTCACGGAAAGCGATCCGCTATGCCGCCAACATCATCGGCCGGCTGGAGGAGGCGAGGATCCACCTGCTGCATATCTATCCGGAACCGCCACCTGGCTACTATTCAAGCGGCCGGTCGCTGGACGACTATGTGGAGGAGAAAGACAGGGAAGGCGGGGACATCTTTGCCGATGCCGTGCTGACCCTGCAGGAGGCCGGGATCACGGAGCAGACCATCACCACGGAATGCCGGATGGCCGAGCACAGGACCATCAGCCAGACCATCCTCGCGGTCCAGGAGGAGGGACGCTACGGCACCATCGTCGTGGGCAAGCGGGGCGTGTCCAAGGCCGAGGAGTTCCTCTTCGGCTCCATCTCCAATGCCCTGCTCCACCACGGCAGGGATGTCGCCATCTGGGTCGTGGGCTGATGGCGGAGTACACGACGGCAGACAGCCTGCCGCCCGGGATCGCCGAACGTCTCAGGGAACACCGCGTGACCCGGAGCATGCGCCGGCGCTCGCGGGTCTTCACCGACACCACCGACTTCACTGCCATCGACTACGGCGATGTCATCGTGGTGGACGAACGCTACTTCCTGGTGGTGGCCTATACCAAGGAAGGGCGGTTCGGGGTGGACGAACAGATCAAGCCGTGGGTGCCCAAGGTGGAGGAACTGGCCACGGGCGAGAAAAAGATCCTCAAACTGGTCTTCCACGAGACCTTTGACATCACCCTCGGGCCCTTCACCATCCCCTGCTACCGCCACCCGGAAAAGGAGGCCCGGGTCCTGGAGCTGGTGCGGGGACATCCCCATTTCATGCAGGGCGAGGCGGCCCTGGACGGGGCCGGCAACCTGGTGCGGATCCTGGACATCATCAACGGCTCCCGGCTGGACAAGTTCATCCACCGCAGCGGCGCGCCCCTGGAGGAATACTTCCACCACGAGCTGCCCCCCATCCTCAGCCAGTTCCTGGAATGCCTGCAGGCGATCAGTTTCCTCCACAGCCACGGTTTCCGCCACGGTGACATCCGGCGTGACCACATCCTGGTGGAACGGGGCAGCGGCCTCTACCGCTGGATCGACTTCGACTATGACTTCTACCTGCCGGAGCGCCCCTTTGCCCTGGATCTCTACGAGCTGGGCAACATCCTCATGTACCTCACCGTGCGCGGCAACTTCTATCCGCGGGACATCGCGGCCGATCCGGCCCTTGGCCGGCGGGTGCTTGACACCATCGGACCCGGCGATTATTCCCTGCTCTCGAAAAACCGGATCGTCAACCTGAAGAAACTCTTTCCCTTCATCCCCATGGAACTCAACAACATCTTTCTCCATTTCTCGCAGGGTACCGAGGTGTTCTA
>JALSNC010000163.1 GCA_026987195.1 Desulfobulbaceae bacterium | reverse complement strand
GCGGCCGGGCCAGAAACTGGAGATCGAATTCCGCCTGGACGACAGAAAACGCACCCTGCTCAAGAAAGATGCCGTGGTCCGCCTGGTGGAAAAGGGCTACATCGGCTGCCAGTTCATCAACCAGCAGCACATCGAAAAGGCCCTGGGCTTCTATCTCAAGCCCTGAGCAGCCTCCGACGTAAGCGCTCACAGGCACCGCACGGAGTCTTCGCTTACCTCTTTGCACGGGCGTGTCTGTCCGCATGGGTCAGGCCATAGCGGTCAGGCACGCCTGCACAAATCTGCGGCCCCTGAGGGCGCTTACAGCATTGTGGTCAAAAAAACCGATGGCTGGTTCTCCCGTGAGCGGACTATAGCCGGCCAGCCGCGATCACGCACAGCTCACCCACTGCTGATCTTGCACCAAAAGCACCTGTATTTTCAGGTGGTTGCAGGTCACGGCGAACTCTCACAGTTGCCGTCGCAGCATCTCCTCCACCCGCTCCAGGAGCGGCGCCAGAGTCGTGGCATCCACGGCACTGATCCCGACCCCGTCCATGTGCGCCAGCCGCTGCCGCATCTCCTCTCCCGCCAGATCCAGCTTGTTGTAGACCGCAAGACGTGGTATCCGGGCAAGTCCCAGCTCCCGGAGCAGGTTATCCACCACCTCCGCCTGCCCCTGCCAGGCCGGGTTGGAGATATCGATGACATGGAGCAGCAGGTCGGCCTCGAACAGCTCCTCCAGGGTCGATTCAAAGGCCTTGAGCAGCTCGGCGGGCAGATTGCGGATAAATCCCACCGTGTCGGTGACGATCACCTCCATGTCGCGGGGAAAGCGGAGCCTGCGGCTGGTGGGATCCAGGGTGGCGAACAGCAGGTCCTCGGCCTGAATATCGCTTCGGGTCAGGGTGTTGAGCAGGGTGGACTTGCCGGCATTGGTGTACCCCACCAGGGAGACCACGGGCACGTCCCGCTTGCGCCGCCGGCTCCGCCGGTGGTAGCGCTGGCGGCCCACCCGTTTCAGTTCGGCGGCAAGCCGGTTGATCCGGTCATTGATCCGGCGACGGTCGATCTCCAGCCGTGTTTCGCCCGGCCCCCGGGCCCCGATACCGCCGGTGAGGCGCGACAGGGCGTCATCACGGGTGGAGAGCATGGGCAGCATGTACCGGAGCTGCGCCATCTCGATCTGCAGCTTGCCCTCGCGCGAGCGGGCCCGGCCGGCAAAGATGTCCAGGATGAGCTGAGTGCGGTCAATGACCCGCAGGTCGGTATGGTCGGTGACCGAGCGGACCTGGGATGGGCTCAGCTCCCGGTCGAAGAGGAGCAGGTTGGCGCCCAGGCGCAGGCTCATGATCACGATCTCCATCAGCTTGCCCCGACCGAGAATGAAGCGGGGATGGATGCGGCGGCGACGCTGGATCACCCGGGCAAGGACACGGACCCCGGCCGAGCGGGCCAGCTCCACCAGCTCCCGCATCGATTCCTCGGCCGCATCCCTGGAGCCGGTGGTCACGCCGATGAGAATGGCCCGGTCCTGGCCCATGTCGACATCGCGGATGG
This sequence comes from Desulfobulbaceae bacterium, assembly GCA_026987195.1. GTDB lineage: Bacteria > Desulfobacterota > Desulfobulbia > Desulfobulbales > Desulfobulbaceae > DRKI01. The sequence continues at coordinate 34,774 of JALSNC010000163.1, read as the reverse complement.
GACGGCTGCGGCTGAACTCCTCCTCCAGGGCCTCGATCAGGGCGATGCAGGACTGCTGCTGCGTTGCCGGGTGCACCGGCTCCAGCTCGGCCCAGTCCCGGCCGCCCCTGCCGCCCGGCACCAGGTGGGCGCTGTGGAGCTGATCCGGCAGGCCGTCACGGATGGTGAGCACACTCATCAGATCCAGGCGCAGACAGGCCAGGTCCATGATGTCCTCGTCGTTGAGCCCTGCGGTGCCGAGAACGGTATGGACACAGCGCAGGCCCCGCAGTCTGCCGCCGGCGGTCCGGACCCCGGCCAGGGCAGGGATGACAATCCGGTCATAATCGCCGACGATCACCGTCTCGACCCGGCCGGAACGGTGGATCAGAAGCCCGACCTGGCGATTGAGTTCCGTGGAGATGGCGGCCAGGCCGCGGGCCAGGTCCCGGCCGATGATCTCATCCGGATCGACCTTTCTCCTGCCCAGACGCTCGAGGGCCCGCAATTGCCGGGTCTTGAGCCCTGCCCTGTTTCCTGTTACCGCGGCGATGATCCTGCCTCCTGCTGGTAAGCGTTCACATCATTGTGCCCGGGAGAACCGGGGTTGGGCATCCCGTGAGGGAGTACGCCTGCTGTCGGGGAAGGCCGCTCAGCATGGGGCGCTGCCCGGGGTGCGGGGAAAGGGAATCACGTCGCGGATATTGGCCATGCCGGTGACGAACTGGACCAGCCGCTCGAAACCCAGGCCGAACCCGGCATGTGGAGCCGAGCCGTAGCGCCGCAGGTCCAGGTACCACGAGTAGGCATCCAGGTCGAGCCCTGCCTCCTCCATCCGCGTCCGCAGCAGGTCGTAGCGCTCCTCCCGCTGGCTGCCCCCCACCAGCTCGCCCACTCCCGGCACCAGGATGTCCATGGCCGCCACCGTGCGGCCGTCATCGTTCTGCCGCATGTAGAAGGGCTTTATCTGCCGCGGGTAATCGGTGACGATCAGCGGTCCGCCTGCCACCTCCTCACAGAGAAACCGCTCGTGCTCGGCCTGCAGGTCCATGCCCCAGGAGACCGGGAATTGAAACGACCGGCCGGACCCCTCCAGGGTCTGCACCGCCTCGCTGTAGCTGATCCGGGCAAAGGGGGTGACGCGGACCGCCTCCAGTCTCTGCCGGAGTCCCCGGTCGATGAAACGGTCAAAGAGATCGATATCGTCGCCGCACTCGTCGAGCACCCTCCCGACCAGGGTCCGGAGCAGGTCCTCGGCCACGGCCATATCACAGGCGAGGTCGCAGAAGGCCATCTCCGGCTCCACCATCCAGAACTCGGCCAGATGACGGCTGGTATTGGAATTCTCGGCCCGGAAGGTGGGACCGAAGGTGTAGACCCGTCCCAGGGCCAGGGCATAGATCTCGGCCTGGAGCTGACCGCTCACCGTCAGGCCGGCCCGGCGGCCGAAAAAGTCGGCGGCAAAGGGATTCTTCCCGCCCAGCTGTTCCGGCTCCAGGGCCGTGACCGTGAACATCTCGCCGGCCCCCTCGCAGTCGGATGTGGTGATCAGGGGCGTATGGACATGAATAAAGTCACGCTCCCGGAAGAAGGCATGAATGGCGAAGCTCAGGCAACTGCGGATCCGCGCCACCGCGGCCAGGGCATTGGTCCGTGGCCGCAGGTGGGGAATGGTCCGGAGGAACTCGAAGGAGTGGCGCTTCTTCTGCAGGGGATAGGTGGCCGCATCCGCGCCACCGAGCAGTTCGATGGCCGAGGCCCGCAGCTCCACATCCTGGCCCCTGGCCGGCGACTCGACCAGGGTGCCGCGGCAGCGCAGGGCGCAGCCCGTGGCAAGCTGCTTCACCAGGTGGTCATAGCCGGGCAGGCTCTGCTCGCAGACCACCTGCAGACCGGCCGGTGAAGAGCCGTCGTTTACGGCGAGAAAGGAGAGCCCGCCCGAATGACGGATGGTCCGCAGCCAGCCATGAACCGCCAGTTCCTCCCCCAGGGGGGGCTCGGCAAGAATCTTTCTGATTGTCCGCTCGTCCATCAACGGTTCAGCACCAAGTGCGACATTCTCGAAATATACATCTTCATCCCTGTACGCAACACGACGATCCCCCAGCCCCGCCCCCTGTCACCTGGTACCTGGCACCTGACACCTGCCGGATCAGGACCATCTCACCCCGGCCCTGAACCAGCTCCGGCGGCAGCCCCTTGTCCTGCCGGACGTGGCCGGCCACGGGGCCGCACTTGACAGTGAAAAGGAAAAAAATCGGTGCCCGCACGTCGGAGAGGGTCTCATAGTTGCCCATGCCCTTGCTGATGATACAGTCGGCGGCCCGGAACTGCTCCAGGAACTCCGGACTGCAGTCGGCAAGGGGCGTGCCCGGACAGTCGGTGCCGTTGTCGATGACAGGGCATATATCGGTGAGACCGCAGTACGCGGCATCGGCCGGCGTGGCATCGTTGATGATCGCACCGCCCCGCACCGCCAGGGTCACCCGGCAGCCACGCCGCTGCAGCTCCCGGATCAGGAGACCGTCGAAGACGATCTCACCGCAGTTGTCGGCCAGGTAGAGCACCTGCGGCCGCCTTGCCTCCTCTCCCTGCACCGCCTTGCTGAACAACGCGTATTCCTCGTAGACAAAGCCCTGCTCCTGGCAGCCGGCCATGGTCCGGGCGGCGTCGAACTCGTGCTGGGCAGCGTAATCGATGATATTGGCACAGATCGCGAAGCGGACCGCGGCCAGCAGCGGATCCTCGGCCGCCTCGATCCGGCGGCGGATCTGGTCGCGCAGCCCCAGGGCGAAATCATTGCTCTGTCGCTTGAGCGCGGCAAAAGGGTCCGGCCGGCCGGTCAGTTCCGCGATCATCCGGTAGAGGGGAACCGCATTCTCCGGCGGTGTGCGGGCAAAGTCCACCCGGGCCAGGAGCCGGCCCGCCTCTTCCACCACCCGGCGCTGCAGCGCTTCGTCCTCGCTGCTCAGCCTGGCCGCGGCAAGGGCCTGGCGCATGAAACAGACGAGACAGTCAAGGGTTGTCTGCATGGGACTCTCCGGGCGTGAGAAGATACTCTGTCCTGACGTTGCCCAGGGCGGCAAAGATGTGCTGCCTGGCACCGGGAATGCGGGTGTATATCTCCCTGAGCATATCGTGTACCTCGCTGCGCATGGTCTTCCCGGAAAGGGGACAGGGCGTGCGGACCGGGACCAGGCCGATCCGGCGGCAGATGACCTCAACCTCCTCCTTGCCGAGATAGCTCAAGGGCCGGATCACGGTCAGGCGGCCGGAGAACAATCGCTGACAGGGGCGCATGGTGGAGATATTGCCGGCACAGGTGAGATTGAGGAAAAAGGTCTCGATGATGTCGTCCCGGTGATGGCCCAGCGCCAGCCGGTTGAAACCATGCCGGCGGGCGAACTCGAAGAGCTGGTTGCGCCGGCTGCGGGCGCAGCGGAAACAGATGTCCCTCGTATCCTCCCCGTCGCGATCCACCGGCGGCCGGCGGGATACGGGCAGGACCCGCACGGAAAGACCGATGCGCTCCATGCAGGCGATGACCTGCCGGGCCGCCGCACCGGGGCGATCGGGTCCGGGCTCCATGTCCACATGCACTGCCTGCAGGCCATAGTCGATGGGCGCCTTGCGCCGCCAGTGGGCCAGGACCCAGGCCAGGGCCATGGAATCGGCCCCGCCGGACACGGCCACCAGTACCCGGTCACCGTCAGCCAGCATGGCATAGGCGTGCATGGCCTGGCCGATGCGGCGATTGATCTCCCTGGAGAGGACCTGTTTCTTCAAACCGGCGCCCGGGGATCTATTCTCCCCTGAGATAGGAACACTGATCGAACTTGTCGCGCAGCCCCTCTCGCAGCAGTTCCTCGGCCGTGACCCAGGTGAAGCCCCGTTCGCGGGCCTTTCTCAGATTATAGAGATTCTCCAGCACCGATTTCTGCACCTCATCGTAGCGCCCCTGGCAGAGCACGGATCCATTGTCCGTTGCCACCAGGCGGTACTCGAAGGTGACCGATGCCGGTTCCTTGGCGGTATACCTGCCCCCCACCCGTTCCGAGTAACGCCAGAGGGTGGTCTCCAGCACCGCGTTGCAACTGAACCGATGGGCTATCTTCCTGGCCTGGACGAGAAAATTTTCCGACAGGGTGCCCTCCATGCCGTAGAGCTGACTGTCACTGACGAAACGGATATCCTTGCGGCCGGCGAGTTGCTCCTGCAGCAGGCGGTCCAGCACCTGGATCCCCTTCTGCAGCTTCCTGGCCTCGGCAAAGGAGATGGTCTCGTCGTAGTTGACCACCGACGCCGCCGGCAGGACAGCGATGCAGGTCACGGCCACGGCCGGCTCCTGCGGTTTCTCCGTCTCCTGCTTGGCACTGCATCCGGCAAGGGACAGCAGCAGGCAGACGGCCAGAATCCATGGACCACGAAATACTCTTCTCACGCTCTTCCTCCTTTCAGTGCAGCAGCCCCGGCAGGCTGCCTGACTTTTCCGGAACCTGGCTATGATCCGGGAAGCTGGAAGTGGCCGTCTACAGGACTCCCTTGGACGAAAGATGTCCCTCCAGTCCGGGGCGGATGGCCACGGCCACGGCCAGGGCCCGCGCCAGGGCCTTGAAGACCGCCTCGATGATGTGGTGGCTGTTGCGGCCGTGGAGCAGGTCCACATGCAGCGTCAGCCCGCCATGCTGGGCCAGGGCCTGAAGAAATTCCCTGGCCAGGGCGGTATCGAAGGTCCCAACCTTCTGATCCGGAATCTCGACCCGGCAGTGCAGCCAGGGCCGGTTGGAGATATCGACACAGACCCGGGCCAGCGATTCGTCCATGGGGACGTACGCATGGCCGTAGCGGCTGATGCCATTCCGGTCACCAAGGGCCCGGGCCAGGGCCTGGCCGAGACAGATCCCCAGGTCCTCCACCGTATGGTGGTCATCCACCTGGGTGTCACCCTGCGCCCGGATGGTCAGATCAAAAAAACCATGCACCCCGAAAAGGGTCAGCATGTGGTCCATGAACCCCACCCCGGTGACGATATCGGTCTGGCCGTCGCCATCGAGATTCAGGATCAGCTCGATCTTGGTCTCCCTGGTCTTGCGGACGATCTCCGCCCTGCGCGCTGGCTGGTTGCTCATCATCTCCTCGTCGCTTCTCTCATCCAAAACCCCGGGCCCGCCTCTTCCGGATCCTTTGCCCCGCATCGGATCTTAAGTCTCTCCACCTGGTGGCGCGTTCTGCGCATGGGAACAAAAACGGTCAGGTAGTCTATACTATTCCGCTTGCTGTCTGTTGGCAACTGTTCTTCACAGGGACGGTCCCTTTTTGCCCCGCTGTTTTTCAGTATTTGCCATGGAATTTTTTATTGACAGGGATAAAAAATTCCTGGTATAGTCTGCCGCTGTTTGAGGCAATCCCAACGAGCGGGAATAACTCAGTGGTAGAGTGCAACCTTGCCAAGGTTGAAGTCGCGAGTTCGAATCTCGTTTCCCGCTCCACAGTCGTTCCAAGGTTCGGACACCGTTCGAACCTTTTTTTGTTAACCTGCAGGGCCGCAGCGATGCCGGCCGGCTGCCGGAACAGACCATGAAAACAGGCACAGCTTTCCCGGCCGCCCGTGCCGGTGCCGGCTGATTTCCGGCTACATCTTTTGAGGCGCATGGAATGAAAACATATTACACGCCGGTTAATGAGATTGAACGGAAGTGGTATGTCGTCAACGCCGACGGCAAGGTGCTCGGTCGTATCGCCACCGAAATCGCCCGCCGGCTGCGCGGCAAGCACAAGCCCACCTTCTGCAATTTCCAGGACAACGGTGATTTCATCATTGTCATCAATGCCGACAAGGTTCACCTGACCGGCAACAAGTGGGATGACAAGGTCTATTACCGCCACAGCGGCTATATGGGTGGCATCAAGTCCCGCACCGCCAAGGAAGTGCTGGCCAGCAGACCCGAAGAGCTCATCCGCATGGCGGTCAAGGGAATGCTCCCCAAGAACAAACTCGGCCGTGCCCAGCTCAAGAAACTGAAAATCTATGCCGGTTCCGAGCATCCCCACCAGGCACAGCAGCCTGAAACCCTGGATATCTGATAACGGAGTACACGTCCCATGGCGCAGGAAATTTACGCTACCGGTAAACGGAAAACAGCCATCGCCAGAGTCTGGATCACACCGGGCACGGGCAAGATGACCATCAACAGGCAGTCCCTGGACGACTACTTCGGCAACATCTTCTTTGAGCCGAAGATCAGCAAGCCATTTTCTGTCACCGAGACCACGGACAAGATCGATGTCAAGGCGACCATCAGGGGCGGTGGCAAGTCCGCCCAGATCGATGCCCTGGTGCATGGCATCTCCAAGGCCCTGCAGGAGATGAACCCGGACCTCCGCATTCCGTTGAAGAAAGCAGGCCTGCTGACCCGCGATCCCCGGGTCAAGGAACGGAAAAAATACGGCCAGCGCGGCGCCCGCGCCCGTTTCCAGTTCTCCAAGCGCTGACCGGCCCCATGGATCACCGGTCCTCCTGCTTCTGCCAGGGGGTCGGAGAAGGCCATCATTCGTCCGCCTCCGGGGCACCTGACCGGAGCGGGGGCGACCGTTGCCGGATGCGGCGCTTTCTGCCGGTCAGCCGGTCCGGTTACTCCGGTCCCTGCGACGGGCCGCAAGGGAATAACGACGAGGTTCGTTATTCCCTTTTTTTGTAGCGCACATCAGACCAACATAGTTGCCGGCAACGGTGAACCGTTACCTCCTCTCTGCAACCGCAACAGTTCACCGCTAGCAGCAACATCAACATGCTTGAATAATACGACTTTTTGTAGCAGTTCAGCAGTGCGTCAGCTGTGCGTGATCGTGACTGGCCGCTATAGTTCGCTATGCGGCCAGTCACGAGCGCGTGCAGATGGCGTGCTGCTGAACTGTTACCTGCAACCCGAACCAAGGATCACACCATGTTACGTGTCGGAATTGTCGGTGCCTCGGGATATACAGGCGTCGAGCTCGCCCGGATCCTCTCTGCCCACCCCGGCGTGGAGATCAGTGTCGCCACTTCCCGCCGATATGCGGACATGCCGCTGGCCGAGGTCTTTCCCAGCCTGCGTAAACGGGTGGACATCGTCTGCGAGAATCTCGCTCCGGATGCGCTGGCCGACCGGGCCGACTTCTTCTTTACTGCCGTGCCCCACAAGACCGCCATGGACATCGTCCCGGTTCTGCTGGCAGAGGGGAAAAAAGTGATCGACCTGAGCGCCGACTTCAGGATCCGGGATGTTTCCGTCTACGAGCAGTGGTACCAGGCCCATTCCAGCCCGGAACTGGTGGCAGAGGCGGTCTATGGCCTGCCGGAGCTGTACCGGCGGAAGATTTGCGGCGCGCGGCTTGTTGCCAACCCCGGCTGCTATCCCACATCGGTCATCCTTGGCCTTGCCCCGCTCGTCAGGGAACGGCTCATCGATCCGGCGACCCTGGTCATCGATGCCAAATCCGGCACATCGGGGGCAGGAAGGAGCGCCAGTGTGGCAACGCTTTTCTGCGAGGTAACCGACGGTTTCCGGGCCTACAAGGTAGGAGGTACACATCGCCACATCCCGGAGATGGAACAGGAGCTCTCCGCCCTTGCCGACTGTCCGGTGACCATCTCCTTCACGCCTCACCTGCTGCCCGTCTCCCGCGGTATCCTGAGCACCATGTATGCCGCCCTCACCACGGACATCACCGCCGGCGAGCTGCAGTCGCTCTATGAGGCGACCTATGAGGACGAGCCCTTTGTCCGTGTCTGTCCCGCGGGCAGCCTGCCGGCAACCCAGTACGTCCGGGGCAGCAACTGCTGTGACATCGGTATCCAGGTGGACGAACGGACCGGCCGGGTCATCGTCCTTGCCGCCATCGACAACATCGCCAAGGGAGCCTCGGGCCAGGCGGTACAGAACATGAACCTCATGACCGGCCTGGAAGAGAGCACCGGCCTGCTGGGTGCCCCCTTCTTCCCCTGAACCGGCGCATCGCCGGACCTGCACACGACATTTCCAGGGGAATGACTGTGAAGGGTTACCCCGAGACGCCGGTGACCACCGCAACCGGGCAACGGAACATCTGCCTGGTCATCGCCTTTGACGGCAGCCGCTACAAGGGCTGGCAGCGGCAGGCCGGACTCCCCACCATCCAGGGCCTGCTGGAGGAGCAGCTCACCCGGATGACCGGGGAACAGGTCTGCCTGTACGGCGCCGGGCGGACCGATGCCGGCGTGCATGCCCTCGCCATGGTGGCCAACTTCCATACCAGCAGCAGTATCCCGCTGCAGGGCTTCAGGCGGGGCCTCAACTCCCTCCTGCCGCGCGATATCCGGATACTGACGGCCAGGGAGGAAAGGCCGGAATTCCACAGCCGCTTTGATGCCCTCGGCAAGACCTACCGCTACGATTTCTTCACCGGCGAGGTCCAGTTGCCCACCACCAGGCTCTACATGGCGCACCGCCCCTGCAGTTTTGACGCCGACCGGGTTCGCCGCTGCCTGCGGCTCATCATCGGCACCCATGATTTCAGCAGTTTCGAGGCCACCGGCTCCCGGGACCCCGAACAGACCGGCGGCCGGGGCGCTGTCCGGACCCTCAGCGAGGCCCGGTGCGAAGCCATCTCCGGCCAGCCCGACTCCTGGTCCCTTACCTTCACCGGTGACGGTTTCCTGCGCCACATGGTCCGGAACCTGGCCGGGACCCTTATCGATGCCGGCAGGGGCAGGATCGGCAGCAACGACTTTGCCGCCATCCTGGCCGGCCGGAACCGCACCCTGGCCGGGCCCACCGCCCCGGCCTGCGGGCTGTTCCTGGTCAGGGTCCATTATCGCTGAATTCCCATAAGTCCAGGAGCTTCAAGATAGTTGCCGATACCGGTGAACTCTTACCGGAGCGTAAGCGCTCACAGGAACCGCACAGAGTCTCCGCTGCGCTCCGCTTACCTCTCTGCACGGTCGTGCCTGCCAGGTAGGCTATCGGAGTCTCCCTGCGGTCGCTTACCTGCGGCCAGGCACGCCTGCACAGGTAAGCGTGGACTCCGAATCCGCGGCCCCTGAGAGCACTTACACCATTGTGGTCGGACAAACCGATGATTAGCCATCCCGTGAGGGGTTACACCAGAGCGGAGGCCTGCCATGGTCCCACCATCCCTGTTCCACAACCGCCACCCCCTTGTTCTTGCCTCAGCCTCTCCACGGCGGCAACGCTTCCTCGACGATCTCGGTCTTGACTTCACTGTCCGGCCGGCGGCGGTCGACGAGACTCCCCTGGCATCGGAGACACCAGAGGACTTCGCGCTCCGCATGGCCCGTGCCAAGGCGGATGCCGTGGCCCCCCACCATCCCGGGGCCTTCGTGGTCAGCGCCGACACCGTGGTCAGCCTGGCCGGCGACATCCTCGGCAAACCCGAATCCCCGGAGGACGCCCTTGCCATGCTCACCCGGCTGCAGGGCAGGACGCACCGGGTCATCACCGGGCTCGGCCTGGTCTGCCGGGAGCGCAATCTGCACACGACCACGGTGACCGTCACCTCGGTGAGCTTTGCCGAGTTTCCGCCAGAGGTCCTGGCCGCCTACATTCGCACCGGCGAGCCCATGGACAAGGCAGGCGCCTATGGCATCCAGGGCAACGGCGCCTTCCTGGTCCGCAAAATCGATGGTTCCTGCAGCAATGTCATCGGCCTGCCGGTCAATACCCTCATCACCCTGCTCCTCCGACACGGTGTCATCACCCCGGCCGGCGGCCAGGCATCCCCTCCCGCTTGACAGCAGCACATGATCCATGCTACGGTAAATGTAAGTTTTCTTCTGTTTTTAAGAAGTTAATTATCATTTCCCAATCAGGTCCCGTCCATGTCCCACCATTGTTCCCCCATCACCCTGCCCGCCGACAGGACGCCACAGGATATGGCAACGCAGAAAAATGCCCCGCTCCGGGCTCCGGACAGGCACAGTACCTTTCAAGGTGGCCCCAGATGAGCCCTGATGCCAGCAGCCGGACACCGCCCTCGGAAGTGCAACCGCTCCAGTTTCCCCTGCACCTCTACAACGCCCTGCGCGTCATGCGTCTCCATGCGGGGGAAAGCCCCGAGGTGAACCGGGAGATCGAGCAGGCCCTGGCCTGTCTGCACAGTGCCTTTGACCGGGAAACGGCAGCCATCGACCTCTGTCTTGCCGGCAGCAGGATCCTGATCGGCGGCCATCCCCTGCCGGCCCGCGAACAGGAACGGCCCCAGATCCGCAGCCTGGCCGGGCTCCTGGCCAGGCTGGAAGTGCGGGAACTGACCTTCACCAGCCGGATCGACGCCAGGACCCTGCGCCGCTTTCTGCAGATCCTGGGGGACATCAGCACCCGGACCAGACCGGCCGGCCTGCTGGCCAGGGAGCTGGCATCGGCCGGAATCGGCTCTGTCAGGGTCAGGGAGGCAGGGACACCGTCATCCGGCAAGGACGAACAGCCGCAGGTGGCGGAGAAAAGCGGCGCCGCCGCCGGCGGGATATTCCTGGACCTGGAGAAGATCCGCGAGGCCCTCAGGCAGATTCTTCAGGGCCGCTTCCAGGTGCTGAGTGAACCCGGAGTCGCGGCCTCCATCCCCGGGGCCATAGTCCGGCTGCTGGAAAACCATAAGGAAGAGGCCGCGGACAACCTCCTGGTCCGCATCGTCACCGCTCTCCGGGAAACCAGTGACGAGCTGCAGGCGGCCACGGCAGGCTGTATCGCCGAAACCGCCCAGCAGCTCGCCGCCGCCGGGCAGTGGCAGCGGCTGGAACGGCTGCTGCCGGCCCTGGAACAGACCATGCGGATCTGCGGCAACGACTCCCTGCGCGCCATCAAGGCGGTGACAGCCATTGAACAGCAGGCCCGATATTTCATGGAGCGCCGCGATTACAAACAGGCCTCGGACAGTCTGGTCCCCCTGGTCAATCTGGCCGCAGACGAGGAACCCGACCATCAGTCGCTCAGGCTCCAGGCCTGCTTCGGCCTGGACCGGCTTGCCTCCCTGCCGCTGATGGAGGACATCCTGGACGACTACCTGCACGTGGAGGAGCTCCGGGAGGACGCCGGTCGCCTGCTCACCGAACTGGGACGGAAATCGGCGGAATTTCTCCTCTACCGGCTGAGCAAAAGCGAGAGCCGTTCCCAGCGGACCGAACTGCTGCATCTTATCGGCGAGATCGGCAAACCGGCAAAGGACGCCCTGCTCGAACACCTGCAGCAGCCCGCCCCCTGGTACGTGGTCCGTAACCTGATCCGCCTCCTGGGCGAGGTGGGCGACCCCGACTGTTTCGATGCCATCGCCGCCTTCCTCGAGCACAAGGATCTCCGGGTCCAGCAGGAGGTCATCACCACCCTGGGCAAAATCGGGGGGCCGGAGCGAAAACCCTTCTTTCTCGGGGCCCTGGATTCCCTGCACCCCCGTCTGCAGCCCATTGTTGTGCGGCAACTGGGGCAGATTCCCGACGACTCCCTGGTCATGCCCCTTGTGGATCTCTTTGAGGAGTCACGGCACCGGGAACAGCCCGGCCTGGAGGACCTGCAGGTGGAGATCTGCCGCGCCCTGGCCAGGATAGGATCGAGAAAGGCCCTGCCGCTGCTGAAGAAAATCGCCCGCTCAGGCCAGGTCGCCGGTATCGAGGATTATGGCCTGGAGGTGCGTCGGGCCGCCGACAGCGCCATCAGACAGATCCAGGAGGGCCAGATGCGGGATCAGCACCGCCGGGCTGCCGGCCCCTCGTCACCGGCTCGAAAAAACGACCCCATCGCCAACAGGGAGGCCAATATCTTCCGCATGGCGGCACAGGGAAAAACCGAGGAGGCCAAGCAGGCCCTCTTCGACCTGGTGGTCAGTTGTGCCAGGAACAGGGATTTTGCCACGGCGGAACGTCTGCGCGAGCGTATCTACGAGATCGACCCCATGGCGCTCACCGAGATCATCCGTTCGGGCGAGATCATCGAACAGGAGAAGACCGGCGCCATCTCCAGGGACCAGCTCCAGACCTGGGCCAGGCTGCTCGACAGACTGACGCCGGAGGAATTCAGCGCCATCTACCACGAACTGGAACGACGGACCTATCAGCCCGAGGAGGTCATCGTCAACCAGGGGGACAGAAACGACGAACTCTTTTTCATCGACCACGGCTCGGTCAAGGTCTCCTACACGCGGGGAGATCGGGAGATCTTCGTCACCAGCCTCAATGCCGGCGAGATCGCCGGGGAAAACTTCTTCAGTCCCTCCTTCTGGACCATCAGCCTCACCGCCCTCACTCCGACCCGGATCTCGGTCCTGAAGCAGGGCAGCTTTGCCCGCTGGCACAATGAATACCCCGGCCTGGAATCAAAGCTGCGTGACTTCTATGATCGCTGCAACAATATCCAGGTCCTGCTGGAGAAAAAGGGGCTGGACCGGCGGCGATACGAACGGTACCAGTTGTCCCGCAAGATCCAGATCCAGATGGTCGACACCTCGGGCAAGCCCATCGGCAGGGGGTTCAGGGGTGAGCTGGCCGATATCTCCCGGGGCGGACTCTCCTTTCTCATCCGCATCTCGAAGAAGGAAAACACCCGTCTGCTGCTGGGACGCACCATGCGGGTCACCATCCCGGTGGCCGCAGAACCTGATCATATCGAGGTGAACGGCATCGCCATCGGCGTGGCGCCCTTCCATCTTCTTGAAAGTGATTTTTCCGTTCACATCAAGTTCAACCAGCCCCTTGCCCAGGACACCCTGCAGACCATTCTCGGCTAGTAACAGGTCAGCAGCACGTCACCCGGAGTCTGCGCCTGCCCGCACGCGCCCTCGGCTGGCCGCATAGCGGGCCATAGAGAGCCGGCCACGATCACGCACAGATGACGCACGGCTGAACCGTTACGAATTTTCAGGAGATCCCGAACTCTGCCCCGGAAAGGTCGATGACCGGCTCCCAGAGGAGACAGACCCGGACATCGAAGATATCAGAGCGCCGCGGGGCGAGGGCAAACCGCTGCAGGGGGAACCTCTCCTGATCGAAACGTTCTCTTATGGCGGCCAGTTTCTCCTGCAGTTCCAGGGAGAGGGACTCCATCTCCTCTTCCAGTCGCGCCAGCTCGTCCCGGGCTCTCTGGACGTCACCCTTTTCCTTCATCAGCCGGCCGGCGCTCCGCATGCCACGGGCCGTGCGGCTCGCCGTTGACACGGAGAGGGCCTTTCGCCCGAACAGGGCCCCGAAGAGGGCGACGCCGAACGAAAGCGCCGTGTCCACGCCCCTGGCCCTGACATCGCCCTCCTCCTTTTCCAGGCGGGCGCGGGCCTTTTCCAGCCGCGTCTCGAGCTGGCGCTGTTTTCGGCGAAACCGTTCCTCCACCTTTGCCGCCTCTGCCTCCCGCTTCTCCCGCAGCAGCGAGGCGACCCGCTGCCGGAAGGCGGCCTCGGATTCCCCTGGCCTGGACTCGAGCTTCAGTTTTTCGACCCGCATCAGTTCCAGTCGCCTCGAATGGTAGAGATACCCGGCAAATGCCTTCTCCTCAGGTTTCAGGTTCCTGCGCTCCTGCAGCCAGGATGGAGGTATCAGGAAGGTGGCACCGGCAGGGGGCGAGCCGGCCAGATCGGCCGGATCCACGGGATAGGGCTCGGCCTCTGTCCAGTCCACCCTGGCCTCCTCGGGAATCGGCAGACGGAACAAGACCTCTTCTGTCTGGTCGATCCCCCGGCGCTGGCTGTAGAAGCGGACCCGGGCTGAACCGGCGAGCCAGGGCGCGAACTGCAGAGAATCGGCCGCCACCGGCGGAGGCACAAAACAGTGGCCGATACCTTGGGCCAGCAGGGGCAGGGTCTCGCTGGTTCCTGTCCCGGCAGCCACGTCACAGGCCGCTCTGTCCAGGGGGGGCTCTGTCATCTCTTTCCCTGCCCTCTGCAGCAGAGGTCGCATCTCTGCCAGAGAGATGGGCCCCTTGAGATAGGAAAGGACCCAGCGTGTCTCAAACAGCACCGGTTCATCCCGGCGGGCCGAGTGCATGAGGAAATTCCGGCCCCGCAGTCCGGCCAGAATCCGTCGCAGCCCGGAGCGATCGAACCGGGAAGAACCACCGGCAATACCATCCAGGACACGGTCCTGGTCCTGCCGGGTCTGCAGGCGGCCGATGAACCACGTGCCGATATTGGCCAGGCCCTTGTAGTCGAGATCCACCGGATTCTGGGTGGAGAGCACGATGCCCAGGCCATAGGCCCGTGCCTGTTTGAGAAGCATGAGCATGGGCCTCTTGGCGGGCGGACTGGCATTGGGTGGAAAATAACCAGCGATCTCATCCATGTAGAGCAGGCAGCGAAGCCCGGTACTGCCCTCCTGCCGGCGCATCCAGCCAATCAGCCGTCCCAGGAGCATGGTGACGAAAAACATCCGTTCGGCATCTTCGAGATGGGCGATGGAGAAGATGGCGACCCGTGGTCTGCCGGCCGGGGTGTAGAGCAGTTCGTCGATACGCAGGGGTTCGCCGCTGCTCCAGGCGCGGAAGGCCGGGCTGGCGACGATGTTGTTGAGCTGCATGGCCAGCTCCATCCGTTTCTGCCGGGGATAGAAGGCGGAGAGGGGAAAGACCCCGATACGCTCGAAGGGCGGACGAACCACACCGCTGATCAGGGTTTCCAGGTCCAGGTCCTGATTACGGCGCCAGAAATGGAGCAATATGGAGGAGAGCAGGATATGTTCCCGGCTCTTGAGGGGATCGGCCCTGATGCCCACCAGGGCAAGGATCGACGAGATCGCGGAGTTGACCAGACCGGCCAGGGTTTCGGTATCGGCGAGCAGGTCACCGCCCGGTGCACTCAGGCTGTCGAGGACAGAGACCGGACGTCCGGCACTGCTGCCGGGGGTATAGAGGGCAAAATCGGCGGCATCTCGCATCCGTCTGATCCGCTCGCCATCCTGGCCCCAGGCGCGAAGCCCCTCCCTCCAGGTTGCCGCGGCCTGCCGGGCGAGCTGCTGCCTGCTCATCCCCTGCTGCTCTGCCCGCCGGTCGTCCACCCAGGGCAGGAAATCATCGGCGGCCAGGTCAGGAAAGGTGAGGAGCAGGTTCCCCATATCGCCTTTCGGATCAATGACAATGACCGGAATCCGGTCGATGGCCGCCTCTTCGATCAGGGCCATGCCCAGGCCGGTCTTGCCGCTGCCGGTCATGCCGAGGATCACACCATGGGTGGTCAGATACCGGCTTCTGTAGAGCAGTGGCTGACCGGTAGTGGCACCGGTTGCCGGGTCGACCTCCCGCCCCAGGTAGAAAAGATCCATCTTTTCAAACAGCGCTGCATCAATCACCTCAACCTCCTCTCTCTGTCTGAAAAAATTCAGCGGCACGATCTGCACGTGCTGCCGAACTTTTACAAGCGTAGACTCCGAACCTGCGGCCCCTGAGAGCGCGTACACCATTGTGGCCGGACAAACCGATGGTCAGCCTTCCCGTGAAGGGTTACGGAACGAAGATCCCTGTCTCCTGGCACCTGGCCCCTGATTCCCGGCCTTGTGATTTTCTGATAACACCCCCTTGAAGCCCCCACTCCATTCTGCTTGAATAGACAATGAACCACACGCCGGACCGTCTCCCCGGGCCCTGGCCCGTATCTTTCACCAAGATCGTCGCGAAATATCTGAACTGCGGGAGATTCAGCGTTTCGTGCAGAAAGTGGACATATCATGACCGATCCCATCACCCGGTTCTATCAGCATCAGTTACCAGAAGCGGAACTGAAAAACAACATCCTTACCGCAAGATGCCCATTTTGTGCAGAGAGGGGCCAGGAGAATGCCGACCTGGTTGTCTCCCTGAACCCGGAAAGTTACTTCCATGGCTATTTCCGCTGCCTGAACTTCTGTGTTCCCGGCGGCTTCCCCCTCCACTTCGCACGCCTGCTGCGCCTCGACCTGCAGACGGTGCCCGGTTTCGACCCGGACCGGGACTACGCCACCGCCAGCATCGACTATCCGCTGCGCAACATCAACAGCGAGATCCTCGAGTTCATGGACAGGATGACCGATGAACTGCGCCACCGTTTCAGGGCCATGGGAGTCGGTGACCGGCTCCTTGCCCGGTTGCGTATCGGCTACAACGGCCGCTACCTGGTCTACCCCTATATCCAGGCCGACGGCAACTGTTATTCGGCCCGCTGCGTCCATCCCGACCGCCCCGAGGACACCTTCTGGCACGGAAACGAGTCTTTTTCCGCTCCCGCCTTCCGGATCTTCAACAGCGGCGACATCCGGTGTTGTGAAAACGGCAGCCTGATCATTACCGAAGGCGAAGAAAGTCTGCTGGCCATCAAGCAGCTCGGCCTGCCGGTGATCGCCGTTCCCGCGGCCACCGATCTGGAGCACCTGGATACGGAGCGGTTCACCTGGCTGCGCACCATCTTTCTCTGGCTGGCCAATACCGCCCAGTCCCATGGCGCGGCACGGACATTTGCCACCCGCCTCGGCTACAAGGTCCGCCTCATCTCCTGGCCGACCACTGCTCCCAGAAACAGCAGCCCGGCGCAGCTCGCGGTCAGCGAGGGGACAAACTTCCGGCGAACGGCATTTTCCCTGATCCGGGAAGCGCGGTCTTTTTCCCCATTCTCCTCGCCGGAACGTGAACATCTGCGATTTATGGAGACCCTGGAGCAGGAGGCGGGCCAGTCGTACCAGACCATGCGCTCGGGATTTACCGGCCTGGACAGGGCCCTGGGTGGAATCCACGGCATCAATATCATGGGGGGGACCCCCAAGGCAGGAAAATCCTGTTTCTTCATCCAGATCGCCACCGAGATGGCCCGGCGCAGGATCCCGGTCATCTACTACGATTTTGAAAACGGCCGTCAGAAGATCTATCTCCGGACCGTCTGCCGCCTGGCCAGGCTGTCGGTGGAAGAGGTGCGGAAGGCGGGTCCGGGGAGGGAGGGAGAAAAACGGCTCAGGGCCGCCCAGAAGAGCCTGCAGCAGATACTGCCCTGGTTCAGGGTGGTGACGGATCGTGCCCTGTCACCGGAGATCATGCGGCGGCACATCGATTTTCTGCGCCACGAGACCAATTCCGACTATACCCTGGTGGTCATCGACAGCCTGCATAAGCTGCCGTTCAAAAACTTCTCCGAGCGTCGCACAGGTATCGATGCCTGGCTGCGCCAGCTCGAGGCCATCCGGGACGAACTGGGCGTCTCCTTCCTGGTGATCTCCGAACTGAGCCGTGGCCGGGACGGCCAGTATGACAGCCAGCCGCAGCTGGGTTCCTTCAAGGGCTCAGGCGATATCGAATACTCGGCTGACAATGCCCTGGTCTTTCTGCCCCGCTGGGATCCCTTTGAATCCGACAGTCGTGACCGGCGGGCCAACGAGCTCTGGCTGGTGGCCAGCCGGGAGCAGAGCCCGGGCCTGATCGCCACCTACCGCCTGGAGTATCCCTACTGGGGATTTACCGAGGAGGAATAAGGCCGCCCGGACCAGGGCGCGGCCATCAGGCCGGCATTCGCTCCTTCCACTCCGCAAGCAGGGCCAGTGCCAGGCCGGCCCTGTACCGGCCGCGTTCCCTCTTCCTGATCTTCTTCTCCAGGGGCGGAAAGAGGCCGAAATTGACATTGGAGGGCTGGAAATGGTCCGGATCGGAACAGGTCAGGTGGGAGATGAGGGCACCGTGGGCCGTGGCCGGTGGCGGTGCCACAGGAGCCATGCCCCTGGCCAGGCAGCCGGCATTGATGCCGGCCAGCAGCCCCATGGCTGCTGATTCGACATATCCCTCGACCCCGGAAAGCTGGCCGGCCAGGAAAAGCCCGGGCCGGCTGCGCAGCTCCAGGGTAGGGGTCAGCAGACGGGGAGCACAGATAAAGGTGTTGCGGTGGATGGAGCCCAGGCGGACGAATTCAGCCTGTTCCAGGCCCGGGATGGTGCGGAAGACCCGCTTCTGTTCGGGGTAGGTCAGCTTGGTCTGAAATCCCACCATGTTATACATGGTGCCTTCCCTGTTCTCGGCCCGGAGCTGGACCACGGCATAGGGCACCTCGCCGGTCTCCGGATGGGCCAGGCCCACCGGCTTCATGGGACCGAAGCGCAGGGTATCGGCTCCCCGCTCGCACATCACCTCGATGGGCAGGCAGCCCTCGAAGTATCTCGGCTCCTCGAAACTCTTCAGCGGTACGGTGTCCGCGCCTGCCAGCAGCTCGATGAACCGCTCGTATTCTTCCCGGTTCATGGGACAGTTGAGGTAATCACCCGGGCCCTCGTCATCCCAGCGGGACTTGCGATAGATGATCTCCATGTCCAGCGACTCGGCACTGACAATGGGGGCAATGGCATCGTAGAAGGCCAGATTGTCACTGCCGGTGAGCGCCAGCAGGCTCCTGCTGAGAAGTTCCGAGGTCAGGGGACCGGTGGCCAGGATCACCGGTGCCTCTTCCGGATCCGGCACCTCGGTGATCTCCTGTCGGCGGATCCGGATCAGGGGACAGGACGCCACCTCCCGGCTGACCAGGGCCGAAAACCGCTCCCGGTCCACGGCCAGGGCCTTGCCGGCCGGCACCGCGGTGGCGTCCGCGGCCCGCATGATCAGGGAGTCGAGACGGCGCATCTCTTCCTTGAGCAGGCCCACCGCCGAATCCACCGCATCGGAGCGCAGGGAGTTGGAACAGACCAGTTCGGCCAGGGACTCCGAACAGTGGGCCGGGCTGAAGCGATGTGGCTTCATCTCGTACAGGTCCACCGCCACTCCCCGGCGGGCGGCCTGCCAGGCCGCCTCACAACCTGCCAGGCCGCCGCCGACAATGGTTATTTTTCCACTTTGCATCCGCTCCTTCCGGTCAGTTTTTTGGGGGAAGCAGGGGCGACCGGCCGGTCGCCCCTGCTCCTCCGGTCAGGGGGGAATAATCTCCACCTCGACGCGGCGCCGCCCCCAGGACAGGGCATCCCGGTGCGACTCGAAATAGAGATCGATCCTGTCCGGCCCCCTGATGGCCGAGCCCCGGTCCATGACCCTGCCCCAGCCATAGCCGGGGACATACATCCTGGTGCCGAAGGGATAATACCTGGTATCAGCGGCAATGGTGCCGTCGCGGGAGGGCCAGAGCCAGGGAAAGACAACGCGAAAGGGGATCATCCAGGGATGGATGAGGCTGTCGGCGGAGAACAGGCCCGGCTGCGCCTCCACCGGCTCGGCACCGCTGGCGGTCCTGCCGGTATAGGGTCTGCCGGCATCAGGGCCGGCAGAGACATAGCGGTTCCAGAAGTCGAGCTTGAGATACTTCCAGCTGCCGCGCTCCCAGGAACAGCACCGGCCGCAGCCGCAATAGGCCGTGGCCTCCATGACCCTGGTCCGGTGGCGGGCACAGCCGCCGAGCAGCAGGCAGCAGAGCAGGACGCAGCAGGCCGCCCGCAGTATGGCCGCATTCCCATCCCGGCCAGGGGAACGTAAAGGGCAGGACGCCGCGGTCATCCTGCCCCGGCCCGTGAACATCAGGCAGGATCAGTAGCGGTAGTATTCAGGCTTGTAGGGACCATCGACGTCCACGCCAATGTACTCGGCCTGTTCCGGAGTCAGCCGGGTCAGGTGGGCGCCGATCTTCTTCAGATGGAGACGGGCCACCTTCTCGTCCAGCTTCTTGGGCAGGAAATAGACCTTGTTCCCGTACTTGCCGGGATTCTGCCACAGCTCGATCTGGGCCAGGACCTGGTTGGTGAACGAGTTGCTCATCACGAAGCTGGGATGGCCGGTGGCACAGCCCAGGTTGACCAGCCGCCCCTCGGCCAGGACGATGATCCGCTTGCCGTCGGGGAAGATCACGTGATCCACCTGGGGCTTGATATTTTCCCAGGGAAGATCGCGGATGCCGGCGATGTCGATCTCGGAATCGAAATGGCCGATGTTGCAGACAATGGCCTGATCCTTCATGACATCCATATGGGCCCTGGTGATCACCTTGAGGTTGCCGGTGGCGGTGACAAAGATGTCGGCCACCGGTGCCGCCTCCTCCATGGTCACCACCCGGTATCCTTCCATGGCCGCCTGCAGGGCGCAGATGGGATCGACCTCGGTGATGAGCACCGTGGCCCCCATACCACGCAGGGCCTGGGCGCACCCCTTGCCCACGTCGCCATAGCCGACGACCACGCAGATCTTGCCGGCGATCATCACGTCGGTGGCCCGCTTGATACCGTCGATCAGGGATTCCCGGCAGCCATAGAGGTTATCGAACTTGGACTTGGTCACCGAGTCGTTGACATTGAAGGCCGGGGTCAGCAGGGTGCCCCTGGCCGCCATCTCCTCCAGCCGGTGTACACCGGTGGTGGTCTCCTCGGAAAGACCACGAACGTCCTTGAGCAGCTCCGGGTACTTCTCGTGCATGACATGGGTCAGGTCACCCCCGTCATCGAGCAGCATGTTGGGCCGCCAGCCGTCGGGTCCGAAGATGGTCTGGTCGATACACCACCAGAACTCCTCCTCGCTCTCGCCCTTCCAGGCGAATGTGGGGATACCGGCCGCGGCCATGGCGGCGGCGGCATGGTCCTGGGTGGAAAAGATGTTGCACGACGACCAGCGCAGCTCGGCGCCGAGCGCCACCAGGGTCTCCATCAGGACTGCGGTCTGGATGGTCATGTGCAGGCATCCCGCTATGCGGGCGCCGGCCAGCGGTTTCTCGCCCGCGTACTCCTCGCGCAGGGCCATGAGGCCCGGCATCTCGGTCTCGGCAATGGCGATCTCCTTGCGGCCCCACTCGGCCAGACTCATATCAGCTACCTTGTAATCCGTCATTGTTCCCTTCTCTTGTTCCGTCAATAATGAGAAGACCGGAAGTCGGCATCCGGCCTGTAAACCCGGTTCGCCACGCGTTCCCGTTCAGATGCCGGCGGCGCTCTTCAGTGCCTCGACCTTGTCGGTCCGCTCCCAGGTGAATTCGTCCCGTTCCCTGCCGAAATGGCCATAGGCCGCAGTCTTATGGTAGATGGGCCGCAGGAGGTCGAGCTGCTGGATAATGGCCTTCGGCCGGAGATCGAAGACCTTGCCGATCACCTCGACGAGCTGGTCATCGCTGATGACCGCGGTCCCGAAGGTCTTGACATTGATGGAAACCGGCCTGGAGATGCCGATGGCA
The DNA here is from genome assembly GCA_026987195.1 of Desulfobulbaceae bacterium. Classification (GTDB taxonomy): domain Bacteria; phylum Desulfobacterota; class Desulfobulbia; order Desulfobulbales; family Desulfobulbaceae; genus DRKI01. Next base: position 13,711 of record JALSNC010000163.1, on the reverse strand, counting down.
TAGGCGACCTGGATCTCCACCTCGGAGGCCAGACCGGCGGCAACGATGTTCTTGGCCACATAGCGTCCCATATAGGAGGAGGAGCGGTCCACCTTGGAGGGATCCTTGCCCGAAAAGGCACCGCCGCCATGGGAGCCGCGGCCGCCATAGGAATCGACAATGATCTTGCGGCCGGTGACACCGCAGTCACCCACCGGGCCGCCGATGACAAAACGGCCCGTGGGATTGATGAAGTACTTGGTGTTCTCATCCAGCATGCCGGCGGGCAGGATCGGCTTGATGATCTCCTCCATCACCCCTTCCTTGATATCCCTGTAGGCCACCTCCGGGCTGTGCTGGGTGGAGAGAACCACCGCCTCGACACGCCTGGGCCGCCGGCCTTCATACTCGATGGTCACCTGGCTCTTGGCATCGGGCCGCAGCCAGGGCAGGAGCCCGATCTTGCGGACCTCGGCCTGCCGCTTGCACAACCGGTGCGCATAGACGATGGGCATGGGCATCAGGACCTCGGTTTCATCGCAGGCATAGCCGAACATCAGCCCCTGGTCCCCGGCCCCCATATCCAGGTCCAGGCCGGAGCCCTCGTTAACGCCCTGGGCGATATCCGGGGACTGCTTGTCGATGGAGGTCAGCACGGCGCAGGACTGCCAGTCAAAGCCCATCTCCGACGAGTTGTAGCCGATCTCACGGATGGTCTGACGGACGATGTCGGGCATGTCGACCCAGGCTGTGGTGGTTATCTCTCCGGCAATGAGGGCCAGACCGGTGGTGACCAGGCTCTCGCAGGCCACCCTGGCGCCGGTGTCCTGGGTCAGGATGGCATCAAGAATGGCATCGGAAATCTGGTCGGCGACCTTGTCCGGATGCCCTTCGGAAACGGATTCAGAGGTAAAGAGATGGGTGCTCATGGTCGTATTTCTCCCTGTTCGCAGGAACGTCTATCGGTTTGTGGTTTGCCGTCGTGCATGGATCCGCTCAGGACGGCACTCCCTTTGCCCCGGCTGATACCCCGGCATAACGGTCTGCACGGCCGCTGCCCTGCCAGCCGGCCTCTCTTGCCTGGATCACGAAGTCGAGAACAATATTCCACTTGTTGAGCGGACTGATGAGATAGAGACCGTCGACAAAGGGGCCGATATCGGCCACCAGCCTGGCGGTGTATTCCAGGGCCACCTGCCGCTGATCCTCCACCCGGGGGTATTGGCCGAGCTTTTCCCGCAGCCGGGCCGGCACCGAGATTCCGGGCACCTCGTTGTGGAGGAACTCGGCGTTCCTGGCAGAGATCAGCGGAAAGATACCAGGAAACACAAGAATGTCCAGATGGCCGACCTTCTCCATCATCTGTTCCACCACCTGGCGGGAAAAGAGGGGCTGGGTCATGGCAAAACGGGCGCCCAGCGCCGCCTTCTTCTCCAGCCGCCCGATCTGGACGCCCGGGCTGGCGGGTCTGAAGCTGAAGGCGGCGCCGATGGAGAAGTTGGTGGGCTTCCTGATCGGCCGGCCCGCCAGGTTCACCCCCCGGTTCAGAGCGTCGAGCATGGCGATCAGGCCGGGCGAGCGGAGATCAAAAACCCCGGAGACCCCGGGCTGATCCGTACCGCTGGCCGAGTCGCCGGAGACCGCAAGCACCGCCTCGATCCCCAGCAGGTGCGCCTCCATCATCCGGGCCTGCAGCCCCAGGGCATTGATATCCCGGCCGGTCTGGTGGATGATGGTCTGCACGCCGGTCCGGTTCCTGATCAGGGTCGCCATGCCCAGGTTGCCGGCCCGCAGGATGGCCAGCGGGTTCTCGCCCAGCGAGATGGCATCGACACCGGCCGCGGCCAGCCTGTCCGCCCCCTGGAGCACCGGTTCCACGTCGAGATGGGTGGGCGGATCCAGCTCGACGACGATCGGCAGCCGGCCCGGCTGCAGGCCGGAGAGGAATCCGCCGGCCCGGGTCGAGGGACCGGTCTCCGTGGTCTCGCGCGTCGCCGCCGGCACCACCTCGCCCCGCACCCGCACCGGCCTGATGCGGAGCACGGAACGGAACTCCTGGATATGGGCCGGCGTGGTACCGCAGCAGCCGCCGATGAGATGGACCCCCAGCCGGATCATTTCCCGGGCCCGCGATGCCATGTAGGAGGGCTGGGCGGGATAGATCATGCGGTGGCCGACCATCTCCGGCATGCCGGCATTGGGAAAGGCCGACAGGGGCAGGCCGTCCCCGGCAAGGGAGGACATGCGGCCGATGGCGGTCACCATGGCATCGATACCGCGGCCGCAGTTGGTGCCGACCACGGCGGCCCCGGCATCGCGCATCCTGATGCCGCAGTTCAGGGCATCGTCACCACGCACCGTCATGGCACGGGCCGGGAAGACCATCTGGGCGATGACCGGCAGCTCCGGCGCCTCGCGACGGGCCACCCCGATGGCCAGCAGGATCTCGTCGAGATTACGAAAGGTCTCGATGATCAGGACATCAACCCCGCCCTCGGCCAGTCCCAGGACCTGATCCCGGAACGTATCCCGGATCTCCTCCAGGTCGGCCTCTTCCTCGTCCAGGGGAAAGGCAATGCCGGAGGGCCCGATGGAGCCGGCCACATAGACCTGATGCCCGGCCGCCTTGGCCGCAATGGCGGCTCCGGCCCGGTTGATCTCCCGCACCTGTTCCTCGGCACCTGCCTCCCGCAGCTTGAAGCGGTTGGCACCAAAGGTATTGGTCTCGATGAGCTGGCTGCCGGCCCTGATGTACTCCTCGTGGGCGCTGAAGATGATATCCGGGGCCTGCAGGTTGAGCAGATCCAGATTGCGGCCGCGCTCCACTCCCTTTTCGAAGAGATAGGAGCCCAGGGCGCCGTCGGCCAGCACCACGTGGTCCCGGATATATTCCTGGAAATCGGGTTTCATGGCTGGAGTTGCAGACCGGCGGCGACGCAGCCACGGCAGCCGGCCTGCACCGGGTACCCCCTATTCGGTGAGCGAGATATCCACCGAGGGCCGCATGGTGGCCACGGTGGCGAGCACGTCGTGGATCTTGTGGTCCCGGAAGGCGGCCACCAGCTTCTCGTCGGCATCCCTGCCGCCGTCGTAGGCGACAAAGGCCTGCTGCATGATATTGTAGTCAAAGCGCGGCGCCCACTTGCGCGAACCGAGCCGGGCCGTGGTGGAGCAGTTGTCCACCATGTGAGCCACACCCTTGAAGTGCATATAGGGGTTGAGCGAATCCACGGCCTCGATCACCGACTCGTTGCACACCTCGCTCAGGCAGTGTCCCTTCTCCAGCAGCAGGTCAATCTGGGCCATCATCACCGCGCAGTAGAGACCGGCGGTCTCGGGGTCGAGTTCAGGCTCGCCGGAGCGCTCAGCCCGGACCTCCTCACCGATGCGCCACATGCGGGTGCCGTCGATCCTGCCCATGGGATAGCGGTCGAACCGCTTGCCGGCCATGACCACGGAACGGATCTCGTTGCCGCTGGAGACCTCGTCATAGATCTCGAGCAGGATCTCGAAGGCCGGGTGGTAGGCGGCCGAATACATGCGCTCGAAGGTCTTTTTGCCCTCGTCGTCCAGGCGGTTGTAGACCGCGATGATACCGTCATGGGAGATGGTCCGTGAAAGCGGGCCGGTGATGTTCTCCACCGTGGCGATGAAGGCCTCCTTCTCGCCCATGCCCTTTTCCATGACCAGCCGCCGGTACATGGCCTCGGAGATGCCGTGCACCGCACCGAGCAGGATACCGCGCTCGCCGAAGATGTCGGAACGGTACTCATGGCCGAGCGTGGTCTTGAAGACATAGGGCGCGCCAATGGCAATGGCCCAGCCCAGGGCCTGGTCCGTTGCCCGGCCGTCGAGGTCCTGCTCCACGGCAAAGGAACAGTTGATCCCGGCGCCATTGATCTCTTTGCCCTGGACATAGAGCCGGCGTACGGAGGGCCCCATGCCCTTGGGGCAGACGCCGATGACGTTCATATCGGCCGGGAACTTCTCGCCCACGCTCTCCAGGTGGCCCAGCAGGAAGCCGTGCGAAAGTCCCAGGGTGGCGCCGTCCTTCATGGTGGCGAAGATCTTTTTGTAGTTCTCCACCTGGGCGGCATCGGAGATCAGCAGGATCACCATGTCAGACTCCGCGATCACGCCGTACATTTCGCCCAGGGTGCCGCTCTCCTCGGTGAAGCCCGCCTCACGGGCCGAGGCCATGGAGGAACTGCCCTCGCGCAGGCCCACCTTGACCCGGATATCGGTTCCTTCCAGGGAGTCGCGCAGGTTCTGGGCCTGGGCAGGTCCCTGCGAACCCCAGCCGATGACCCCGATCTGCGAGATGCCCTCGAAGGCCGCGGGGAGAAGGGGGAACTTGTCCCGGCCGCCGCGGACGATGGTCTCTTCGGTCTCGGCCAGTCTGATGATTTCGGTATCGAAAACTTTCGAGGTGAATGTCGTGTCCATAGAAGGATTCCTCCGCAAAGAAACAAGGCTGCATGGCCGGGAACTGCTCCGGGGCCATGGAAAACAGAGCTAACGGGCCGGACCGGACCGGGAATCACTCCCGGAACAACCAGGCTGAACTTTATATAACTACAAAACCCTTCGTACAAATTCAATATAAATAGCACCCATTTCCGGGAAGAGGGGAAAAAAGACGGGAAATAGCGGGCCAGGAGCGCCCGGAACAGGAAAAAAGGGGGGAGATTCTAATGGATCACGGATCAGCCAAAACGGTTGGCGATGGCAGCGAACTGTTACCTTGCGGGAATCCAGGGCGCCATGGTATCCTTCACCCAGCCACTGCGGCATGGGCCAGGGACCCGGGCCGCGGCGGACAAGACCACCTGCCGGCGATCTCTTTCCGACCTGCCGCAATGCCCGGGAGCAAACCCCTGTCATGAAATTCATCCGTCAGAGCTTCTACCTGATCCTGGGGCTGACCTTTCCCGGATTCTGGGTGGTGCACGCCTCGGGGTTTGCCGCCGCCCTCTACCTGCCGATCCAGCGCCTGACCCATGCCGCCTCATCGACATGGCCCTCGCTGTTCACCGCGCTCCTGCTCTACGCCGGGGCCACCATCATCTTTGAATGTCTGTACAGGGTGGTGAAGAATGCTCACCCCTGAATGGCATAGCCGCCATCCACCACCACCACCTGGCCATGGATCATGGAGGCGAGATCACTGCAGAGGAAGAGCGCCAGATCGGCCACATCATCTGGCGTGGTAAGACGGCCCAGCGGGGTCCGCTCCAGGGACTGGGAGATGATCTGCTCACGGTTGGGAAATTTCTTCAGGGCATCGGTGTCCACCACGCCGGCACTGATGGTATTGACCAGTATGCCCCGCGGTCCGAGTTCCACGGCCAGGTGCCGTACCAGGGACTCCAGGGCCGCCTTGGAGGCGCCCACCACCGTATAGTTGGGCACGGCACGGACAGCGCCGAGACTCGATACCGCCATGATGCGGCCACCCTTTTCCATCATGGGCACGGCATGCTGGGCCAGGGTCAGCAGGGCACGGGCATTGATGTCCATGGCCCAGTTCCAGTGGCGGGTGGTCAGCTCCATCACCGGCTTGAGCACACCCGAGGCGGCATTGCTGACCAGGATATCAAGGCGGCTGTAGGACTCCCTGATCTCCTCGAACATCCGGGCCACATCCGCCTCCCTGGCCACGTTGGCCTTGATGGCCAGGCACTCGACCCCCCTGGCCCTGACCGCGGCCACGGTCTCTTCGGCATCCCGGCGATGACGGACATAGTTGACTACGATATTGACCCCGTTCTCCGCCAGCCGCATGGCAACGGCCCGCCCGATGCCCCGGGAACCGCCGGTTATCAGTGCAACCTTCCCCTGCAAGTCAAACATTCAATCACCTGATAGCTTGAATAGGCGAATACCGGTCCACAGCATGGTGGTTTCGCAACGATGAGATAATCGCCGTCGCCGGGAACGGTAACGGCTCCGGCCATAGTGAGGCCGCTTGACAACAGACTAGGGAAATGTACCGTGCACGCCATGCCTTTGCAAGCAAATGCTCTATCTGTTCAGTGGTAAAAGGTCACTGGTGATTCCAAAACGGCTGCCGATAGCAGTGAACCGGTACGATCAGTGTCTGTGGATCCGCAGCAGGGTACGCCTGAGAGTACTGCGGAAAAACCGTAACAGGCTGAAACGGACGGGATTCAAGGCCGGGGGCAGGATGAATCCCTCTGCCCGGACCTCGGCGGGTCGCTGCAGGGGAAATCGCAGTTCATCGCAGCGCACCCCCGGCAGGCCGGCCCGCCGACAGGCCTGCCAGAGGGGGGAGCGTTCCGGGTCAAGGCCGAGAACGGCCAGCAGGGCCGTGTCCACGGCCACGGGACTGGCACCGCCCGCCACCAGCCCCAGGGGGAAGGGACGCCCCCGTACCGGCCCGGTCTCATGCATGGCGACCACGCCATCGACCAGGGTCAGGATGGGGGGCAGGATGGCGGGCAGCTCCACCAGCAGGTCGGCAAACCGGCCATGGGGCCCGCCGTGCACCATGTGCCACCAGGGTTTGCGCAGGCCCACCAGGCAGCCGAAACAGTTCTTCACCGCCAGCGTCACCCGGGTCTGGGCATGGGCCTTGACCCGGGGCAGGTTGAGGAGCAGGTCGCTCTCCAGGGCCCGGGCCGCGATGCCGGCCCGGATCCCGGAAGGCAGCCGCACCGGTCGTACTCGCCTGAAATCCGAAACCGCAACACCCTGCCGCCGCAGATCCGCCAGGATGCCGATCCGTTCCAGGGTCGCGCCGGCAGTGCCGAAGGCCGGGGAATCGCCGACCACAACGGTGGCTCCCCGCGCGAGCAGGCAGGTGGCGGCGGCAAGGATGAAGCACCCCTCGGTACAGGCAAGGGCCCCGTGCCTGGCTGTGATCAGGTTGGGTTTGAGCAGAACATGACAGGAGGCGAGATCACGGGGACAACCGATGATATCCAGCACCCGGTCCAGGGTCTCCTCCAGGCGGGGCAGGTGATAGTCGCTGCAGCGGACAAGGGCAACGGTGGCAGGATCAGCGGTCTGCATGGCAGATGGGCCGGGCATGGACAGGGCGACCAACGGGCGGCAACCTGCCTGACCGGTGCAAAAAAAACCGGCTTGACCTTGGCGAGATCAAGCCGGAAAAGGAGAGAAGAGATGAAGAATTACCCTTGTTGATGCACAAGACATGCCAGAAGAAGAAAAACAATCCGGCCATAAACAAATACAATAAACACACAATGTTAGGGACTATCTCCATCCAGGATACTCCCTGGTCAGCATCGGGCAAAGTTCAATATTTTTTACGTTGCTGTACTGTCCCCGCTATGCGGTGATGACACATCAGGCATAAAATCAACGGGTTAGGTGAAAGTATAATTTTTAGACGCCAATTTCAAAAGCCCGCCGTAATCCTGGGTACTTTTTACTCACCCCGGGCCCAGTTGAGCAGACCGCCAGCGGCAAGGATCTCCCGGTGCCGGCCGGAGAGCTCGATCCGGGCGGTGATCGGCCTGCCGTCTATCTCCACGGTCAGGGTTTCTCGGCCGCCGAGCAAAGCCTCGCGGATACCCGGGATCACGATGTCCGCCCCCTGCTCCACCCGGTCGAAATCATCGGGATCGGCAAAGGTGAGCGGAACAATGCCGAAGTTGATCAGGTTGGCCTTGTGGATGCGGGCAAAACTCTTGACCAGCTTGACCTCCACCCCCAGGTAGCGGGGAGCCAGGGCCGCATGCTCGCGGCTGGAGCCCTGCCCGTAGTTCTCGCCGCCCACCACGGCACCATGGATGCCGGAAGCCATGGCCGCCTTCATCTCGCGGGCAAAGGACTCGGAGATGGAGCTGAACACGTACTCGCTGATGGCAGGGATATTGGAGCGCAGGGGCAGGATCCTGGCACCGGCGGGCATGATGTGGTCTGTGGTGATGTTGTCCTCCACCTTGAGCATGACCCGGCCGCGCCAGGTCTCGGGCAGGGGCTCGAAGTGAGGAAAGGGGGCGATGTTGGGACCGCGGATGATCTCGACCTCGGCATCCTCGGGCCATGGCGCTTCGATCCGTTCATCGCCGGGCAGGTAGGTCTCGGGCAGGGTGAACTCGGGATAGTCGCCCAGGTCGCGAGGATCGGTGATCACGCCCCTGATGGCCGAGGCCACGGCCACCTCGGGGCTGCAGAGATAGACCTTGTCGCCCTGGTTGCCGCTGCGGCCCGGAAAGTTCCGGGAAAAGGTGCGCAGCGAAATCATGCCGGTGGGCGGGGCCTGCCCCATGCCGATGCAGCCGAGACAGCCCGACTGGTGTACCCGGGCGCCGGCCTTGAGCAGGGGCAGCAGGTTGCCCTCGGCGGTGAGGTTCTCCAGGGCCTGACGGCTGCCGGGGTTCACCTCGAAGCTGACGTCACGGCTTACCTCCCGTCCCTTGAGGATCGAGGCCACCGCGGTCAGGTCCCGCAGGGAGGAGTTGGTGCAGGAACCGACCAGGACCTGCGCCACCGGCCGCCCCTCCACCTCCCGCACCCGGACGACGTTATCCGGCGACGAGGGGCAGGCGATCATGGGTTCCAGAACCGACATGTCGATCTCCAGCACCTCGTCGTAGACGGCATCCGCATCGGCGACAAGCTCCTGCCACTGGTCCTCGCGCCCCTGGGCGGCCAGGAACCTGCGGGTGTTGTCATCGGACGGAAAAACCGACGTGGTGGCGCCCAGCTCGGCACCGAAATTGGTGATGGTGGCCCGGTCGGTGACACTGAGTTCAGCGACCCCGGGTCCGAAATACTCCATGATGTAACCGACACCGCCCTTGACCGTCAGGCGTCGCAGCACCTCCAGCAGGACGTCACGGGCCGCCACCCAGGGCTGCAGCCGCCCGGTGAGCCGGATGCCGTAGATCTTCGGCATGATCAGGTAGAAGGGCTTGCCGGCCATGGCCATGGCCACGTCCAGGCCGCCGGCCCCCATGGCCAGCATGCCCAGCCCGCCGCCGGTGGGGGTGTGGGAGTCGGAGCCAAGCAGGGTCTTGCCGGGCACACCGAACCGCTCCAGGTGCACCTGGTGGCAGATGCCGTTACCGGGTGGCGAAAAATAGAGCCCGAACCTGCGGGCGACTCCCTGGAGGAAGATATGGTCATCGGCATTCTTGAAATCCGACTGGATCAGATTGTGATCCACGTAGCTGACCGACAGCTCGGTCTTCACCCTGGGAATGCCGATGGCCTCGAACTCCAGGTAAGCCATGGTGCCGGTGGCATCCTGGGTCAGGGTCTGATCGATCGAGAGCGCGATCTCCTCGCCCTTTTTCAGCTCACCCTCCACAAGATGCGCCGCCAGTATCTTTTCAGCAACTGTCATACCCATGAAACAGACTCCTTGTCAGAAAAACCTGCATGGCCGGACCAAGATCTTTTTGTCCAGGTCACAGCACATCTCTGCATTGCACCACCCTTGTCCCTTCGGGCAGCGATCTTCGGATGTAAAAGTTCAGCAGCACGCCATCTGCACGTGCTCGCGACTGCCCGCATAGCAGGCTATCGGAGTCTCGCTGCGCTTGCTTACCTGACGGCCAGCCACGATCAGGCAGAGGGCGCATTCGCAGCACCACAGACCACCTCATCGTCAAAACCAGGATGCCTGCCCCCTGTCACCTGTCACCTTTCACCTGTCACCTGACCCCTGACACCTGGCACCTGACACCTGGCCCCACTCACCTGAAGCTGATGGTCCGGGTCCGTATCACGCCCTCATGGTCTTCGATCTCCCGGCAGACCTCCTCCGGCACAGGTCCCTCACAGTCGATGATGTTGTAGCCCACGGTGCCGTTGCTCTCGTTGGTGTAGCTCATGATGTTGATCCCGTTCCTGCCCAGGATATTGGTCGTCAGGCCGATCATGCCCGGCTGGTCGCGATTGATCATGATCAGACGGGTATGTACCCGTACGGTTGGGATATTCTCCACATTGGGAAAATTGACACTGTGGGTGATGTTGCCATACTCCAGGTAATTCTTCAGTTCACGCACCGCCATGACAGCGCAGTTCTCCTCCGACTCGCTGGTGGAGGCGCCCAGATGCGGTGAGACCAGGATACGATCGTGACCGATCATCTTCGGTGACGGAAAATCGGTAATATGCCCCTGCAGCCTGCCACCGGCCAGGGCGACAAGCACTGCATCCTCGTCTACAATGGGGCCCCGGGAATAGTTGATCAGCACGGCGCCCTCCTTCATGGCCTCCAGGAACTCGGCGGAAACCAGGCCAGTGGTGCCCCTGTTGAGAGGAACATGGACACTGACGTAATCAGCCTGAGCGAGCAGCTCCCTGCGGGAACGGGTCAGTTCGACCTGCGGCGAGAGCTGGTGGATATTAGCCATCACCGGGAAAGGATCAAATCCCAGGACCCGCATCCGGTGATGGATACCGGTATTGGCCACCCGGACACCGATCTGGCCCAGGCCGATCACGCCCAGGGTCTTGCCGGCCATCTCCACCCCCCTGAACCGTTTTTTCCGTTCCTCCACCTCCTGGTCGAGCTGCTCGCCGGGCAGGCCGCTCAAGCCCTGGCAGAAGGTGATGCCCTGGTAGACATTGCGCAGCCAGATGCCGAGCATGGTGAAGACCAGTTCCACCACCGCGTTGGCATTGGCACCGGGCGTGTTGAAGACACAGATCCCCCGGTCAGTGGCCTCGTCCACCGGGATGTTGTTGACCCCGGCCCCGGCACGGGCAATGGCAAGAAGATCCGGAAACCGCTCCAGATCGACGGCCGAGCTCCGCACCACGATTCCGTGCGGACGCTCCTCCCCGGCAGCCACGCTGTAGCTGCCATTGAAAAGCGCCAGCCCCTCGGGGGCGATGGCATTAATGGTCCTGATGCGAAAGGACGCCATTACTCTCTTCCTCCGACGACGAAGATTCGAAAAATCCCCTGAGACCTACAATGAACAGCAACCTCTTGTCAACCCAAATCCCGCTTCCGGGAAGCTGCTGCAGGGACCGTCGCAGCAGAAGGGGGTGTCGTCCGGAACGGATACGTCAGGGATATCACCGGCACCAGGGGCTAGTGAGAATAAACCTCTGCCGGCACCAGGGTGAAGGTGGCACTGCCCGGTGGCTGCCAGTAGAGCCTGAGCGCCGAGGTGCCCTTGCGCTGGAAATAGAGGATAGTGACCGGAAACCGGCCCGGTGCGGCGACCCGGAACTCGCCCACCGGAGTCAGCCGGTCGCCGTGGACAGCGGGATCCTCGAAGATTCGCCTGCCGGCAATGAACATGCGGATGCCGTCGTTGGCCAGGGCCCGGAAACGGTAGACCCCGGGGACAGCCAGATCGAGGTAGCCCTGCAGGATCAGACCAACGCCCCGGCTGCGGCCACTGGCAAAGACCTCTCCCTTCTTGCCGGCCCGGTGGTCGAGCAGGAGAACCGGGGCGCCACGCCGTCCCCGGCGATCCGCTGTTTCGCCCCTGGGCATCTGGTCGATGTGGCGAAAAAAGCCATCAATATAGACCACCGACAACCCCTGCCCGCCCCGGGCGGTGGCCTGCTCCGCCACCTGTCTGTTCTGTCCTGTTGTCCCCTGCCCGGCCGGCAGGCAGCCCGCCGCACCGATCAGTATCAGCAGGAGGCCAAGTATGCTCCTGATCATCTTCCCTTCTCCTTCCCATGCCGGCCGTATACCGCTCCGGCCGAGTGACGTAAGCCCTCACGGGATGGCTCACCATCGGTTTGTCCGACCACAATGGTGCAAGCGCTCTCAGGGGCCGCAGATTCGGAGTCGACGCTTACCGGTGCAGGCGTGCCTGACCGCAGGTAAGCGACCGCAGGGAGACTCCGATAGCCTGCCTTCGCGGGCAGGCACGACCGTGCAAGAGGTAAGCGGAGCGCAGCGAAGACTCCGTGCGGCTCCTGCGGGCGCTTACCGAGTGACAGGTCACCGCCACCGGCAACGGCCCGGCAACACCCTCTACTTTTCCCCGGCCGAAACGTCAGCCGCCATCCCGGCCGGCACCACCCGGTTCCGTCCGCCGGCCTTTGCCTGGTACATGGCCTGATCAGCGGCATCCAGCAGATCGGTGCAGTGCACCGTCTCCCTTGTCGGCCCGGCGGCAACACCGATACTGACCGTAACCGAAATCCGTGCTTCTTCACAGCAGATATGATGCGCAGCGATCGCGAGACGGATCTTTTCCGCTATGGCAACGGCCTTTTCAAGGGCTGTCTCAAGAAGCAGCACAACTACCTCTTCGCCACCGTAGCGGGCGATCACATCGGTTGCGCGCACGCTCTTCCCGAGCACGTCGGCAAGGCCCTGCAACACTGCATCGCCACAGAGATGACCATAGCGGTCATTCACCTGCTTGAAGTGGTCCACGTCCAGCATCAGGACCGACAGGGGATGCCCGTAGCGGCGGGCCCGTTCCAGTTCCCGGGAGAACACCTTGACCAGGTAACGCCGGTTGAACAGGCCTGTCAGCGGATCGCGATGGGACCTGTCCTCGAGCTCCCGGTTGGCGTGCTGAAGCTCCCTGTTCGCCTCCAGCAGTTCCTCGCGCTGCCGCAGGATCTCTGTTCCCATGCTGCCGATCGCCCGGGCCAGGCGCCCCATCTCATCATCACGGTGCACGACGCCGGGATCAAACGGCTGTCCGCTGGCGATCATCTGCGTGCCCTCGATCATCTTCTGCACAGGACGGGTGACAAAACGGAACAGATAACGGGCCACAAGGAGAGCGGTCACGAGAAAGATCAATGCCGCCACCAGGCCATAGGTCCGTTCCAGGGATCCGACCTCCCGGTCGACCTGATCCATGGAGACAACGATATCCAGGATACCAAGCACGGTGGTGGCAGCGGAATGGGCATGGCAGGAGGCCGAGGAACATCCGGCTTCATTGTAGATGGGGCTGATGATCCCCAGGTGACGTTGTCCATCCGGGGTAGAGAAAAACCGGACCCGTTCCCGGATCGGCAGAGACTTGGGAGGGGGATTGTGACGGTGGCAGACGCGGCAGGCATAGTCACGGATATTGACGAACCGGTCGATCTCTTCAGGTGTGCTGGAGAATCTGATCCGGCCGTCCTTGTGAAAGATCCTGAGACGCTCGACGTCCTTGCGGCGGGCAATATTTTCTATGATCTTCATAATATCACCCCGCACATTGTCCATCATGGCGTAGCGGGTACCCAGCTTGACAGTGTCACCGAAGCGGTCGGCCTCCGCCATGAGTTGATCGGTGACAGCCTCTTTCACGTACAGGATACTGACCCCGGCAAGGACACCGAGACTGACCAGCAGGATCAGGCCCAGTCCGAGAATAAGATTGATGAAAAGACTCTGCTTCCGCTGCACTGATCTTCCCTTTCGTAAAAGTTCAGCAGCACGCCGTCTGCACACGCTCGCGACTGGCAGCATAGCGGGCTATGTAAGCGCTCACAGGAGCCGCACGGAGTCTTCGCTTACCGCTTTGCACGGTCGTGCCTGGCCGCACAGGCAGGCTATCGGAGTCTCCCTGCAGTCGCTTACCTGCGCTGCGGTCAGGCACGCCTGCACAGGTAAGCGTCGACTCCGCATCTGCGCCCCCTGCGAGCGCTTACACCATTGTGGTCGAAAAAACCGATGGTTGGTTATCCCGTGAGGGGTTACCTTCAGATTGCCCGGCATTTCATGCTCCGGGAAGATGCCATGATCGATCCTGCAGGATGTGAGTTACTTACCATTACGTACTACTGAACCGCCGAGGTCATCACC
>JALSNC010000162.1 GCA_026987195.1 Desulfobulbaceae bacterium | reverse complement strand
CACATGGACACCGTCTTTCCCGAGGACAGCGATTTTACCACCTGCCGCCAGGAGGGTGACAGGATCATCGGCCCCGGTGTCATCGACATGAAAGGTGGCCTGGTGGTGACCATGGGCGCGGTCCGCTGCCTGGCGGAGACCGGTCTTCTCGATCGACTGCCCCTGGTTCTTCTCTTCAATTCGGACGAGGAGGTGGGCTCTCCTTCCTCCATCCCCCTTCTCAAACGGCTGGCCGCCTCCTGCGCCTGCGCTCTGGTGACCGAATGCGGCGGCACGGGCGGCGAGGTGGTGACGGGGCGCCGCGGCAAGACCGGTTACCGGCTCGACGTTCACGGCACCGCCGGCCATGCCGCCTTTGCCGGCCGCGCCAAGGCCAGCGCGGTCCTGGAGCTGGCAGAGAAGATCATCCGTTTCGAGGCATGCAATGTCCCGGAGCAGGGCATTGTCGTCAATGTGGGCAGGGTGGAGGGAGGGATTGGTGCCAACACGGTGGCCGAGCACGGTATGGCCCTGATCGATTCCCGCTACCCGGACCCGGCAGCGGGCCGGTGGCTGCAGGAGGAGCTGCATCGCATCGCCGCCAGCGCAGACGTCCCGGGAACACGCTGCAGGCTGCGTATCACCAACCAGCGACCGGTCATGGAGCCGACCACGGCCAACCGCGAACTCTTTGCCCTGCTGGCAGGGGTGGCGGTACAACTGGGCATGGAGGTTCGGGAGGAGATACGCCAAGGTGTCTCCGATGCCAACACCTTGGCCGGGGAAGGATTGCCGGTCCTGGACGGTCTCGGTCCGGTGGGCGAGTTCGATCACAGCGACCGGGAATACATGCGCCGCGACAGTCTCGTCCACAGGACCCTGCTCCTGGCCAACTTCCTGCCCCTGCTTGCCGACAGATTTTCGTCCTGAACACCACTACGGCTGCAGCCGGAAGATTCCCTGCGATTCGCAGGACCGGTGATCATCCGTGACGGCGGTTACTGCTGCTGATTCATGTGCAGCCGCCGGCGCAGCCTGGCGGCATTGTCCTCGTCACGATAGGAGACAATGGTGATGGGCGAGCGATGGAACAGCTTTTCCGCCACCGAGCCGGTGAAGGCGTGGGCGATCTCCGACCGCGCCCGAATGCCCATGACGATCATGTCCACCTCTTCCTCCACCGCAAAGTGGAGCAGGACCCTGGCCGGCCTGCCCACCCTGAACACGACCCGGATCCGCTCCTCGGGAAAATCGATCTCCCCGATCATCTTCTCCAGCTCTCCGATGCGCTGTTTCTGGATCTCCTGCAGGTAATGTTCCTCGTCCACGTCGTAGCCGAACGAGGTGATGAGCTGCACCGCCTCCAGGTCACGTTCGTTGATCACGTTGACCAGGATCAGTTCCGCGCCCAGGGCCTCGGCCAGACCGGCGGCATACTCGAGGATCTTTTTCGAGAAGCGGGAAAATGCCAGGGGCACCATGATCTTTTGTACGTTCAGCATTGTGTTTCTCCCGTGATAAACCAGCACAGCCGGACCAGAGTATCAGGCTCCGGCCTCACCAGACCATGCAAACAGACGCGGTATCGGAAACCGCCATTATCAACACTCCGTACGCGGTCACAGGTACCGCATCTTCGCTCGGTCGCTCCTGGCCGCATAGTAGGCTATAGCGGCCAGGAACGACCGCACGAAGCCCCCCGGCCCCTGACACCCGGTACCTGTCCCCTGCTTCAGGCCCTGGCAGCCTGCTCCTGCGGCAAACGCGCCCGCTGCATCAGGTAGAGGGCACCGTAGATACCCAGGCCGATGAGATAGGTCCAGTAGCGCTGCTCATGGGCCATGCCCAGCCAGGCGGCGATCTGGTCCGGCCGCATGAGGATGAAACAGACGCAGAGAAAGAGCGGGATCTCCCAGACCTTGTTCCTGGCGATGAACCAGCCCTGGGTGGCCGAGGCAAAGGCGAAGTTGCCCAGGCAGGTCATGACGAAGATGAGGATGCCCTGGCTCCAGGAGTTGACATTGTGCAGGATCAGGTCGGAATTGAAGATGAACATGAAGGGCAGGATGGCGGTACGGATGTCGTACATGAAGCCCTGGATGCCGGTGGCGATGGGCGGTGACTTGGCAATGGCAGCGGCGGCATAGGCGGCAAGGCCCACCGGCGGAGTATCATCGGCAAGGATGCCGAAATAGAAGCAGAACAGGTGCGCGGCCATGAGCGGCACGATGAAGCCCTGCATGGCACCGATATTGACGATGGCCGGTGCGGTCAGCGAGGCCATGACGATGTAGGTGGCCGTGGTGGGCAGCCCCATGCCGATGATCAGGCTGGCCAGGGCGGTGATGACCAGCATCAGGAAGACATTGCCCATGGAAAGGACATCGATGATCTCCGAGATCAGGTTACCGAGACCCAGGGCGACCACGCCGACAATAATGCCGGCCGCGGCCGTGGCCAGGGCAACGGCCACCATGTTCCGCGCTCCTGACACCAGGGATTCCAGGATATTGCGGCAGGACTTCAGGAAAGCGGGCCACAGCGGCTTTTTCTCCCGGTAGGCGATGACCGGCTCCTGGAGGAGCATGATGACGAACATGACCAGGATGGCATTGAAGGCGGCCAGTTCCGGCGAATGCCGGACCACGA
>JALSNC010000161.1 GCA_026987195.1 Desulfobulbaceae bacterium | reverse complement strand
TCACCGGGGCCGAATTAGCGGAGAACAGAACTGTCAATAGCCATGTATATTGACCCATATCAGGCCAACATTTTTGACCCTCCTCAGGGTGAAAAAGCAGCCGTTCGGCTGTATCTTCTCTCCTTTTCCCAACCATACGAACCGGGGAGAGGAGGCAACCTTGAAGAGGTGGAACATGATACACAAGATCAAGTCGTTACATGACGAGGGGTCGGGGATGTCCATCCGGGGCATTGCCCGGCATCTCGGGATTTCCCGCAATACGGTCCGAAAGTACCTGGCCATGAGCGAGGAGGAGATCCAGGCACGGCAAAGCAATCGCGAGCGGCGTAAGCTGCTGGATCCCCACCGGGACTACATCCGGCATCTCATGGAGACATTTCCAGGGCTTAGTGCTGTGAAAATTTACTGCAAACTCAAAGAGAAAGACCCTGACATCCCGGCGTCGATCCGGACGGTGAGAAGGTACGTGGCCAGGCTCAAGCAAACATCCACGCTCAAGCAGGAACGTTATTACGAGCCGGTCCTGGACATGGTCCCCGGGGTCCAGTGCCAGGTGGATCCGGGAGAGCTCCGCGGGGTGCTGGTGGCCGGCCGGCCGACGACGGTTTACTTCGTGGTCTTCGTCCTCTCCTATTCCAGGCTGATGTACGTTGAGGTCTCGCCCCGGCCCATCGACACAGGTATGTTCATCCACATGCATGACGCGGCGTTCCGGTATTTCGGCGGGTGCCCCGAGGAGTGCGTCTACGACCAGACCAGGCTTGTGGTGATCGATGAGCGCTACCGGGAGTTGACCCTCAACGACCGGTTTCACGGCTACGCCACTGCTGCCGGTTTCCGGATCCGGGCCTGCGAGGGGTATGACCCCGAAAGCAAGGGCAAGGTGGAGGCCGGGGTCCGCTATGTCAAGCACAACGCGCTGGCCGGGGAGATCTTTGGCGATTGGGCCGAGGTGCAGGCCCACCTGGCCGAGTGGCTGGACGCCACGGCCAATATCAGGATCCACGGCGCCATGGGCGAGCCGCCCCGGCAACGTTACGAGCGGGACGAGCGGAGCCACATGCGGCCCTATCTCACTCCGGCCATCGACTTCACCCCCACCTGCCGGGAGACCCGCAAGGCGGACAAGACCGGTCTCGTTTCCTGGAAAAGCAACCGTTATTCCGTGCCTATGCGTTACCAGCGCGCCATATTGGGCGTTTGTGAACAGCAGGGTTTTCTGGTCATAATCGACCTTGAGAGCGGCGAGGAGGTCACACGGCATGCCCTGTGCCAGGGCCGGGGCCAGGTGGTCAAGAAGAGATCCCACTACCCAGACAAGGCCAGGCGAGTCGCCGAGCACGAGGCGGAGCTCCACCGCCTCCTTGGCGAGGACGGCCGCCGTCTGGGCGCCCTGCTCAAGAAGGGTGCGCCGGACATCTACAAGGACCAGTTGGCCGGCCTGGTCCGCCTGCTGCGCCGGAGGGAGATCCCGCCGCGCCTGCTCGCCCATCTCCTTTCCCAGCCGCGTCTGACTACCTCCCGTATCGAGGACTACCTGGACGCATATCGGGACCGGCCGGAACTGCTCGACGAGCTGCCGGCAGCCCCAAGGGCCGCTGTCGGCCAAACAGCGGCCGACAGCGGCACCAAGGCCATGCTGCAGCCATACGCCGCTGTCTGCGGGGTCCGGGAGGTGAGAGATGCCGTCAATTGAAAACACCATCGCCAAGTACCGTGACCTGCGCTGCACCAGCATCGCCGCCGGCCTCCCGGACCTGCTCGCCACGGCCGAGAGCAACGAGATCTCGTACCTCGAGTTCGCCGACATGCTGGTGGAACACGAACGACGGCAGCGCAACCGTAAACGAATCCTCCGCAATCACAAGGCGGCGGGCTTCCCCGCGATCAAACGCCTGGAAGAGTTCGACTACAGGCATCAGACAACCATCTCCAAGCGCCAGGTCAACGCCTTGCTCGACTTCTCCTTCATCGACAACAGGGAGAACCTGATCTTCATCGGCCCGCCGGGCGTGGGCAAGACCCACCTGGCCATCGGTATCGGCCACAAGGCGGTGGAGGCCGGCTACAAGGTCCTCTTCGCCCGTGCCGCCGAGCTGGTGGAGACCCTTGACCTCGCCACCGCCAAGGGCGAGCTCAAGGCCAGGATAACGGCCCTGGCCAAGAACGACCTGATCATCATCGACGAGCTCGGCTACCTTCCCATGAACAGGACCGCTCTCTACAACCTTTTCCAGCTCGTCAACAGCCTGTACGAGTACCGGTCGGTGATCATCACCACCAACAAGGAGTTCACCTCCTGGGGCGATTTCTTTCACGATGACAATGTGGCGGTGCCCATCATCGACCGCCTCGTCCATCATTCCCGGGTTTTCATGCTCGGCGGCGAGAGCTACAGGCTCCGCCAGAAACTGGCAGGGTGAAAGCCGTGCGAGCCTTCGTGACACTCCATGGCCAAGCGCTGGTTCGGGATAGTTCCCCCGCTACGGCCGGTACCCTTCCCGAATCCAGGGAAGACACCTTTATTTTGTGCCCGGGTGGGTCAATTTTGTCGTCCGATAGTGGGTCAGTTTTTTTGGCTATTGACAGGCGCTGGCGGCCTTAAAGGCTCAAAAGACCAACAGCC
>JALSNC010000160.1 GCA_026987195.1 Desulfobulbaceae bacterium | reverse complement strand
CTGTTAACCACCCTGTCGGGGGTTCGAGTCCCTCCCGAGGAGCCAGATTTCAATCCGCCAACTCTGGCGGTTCTCAGTTAACGCAGAACCCCGACGGGTGACCCCCTCGGGGTTTTGTCGTTTCTCCCACAATTTCTCAGGCAGTTACACGTCTTCGCACACCCTTGCCGATTCTCCGTTGCGCGGCAACCTCTCCGGGGCTCGCGCCGAACCCTCCCGGTTTGCGACCGAATCCCGCCCAATCAGGTTGCGATGCTTCCTGATCCACTGGCAGTCTGCCAGTCGGACGATAAGGGACCTGTCCAGGCCGCGGGGATGGCGGAAGAGCCGATTTCTTCAGCCGGTAAAAATTCAGCAGCACGCCATCTGCACGCACTGCTGAGATTTTACCAAAAGCATCTGTTTTTCCAGATAGTTGCCGATAGCGGCGAACTGTTACGAGATAACTGCGCAGGAGAGAACGAAGATTGGACTTCAGGAACTTCACCTGCGCAACATCGCCGATGGTGTAGTCATGGAGATGCCCGGTGTCAGGTCCGTCTCACCCCCGGCAGCCGCTCGTGCTGCGGCGTAAACGGCGCCAGGGCCCTGTAGAGCGCACAGGCAAGATGGGGCTCGTCGTTGACACGGAGGCGCCCCGGGCAGTCGCCGGGGCATCGGTTCTCCAGGGCACAGGCGCTGCATTGCCGGCCGGTGAGCTGCACAGTTGTCAGCAGGCTCTTTGCCTTGGCCGGCTTCCATACCGTGCCCATGGCGAGGGCCTGCCCGCCCATGGTCTGGCCGCAGGGGAAGAGCCGGCCGTCAGGATGCACGGCCAGGCTGTGGCCGGTGGCGGCGTGGCAGAACGGGCGACCCTTGCCGGCCATGGTCAGAAGATCCAGCTCCCGCAAGCGGATGGGTCGGTTGCGGCAGCGGTTGATCCGGGCCAGGGTACCGGCCAGGGCGGTCACTCCCTCCTGCAGTCCGCTGGGGGTGGCCGGCTGCGGATCTCCTGCCCTGCCCCGCCCCCTGGCGACCAGCAGGTCCAGCCCCAGGCCGCGACAGGTGGCGAAACCGGCCAGGAGCAGGGCCAGCCGGTCCAGGACCAGGACATTTTCTCCAGTCACCACAGTGGTTACCCGGAAGTCCACTCCCATCTTTTCCAGCAGGACCAGGCCGCGCAGGGTGGCATCGGCCTGGCCACGGAGCCGGTCCTGGATCTCCGGTGGTCCATCCAGGCTGACGCCGATCCGGACATGGTGGTCCTGAAACAGCCGCACCAGTTCCGGTGTCAGCAGGGTGGCGTTGGTCTGGATGGCCAGCCGGGGCCGCATCCGCATGGAGCGTGCCCGCCGGAGCACCTGTTCGATCTTCTCCGGCACCAGTGTTGGTTCGCCGCCGGTGATCTGGACCAGGCAGGGTTTTCCATGATCAGCCAGGGCCAGGGCCTCTGCCAGCACGGCCTCGTCCATGTCCATGCCCTGCCGGGTTGCCGCCAGGTAGCAGTAGCGGCAGGCCAGGTTGCAGCGGCTGGTCAGGGCCAGGACCAGGAAACGCACTGCCGTGGACATCAGAAAAAATCCCGCTGCAACCGCTGCCGCCGGAAGATAAACCAGATGATCACCGGGCTGCCGATCAGGGCCGTGACCGCGTTGAGCGGCAGGACCGTGGCGCTGCCCGGCAA
Source organism: Desulfobulbaceae bacterium (assembly GCA_026987195.1). Taxonomy (GTDB): domain Bacteria; phylum Desulfobacterota; class Desulfobulbia; order Desulfobulbales; family Desulfobulbaceae; genus DRKI01. The sequence goes on along the minus strand of JALSNC010000160.1, from coordinate 967 downwards.
CTGGGCCAGGATGTCGGCGCCCAGGGCCACCACAGCCCCCAGACCGGCGCTCACCGGCAGCAGGAACCGGTGATCCGAGGTGGCGGCAGCGGCCCGGGCCAGGTGCGGGACGGCAATGCCGATGAAGGCCACCGGCCCGCAGTAGGCGGTAACACTTCCTACCAGCACGGCGGTGAGCCCGATCACCACCAGCCGCACACTCAGGTAACCGAGCCCCATGGAGCGGGCATAGGTCTCGCCGAGCAGCAGGCCGTTGAGCGGCTTGCCCACCAGCAGCGACAGCAGGCCAAAGAGCAGGATCACGGGCAGGAAGATCCGCATCTCGCGCCAGGTGACGTTGCCGAAGCTGCCAAATGTCCAGGAGAGGTAGGCCTGGACCAGTTCCGGCCGGCTGAAATGGATCAGGACGCTGACCACGGCGTTGATGGCAAAGCCGCCCAGCAGGCCGATGATGAGCAGCGTCATGACGTTGTCGACAAAACGGGCCGCCACCAGGATGGTGGCCAGGACCAGCACCGCGCCCAGGGCCGAGGCCATGACCAGGGCCAGATTGCCGCCGGTGCCGAGCCCCTCGATGAGCCGGGCCCCGCGCCGGCTCAGGTCCGCACCCAGCACCACCAGGGCCACGCCGAGGCTGGCGCCTGAGCTGATGCCCAGCACCGACGGGCCGGCCAGGGGATTGCGGAACAGGGTCTGCATCATGAGTCCGCTCAGGGCCAGGGCAGCGCCGGCCGCGGCCGCGGTGATCGCCTTGGGCAGCCGGAACAGGAGGATGATGGTCTGCCAGCTCGGCCGGTCCGGGGCATGGCCCAGCAGGATCGTCAGAACCTGCCCCGGCGGGATGGTCACGGTGCCGGTTCCCAGGTCAAGGACAAGGGCAGCGCCGATGATGAGCAGCAGCACGAACAGCAGGCGGCGATTCTTCATTGCAGCTTCCTGTAGTAATAGAGCCGGTGATCCGGCAGCA
>JALSNC010000159.1 GCA_026987195.1 Desulfobulbaceae bacterium | reverse complement strand
AGTCCACGTCAGGCGCCACCCGGATACCGCGGGCATGGACCTTGAGAATCTTCTCCCGGCCACCCACATCGGGCAGCGGTACCATGACCTGACGGTCGAAGCGGCCCGGCCGGAGCAGGGCAGGATCAAGGATATCCTGGCGGTTGGTGGCAGCGATGACGATGACATGGTCATTGGCCTCGAAACCGTCCATCTCCACCAGGAGCTGGTTCAGGGTCTGTTCCCGCTCGTCATTGCCGCTCGCACCGCCAGAACTCCGGTGACGGCCAACCGCGTCGATTTCGTCGATGAAGATGATGCATGGCGCATGTTTTTTTCCTTCCCGGAACAGGTCCCGCACCCTGGAGGCGCCGATGCCGACATACATTTCCACGAAATTGGAACCGCTGATGGAGTAGAACGGCACCCCGGCCTCGCCGGCAATGGCCTTGGCCAGCAGGGTCTTGCCGGTGCCCGGTTCACCGTAGAGGAGTACGCCGGTGGGAATCCTTGCCCCGGCGTCGGTGAACTTCTGCGGGTTTTTCAGAAAGTCGATGATCTCGGCCACCTCCTCCTTGGCCTCGTCCACGCCGGCCACATCATCGAGCCGGACCTTGGACTCTTCCGGGTCGACGAGCCGGGCCCGGCTCTTGCCAAATGCCATGGCCCTGCCGCCGCCGCCACCGCCCTGGCCGCCACTGCGCTGCATGAAAAAGAACCAGACTCCGACCAGGAGGATGATGGGAACCCAGGAGAGCACGGCCTGGACCAGCCAGTTGGGCCTGCTCTCTTCCTTGACCAGCATGTTGACGTTGTGGCGGAGCAGATGCGGCAGGGCCTCGTTGGTCTCCGGCACGACAGTCTTGAATCTGGTGCCGTCCGAGCTGGCCCAGGTGATGGTGTTGCCACGGATGGTCACCGAGGAGAGAACGCCGGAATCGACCTTTTCGAGAAACTCGTTGAACTGGATGGTGTGATAGACCTCGGTTCTCCCCCTGAAGAGGTTGAACAGCAGCAGGCCCACCAGGGCAATGACCAGCCACAGGGAAAGGTTCTTGTAGAAGTGTTTCAATGGTATTTCTCCGAAGATGAACATTCCGCTCCGGCAGCAGAGGGGGCCCTGCGTGCCGCCCGCGGCAGCCTGACCGGAAACCGGGAGCAGGAAACCGCAAGAAGTTCATCACGATTTTCCAGCCCCGTTCCCCGTCAGTTGTGCCCGATCCTGCGGGCATCAGGTCGGCCTGAAAAAGTACCAGGGGGCATGGCCGCTGACCGGTTTGTATACCCGGTTATGGCTGCCACCGGGTGGCCGCATGTGTGGGTTCCGGCTTAACCTTATGGAATAACTGCATTAAAAAAAGATCAAGTTGTGCAACCGAATCAGGGATACCATAAATACGGTAAAAGGTAAAGGGGCCGGACAGACCTGGCGAGAGATGCACGGGAATGAAAAAAAGAGATCCCCGGGGCCGCCACCCTGGGGATCTTGGGAGAAGCTATCTCGTCTTTGGCATTCTTTTGCGAGCAGCTGTCGTCTTTAATGCAACTTGCATGCCTTGATGGAAACCATTCCCATTTGTCTTCTTGTATCTTCTGGAGATTACAGGATAAAATTTTATTTCCCCTGCCTGGCCCGTTTTCGTTGGCCTCGAGACAACAAGGTAATTTGGGAGCAAAATGCGCAATTTTTTTACGGCAAGGGCTGAAAATGATCCATGTGGAGCGTGCCTCGGCCCTTGTGGGTCGTTCATGGTCGTTTTCCTCAAGCCCTGAAGTACAGGGGCCTGGGGACGGTTGCAGAACCTGATCCGGTCGAGGTGTATGGGATATTCTGGTTTCCGTTTTATCTGATATGGAGAGGTGGGAATATTGTGCGTCATGCGTTTGCACTTTTTTTGGAAACAGTGGGACTTTTTTGTTGACAAGTCCGGGGGTGTTCGTTTAGAAGGGAGGGCAAGGAAGGAGTTTACAGGTAAGGTTCTCTTCAAATTTTTAATCTCAACCGCGCAAGAGGAGGTGAAAGCGAAGCAGAGCACAGCATGACCGGGTATGCATCCGCCAATGGATATCCGGCCGAACCACATGCAAGAAATCCAGTCTGACTGGAAAGAAGGAGAAGCAAATGGAAGGCATAGTATTTCTCGTTTTTTGGCTAGGTGGTGCTGCACTCCATACCCTGTTTGATATCAAGATCAAACCGGTCCTTGAGGCCGTCAGGGAAGAAAGTGATTTTTCCTAGCCGTTGCACACGTTGATCGTCTGCACTGAGACAATGGCAGGAAAAGGAGTTTCCTGCCCTGCCAGCCACCAAAGAACTGTATGGAGGAGTAGTGAATCATGGAGAATATACTGGCTAAGGTTCTCCCCCAGGAGGGAGGACTTGAAGGTACCACTTCAGGAGCCTATAACGCTGTAATCGGTCTGTTCGGCCTGCTGACACTCATCGGCATCGCCTTCGGAATCCACGCCCTCTACATCGGGCATGATCACGCCTACGGCTGTACCCGCGAGATCCCCTGGGGGTTGATGCTGTCGGCCTACGTCTTTTTCGTCGTTACCTCGACCGGCCTGTGCCTGGTCTCGTCCATCGGCCATGTCTTTGGCGTCGAGGCTTTCAAACCCATTGCCAAGCGGTCGGTCTTTCTCGCCATCGCCACCATCGTCTCCGGTTTTGTGGTCATTGCCTTTGAGATCGAGAACCCCTGGCGCATGGCCATCTATAATGTCATTTCCCCCAACCCCACATCCAATATCTGGTGGATGGGTACCCTGTACGGCGCCTATCTCTTCTTCATGCTCATCGAGTTCGCCCTGCTGCAGATGGGTAAGCACAAGCAGGCCGGCATGCTTGGTCTTCTGGGTGTGATCGCCGGTGTCGCCGCCCACTCCAACCTGGGTGCTGTCTTCGGCCTGCTCAACGGCCGTGAGTTCTGGCATGGTCCCTACATGCCCATCTACTTCATCACCTCCGCCATGATGTCGGGCTGCGCCGCAGTGATCTTCTTCCACTGGCTCGGCTACAAGATCAACGGCTGGAAGATGAGCGAGTCCCTGCAGAACTCCCTCAGCTCTGTCGCCAAGCTCGGCGCGCTGCTCTACATGGTGATCATGTTCTTTACAACCTGGAAGATGATCTCCGGTATCGCCGGTCATCCCCCGGGAAAGTACGAGGCCATGATGGCTCTCATCAACGGACCTTTTGCCGTCAACTTCTGGGTCGGCGAGATCGCCATGGGACTGGTTATCCCCTTTGTCATCATCCTCGCCGTCCGTGCCAGGAACATCCCGGCAATGGCCCTTGGCTCCGCTGCCAGCATCATCGGTATCTTCTTCATGCGCTATGACCTGGTCGTCGTCGGCCAGATCGTGCCCGGTTTCCATGAGCTCAACATCGTCGGTATGCCCCACCTGTTTTCCTACTCGCCGACACTGCACGAGTACATGATCACCTTGGCCGGGTTCACCTTCTGCGGCATTCTGTTCATGATGGGTGAGCGTCTCTTCCGTGGCCACCTGTCCGAAGATCACTAAGAAGCCTGTGGGCCGGGGGGATCATATCCCCCCGGCCGAAGCAAGGAAAAGGAGAACAGCATGGCCAGAAAGAGGTCTGAAATTCAACCCATGCGCCCCGATGTGCCGATCTATCCGATCGGTGTCGCGGCCAGGCTGCTCAACGTTCATCCGCGAACCCTGCGGATCTATGAGGCGGAGGGGCTGATCACACCGGCACACGTTGGTTCCAGAAGAATGTTTTCCGCCAACGATATCCAGTGGATCACCTGTCTTCGTTCCCTGATCCACGACGAGGGCATCAGCATTCCAGGGCTGAAAAAGCTCCTTGAGTATGCCCCTTGCTGGGAGATCGCCAACTGTCCGGCCGAGGTGCATGAGGCCTGCGAGGCCCGTGTGGATCGCGCCGTGCCGCGCACCCTCCACAAGGTCGGTGATGCCGCCGCCCTCAAGGAGGCCAAGGAGGCAGACGAAAAGAAACGCCGGAAGGCGGCGCAAAAAAAAAAGCGGTTGTCATCCGGCTAGAGCGTGTCTGCCCCGTAACGATGGTCGCCGCAGACAGCATGCGGCAACAGTCATATGGCTGAACAGTGTCCGTCGCCGGCGTCGTCATGATGGCGTCCGGGTGGCAGCATGCGGATAGGTTGCATCATTCCCACCGGTTTTCTGCCCGTCGGGCTGAGGCTGGTGTCCAGATACTTCAGGGCGCCCGGTAGCACCGGGCGCCCTTTTTTGTAAGCGGTCACATGTGCCGCAGTTCATGCAGGCGCTCCCGGCCGCAGGTAAGCGACTGCAGGGGGACTCCGACAGCCCGCTATGCGGGCAGCCGCGAGCGCGTGTCGATGGCGTGCTGCTGACCTTTTACCTTTTTTTTCAGCTTCCAGGGGGCAGGATTTGCCGAGTGTTGCCGCTTTGGCTAGGCCGATATCGCAAAGTAGAGTCCCATGGCGGTGAAGAAGGCCAGGTAGCCCAGGACAGTGAACCGGGCGGCAAAGGCGACAGGGTTGTCCGTGGTGTTGCCGGTGATATAGAGGCGGTAGCTGATCAGGTTGGCCAGGGAGCCCACCAGGCTGCCGAATCCTCCGGCATTGGTGCCCCAGAGCAGGGCCTGCCAGTTGTCGGTGAATCTGCCGAAGAGCAGGGCCGCAGGCACGTTGGAGATCATCTGGCTTGCCAGCGACGAGAGAATGAAGATATGGCCGGCATGCGGGATGCTCGCCGCGATCATTGCCTTGATGTTTTCGGCCAGGCCGAAAAAACAGACCAGGGTCAGGAGGAGGACATAATCGATACGCAGGCAGCCCCGGTCAAGGAGGAGGGCCACCACAAGGATGATGATGCCGCCCTGCAGCGGCAGCAGCCGAAGGATCATCAGGATGAGGGCGGGCAGCAGCAGGAGATAGGCAAAGCCGGTGGGTTTCACCGGACAGGGAGGCGGCTGTCGTCTGGCAGGGGAGTCGCGGACGTCGAGGGCAAGGGACGCCAGCCCGAGCAGAAGGAGGAACAGAAGAGAAAAGGGGGCGATGGTGGTGACAAAGGTCCGGATTCCGAGATCGTAGTGCCAGTAGATGAACAGATTCTGTGGATTGCCGATGGGTGTGAGGGCCGAACCGGCATTGGCGGCCATGGCCTCGAGGATGACCACCAGATCCCTGCGCCGCAGGTCATGGGCCAGGGTAATGGGCACGATGACGAGCAGGGCCACATCGTTGGTGATGACCATGGAGAGGAAAAAGGTCATACAGACCAGCTTCAGGCAGAGAAAGCGGCCGCGGGCAACCCGTTGGGATATCCTGAGCAGGAGGTGGCTCTGTTCGAGTCCCTTGACGATAACAAAGAGGATGGCCAGGACATAGATGATCTCCAGGTCATCGCGGTTGAGGGATGGCATCTGTCCGAGGTAGAGCGAGGTTGTCACCAGGCCGACGGCGACCGAAAGCAGCAACCATTCCCGGAGGAGGAAATCAACCAGTATCCGTCGGGTGCTCACGCCATTCCCCTCACGCCTGGAGCAGGGATGCCGGCAGGCTCCGGTCAGCGACCATCAGGTGGCCGGCAGCATCTTGCGCAGGGCATTGGGATGGAGCTGCCAGCCAAGGTGCTCCAGTTCGCTGCGGGCCTTTGTGCTGAAATCCCCGAAGGTCCAGATCTCGACACCTTTCTTCGCCTTGCCGGTCAGCCCTTCTGCCACATCGGCCACCCGCGCGCTCCATATCATATGATCGGTGGGCAGAATCACCGCCAGTGCACCATCCTGTTTTTCGGCGCAGAAGAGACGCGCCATGGGGAGAAACCTGGACAATGGGGCGATGTTGCGGTGAAAGCCGGCCGCCAGGACCGCGGTCTCGGTGATGGTGCGGGCCATGTCCGCATCGCCGGCCTGCAGGGCCACCTTGAGCAGCAGTTCCAGGTCGGTCACACCCTGCAGGCGACCCAGGGCCGTTGTCAGCACGGTTGCCGTGGCCGGTGAAAAGTTGGGGTTGTTGAGGAAAAGCTCCACCGTGTCGGCATCCATTCCCAGCCGCACGAGCCGGTTTCTGTTCTGCAGCCACAGCTCCGATGCCGGGGTGTTGTTGATGGCCTCGTTCAGCAGACGGGCCGTGCCCGAGGTGGTCAGGATCAGGCCGCCCACCCCCGGGACAACGGCTGTGGCCACGCCGACACCGAGGCCGCCCAGGTAGTCGGCCAGGGCCAGCCGGTCAAGCTCCTCCTGCAGAACGGGGTTGCGGGAGTACATGCTGACCAGGAAACGGGTGGCGATCTGTCCCTTGGACTTCGACAGGCCGATGAACTGGGCCATGCGGCTGTCTTCTGCCGCTGTCGGCTCCCGGGAGCCGAGGGAGACCGCGGCGCGGTTGAACAGGCTGTTGACCCCGTTGACCGCGCCCTCCAGGGTTGTTCCCGGATCGTTGAACAGGCTTTTCAGGCCGGCGATGGTCTTTTTGCCGGATTGTTTGAGGGCCTCGGTCGCGGTCTCGTCGCTTGCCACCTTCTTCATGGCGGCAATGGCGTGGATCTCCCGGACCAGGGTATAGAGGGCGCTGGTGGAATTGGCCTTGAAGGTGCCAAATGGGGACGTCACTGTATAGTGATTGAACAGCCCATCGTTTTCCACCCGCTCTTCGACAGCGTGGGACGGGCCGCGAAGGATCTCCGGTTTGAGCAGATCGCGCGCCCGGAGGGGAGCAGGCCGCTCGAATCCCTCCTGGCCGGCACGGCTGGCCGGGGATGCGGTTGCGGGCAGGAGGGCAACGGAGACGGAGCAGGTGAACAGCAGAAGAATGGTCGACAGGAGACGGCGTCGTGGCAGCATGAGCGGAATCCGGATAAAGGTCTGAGGGATGATGTGCGGGGCCGTCCCGGGACGACGAGGCCCTGCTTCGGTGCGACGAAGTTGCGTCGCAGGTCGATGTCAATCTAGCACATGAACAGGGAAAACACAAAAGGTAACCGGTGCACAGTTATCGGCATGCTGCGGAATTCCTGTAGAAAAACAGACAGGGAAGGTCTGCGGGGGCATTATCGGGCACAGGCTGGAGCCCCCTGCGGGCGACTGGTGGCGATGGCCCCTGGGGTGATTATCGCGCCCAGGGACGAACTGCGGAACTTTTAGCAAAGAAAGAGGTTGCCATATTTCCCGGACATGAGTACAGTAAGTGCAGTGAGAAGCTCCTTGAGAGATCGCCCAATACATCCGTCCGCGTAATCCTCTTGTAGTGGGATGCGCGGATTTTTTTGTCCGGGCGGTCAGCCTGGGAGTTCCTCACCATACCCCGGCCATGGCCGGAACCGGATATACCGGTTCCACCGGGCCGGTTCATCAGAAAGGTCCTCCATGGACCGCCTCCAAGGGAGTAGTACGAAGTGAATAAAGGTATTGTGAAATGGTTTAATGCGTCAAAGGGATTTGGTTTCATCGAGCAGGAGGAAGGAGCGGATGTCTTTGTGCATCATTCCGCGATTCAGGCCGATGGATACAAGACACTGGACGAGGGCGCCTCGGTCAGCTTTGATGTCATCGACGGCCCCAAGGGCCCTGCTGCCGCCAACGTGGTGCAGCTTTAGCAGCACGCCGTATCCCGGCTGTTCACGTGCCCTGCAACATTGCAGGGCACTTTTTTTGTTCATAAACCTGAACCCTGCGGCTGTCCGGCATCCGGATGCCGGACAGCCGCAGGGTTCAGGTACACGGTAATTCCGGTCATCCGCCGGTCCTGGCGGTCAGGAAGGAGGCAGCAACCGACTGCCGCACCTTGTTTCCCCATGGACCTGTCCCGGAATCACGGACCGCTGGACGGGATCTCCCGCCTGCGGCCCACAGGATACCTGTCGCGGATTTTTGGAGGAACATCCTATGAATATCTATGTTGGCCAGCTGCCCTTCAGTGTGGGTGAAGAGGAGTTGAAGGAACTGTTTTCCGAGTTTGGCGAAATCGCCAGCATCAACGTGGTGACCGACCGCTACTCGGGGCGGCCCAAGGGGTTTGCCTTTGTCGACATGCCCAACAACTCGGAGGCCGATACCGCCATCAAGTCCCTGAACAGGACCATGCTCAAGGGACGGGAGATCAAGGTCAACCAGGTACAGCCACAGAAGAAGAACAAGCGCTCCAAGCGCCGGTTCCGCTACTAGCCCGCCATCCCCGCCGTTTTCCCGGGCGGGGTGTTATTCCTTGTCCTCCTCCATGGTCTCCCTGGCCTGCCGTACCGTGTCCTCCGCCTTCTGCAGCGAATCGTGGGTCAGCTCCCTGACCTGGTCCGCTGTTTTGGCCGCAGCCTCCATGGTGGCGTCCGATGCCTGCCGTGCTGCATCCTTTGAGGCCTCGATGGCCCTGGCCATGGATTCTCCCGCCTTTTCCGCCGAACTCTTCTCTTCGTTCTGCCCGCAGCCGGCCATGACCACCAGGGCCAGGATGGCTGCCGCCGCCAAGAGCTTTCTGAGCATTATGTTCCTCCTGTCTGTTGTGACGTCCGGGCCACCAGGCAGCCCGCCGTCAGAGGTGATGCCATCCCGGCGATGCGTCGTAATGTAACAGTTCACCACTATCGGCAACCAGGTTGAAATACCGATACCTGCATGGACTTCCGAGGCGTCCGTCAATGGCGCGGATACCGTGCTGCCGGACCTTGTGCGTGTCTCAGTGCCCGAGCTTGTTGAGGGTGTCGATCTGTTCTCTGGTCAGCTCGGGGACAGCGTCCCTGACCTTCTGTTTTTCGAGCCATTCATGTTCATCATAGGCCCGCTGCCGCTCAATGCCCAGCTCCTGCTGGCGATAGTTGCTCAGCCATTCGTTGCGGCACTCGTCGTGGCCGTCATCCCAGCCCTGACGGTAATCCGCGTTCTGCCGGTAGAGACGCACGTTCTTGTGGAACTGTGAGAACATATCACCGGCAGACTTTCTGCCGCTGGCACAGCCGTCGTCATATCCCTGTCCATACTCCCTTGATGCTCCCTCGCTGACAAGTCGCTGTCCCTGGCTGGGGCCACAGCCGTTGAGCAGCAGCAGGCCGAGGCCTGCGGCCAGGAACATCCGGGTTCCCTGGCGGATCATCTGTTGTTTTCCAGGCATGATGTGTCCTCTTCAGAAATCAGTGACCAGGGAGCAGGTACCAGGGGACAGGACAGTTACCTGCCTGCGGCGGTGGCACGATGGTATCTTCCCGGTTGACATGGTGTGTTGTGCCTCCGGAAACCAGAGGTCAGAAGGCGATGTTCCGATGGCGGTGAACTGTTCCCGGGAGCATCGGCGACCTCTGCGGCCGGTTTCGCCGGCAGGCGGAACAGGAGGCCGGTATCATGGTAATGTTACTTATTTCCGATGCTAGCAGGTTTGGTCGGCCGGGTCAAGGGCCAAGGCGGGCGGTCTGCAAACCACTCTTGTGGCAGGGCCCCAGGTTGACAGCAGCAGGTGATGGTGGCCGGCACCGCTACGCCTTGTATATCAAACTGTTGTGCTGAGCCATCTTTAGAGTGTGATGGACTTTTTACGAGTCCATCACAGGTAGGCTATCGGAGTCTCCCCGCGGTCGCTTACCTGACGGCCAGCCGCAAGCGCGTGCAGGTACGCGCGGACTCCGGATGGCGTGCTGCTGAAGTTTTACGGCCTGTCAGCCACCCAGGCCGAGCAGCGTGCCGATCTGGTAGATGGCCGTGGCCAGGAGGAAGGCGAACAGGGTGTTGAAGCCCATGGAGAAGAAGGCCCATTTCCAGCTTCCCGCCTCCCTGGCGATGCAGACGATGGTGACGAAACAGGGGGCGTAGAACATGATGAACGTGAGAACGCTCAGGGCCACCACCGGGTTCCAGTGCGGATCGGCCGCCAGTCGTTCACGCAGGGAAAATGTTTCGGCAGGCGCCACGTCACCCAGGGAATAGGCCGTGCCCAGGGTGGAGATGATGACCTCCTTGGCGGCAAAGCCACCCACCAGGGCGATGTTGGTCCGCCAGTCAAAGCCGGCAAACCGGCTGACCGATTCCAGGGCCACGCCGATACGGCCGGCAACCGAGTTCCGCAGGCCGGCCATGGCCTGGCGGGCGTCGATCTCGCGCAGCGTGGCAGCCAGTCTCCGCACCCGGGGGGCGTTGCTCTGCTTGGCCAGGCCTGCCACGACTTCAGGGGGCTGAGCCGCCAGGACCTGCTGCCGTTCGGCAGCGAAGCGTGCCACCTGGTCCGCAGGAAGCCCGGGATAGGTCATCATGGCCCAGAGAAGGATGGAGATGCCCAGGATCACCGTGCCTGCCTTTTTTATGTACTGCCAGGTCCGTTCCCAGGTGTGGATGATCAGGCCACGGACAGTGGGAAAACGATAAGGCGGCAGTTCCATGACAAAGGGGGTGGAGTCGCCGCGGAGCACGGTGAGACGGAGGAACTTGGCCGCCAGCAGGGCGATGATCCAGGAGGCCATGGTGGCCAGGAACATGTAACGGGCCTGGTGGGCGGAAAAGAAGGCGCCGATGAGCAGGGTGAGCACGGGCAGCTTGGCGCCGCAGTTCATGAAGGGCACTGTGAGCATGGTGGCCATCCGTTCCTTGGGGGAACGGAGGGTGCGGGTGGCCATCACCCCGGGTACGGCGCAGCCGCCGGCAATGCCGCCGGAGATGATGAAGGGCATCACCGAGGAGCCGTGCAGGCCGAAAAAATGGAAGATACGGTCCATCATGAAGGCGA
>JALSNC010000158.1 GCA_026987195.1 Desulfobulbaceae bacterium | reverse complement strand
AGCGGACTATAGCGGTCAGCCACGATCACGCACAGCTGACGCACTGCTGAATTTTTACCAAAGGTGTTGCATTTTTTCAGGTAGTTGCTGATAGCGGTGAACTATTACGGCCGGAGAAGGAGTAATAGCTCATTGCTGTCGGCAACCACCTGAAAATAGCGATACTTTTACGAGAAGACGGCCCCGGACCGTTTCGGTGCCGATCACTTGCCAATAAGGACTGTCACCGGCAGCGCCGGTCAGAAGAAAAAAGGAAGAACGAGACGATGGAGAAGAAGATCACGATCATCGGCGCCGGCAATGTCGGTGCCACCGCCGCTCACTGGGCCCTTGCCCGCCGTCTTGGTGATATCGTCCTCCTGGACGTGATGGAGGGAATCCCCCAGGGCAAGGCCCTGGACCTCTGGCAGGCGGGCCCCCTGGACGGGTTTGCCGGCACGGTCACCGGCTCCAACGACTACGGCGACACCGCCGGATCCGACGTGGTGATCATCACCGCCGGCCTGGCCAGGAAGCCCGGCATGTCCCGGGACGACCTGCTGGCAAAGAACGTCGCCATTGTCAGGTCGTGCGCCGAGGAGGCGGTCCGCCACTCGCCCGACTGTGTGATGATCGTGGTCACCAATCCCATCGACGCCATGGTCCACACCGCCTTCAAGGTCTCGGGCCTGCCCAAAAACCGGGTGATCGGCATGGCCGGTGTGCTTGATTCCGCCCGCTACCGGACATTTCTCGCCGAGGCCCTGGGCGTGGCGCCCGTTGATGTCAATGCCCTGGTCATGGGGATTCATGGCGACAACATGCTGCCCCTGGTCCGGCTGGCCAATGTCGCCGGCGTGCCGGTGACCGACCTGCTCGATCAGGAGACCATCGACGGGATCGTCAAACGGACGCAGATGGGCGGGATCGAGATCGTCAATCATCTCAAGACCGGCTCTGCCTTCTACACTCCGGGGCTGGCGGCCATCGAGATGGCCGAGGCCGTGCTCACCGATTCCCGGCGGGTGATGCCGTGTGCCGCCTATCTGGACGGCGAGTTCGGGATCTCGGGCTGTTTTCTCGGCGTGCCCGTGGTGCTGGGCAGAAACGGCGTTGAACGGATTCTCGAGTTTGAACTCACCGCCGGGGAACGGGCGGCCCTGGAGGAGTCTGTACAGGCGGTTTCCAGGCAGATGGCGGCCACGGGACTGTGAGCTGATGGAAGAGTTCACCGCCATCGGCAACGGCCTGAAAACAGCAAGACTGGACTTTTACGCGCTGATGGCGGGAAACCATTGACCGGAGACAGGGGGCGGGGTCCGGCAGCCGCCGGCGCCTCGTTGCCATGGGAGGTGCATGGGACAGGGGATGGACGATATGCCGGATATCGGGAGCCTGCGGGAAAAGCTGCAGGCCCTGGCGGCGCATGCGGTCACGCCGCTGGACCTGCTGGCCGACGGCAGTCATGCCGAACGGATCATCTCCCTGCTGCTTGCCGGTGCCCCTTCCTCCGGCTCGGCACGCCTGAATGCCGAACTTGCCGCCCTGGCGCAGCAGTTCCGGAACCTGGACTCCAGTCGGGCCAGGGTGGTGGTCTTTGGCGGCGGTACCGGCCTGTCCAACATCATCGGTGGCGATTCCCGGCGGCCGGGCTGGCCGGAGCGCCCCTTCACCGGCCTGAAAGAGGTCTTTCCCCGCATCGGTTCCATTGTCTGTGTCACCGATGACGGCGGCTCCACCGGCGAACTGCTCAAGGACCTGCCCCTGATCGCCCTGGGCGACCTGCGCCACGTCCTGCTTTCCTCCGTGCACAGGGAGGAACTCAAGGGCCGCTACGGGCTGGATGATGCCGGGGCCGACCGGGTGGCCGCGGCCCTGCACGGCATCATCAACTACCGTTTCATCTCCTGTCCGTCCACGGCAGAGCAGCTCCTCGAGGACACCTGCGTCTGCCGGCAGCGGCTGCCGCGGACCCTGGACCGGTTCTTTTCCGGTCTCATCGGGCAGCTCTTCACCGATCCCCGCCTGAAACCCACCCTGCACCGGCCCCAGTGCCTGGGCAACCTTCTCCTGGCCAGCGCTATCTACCGGCACCTTGATCCCGGCCTGGATTCGGTGCAGCTCGTTGCCGGCTACCAGCTGGTCCGTACCGCCACCATGCGCGGCCTGGCCGAGTTCTCCTCCATGATCGGCGTCCGGCGGGGTTCGGTCCTGCCGTGCACCACCACCATCTCGCGCCTGCAGATGCTCTACGGCAACGGTGTCCTGGTCACCTCGGAGTACAAGTCAGGCCAGGCGCGGCGGGGCTACCCGGTGGACCGGGTGCAGGTGGAGTTCTGCCGCCGGCCCTACCTGCTGCCCGAGGTGGTGGAGATGATCCGGGATGCGGACATCCTGATCTTTGCCCCCGGCAGCCTCTACACCTCCATCATTCCCATCCTCCAGGTGCCGGGTATCGCCGATGCCGTCCGGGCCAACACCCGGGCCCTCAAGGTGCTGACGGCCAATATCTGGGTCCAGAAGGGCGAGACAGACGTGGCCCGCGACGCACCGGATCGCAAGTTCCATGTCTCGGATCTCATCCTCGCCTATCACCGCAACATACCCGGCGGTGTCCGGGAGCTCTTCTCTCACGTCCTGGGGCTCAACCTCGGCGATATCCCCGGTTCGGTCCTGCAGCGCTATGCCCTGGAGGACAAGGAGCCCATCTACCTGGACCGGGAACGGGTGCATGAGCTGGGGTTCGAGCCGGTGGAGGCCTGTATCTTCTCCAGGGAGCTCCTGCGTGAGCGCGGTGTCATCCAGCATGATCCGGATGCCTTTGCCACCTCCATCCTTGCCCTCTGGGGGCTGAAAGAGGCCGGGTTCCTCGAGCCGCCTCCGCCAGGGCGGCCAGAGCTGCCGAAACCGCCACCGTTTTCGCCGGTGATCAGTGGCAGCCACGAGGTGCCCTGCTACCGCTACGAGGCGATCTGCACCCAGTTCGAGTACCTGAGCATGGACCAGCTCACCGAGGCCTCGGGCTATGACAGGCGCCTGGTGGAGAACGAGCGGCGCTGGCTCCTGGACAGGGTGATCGAGATCGTCTGGCGTCATCCCGACATCCTGCTCGAGCACCTGCGCCATATCCGCGGCATCACCCTGGTGGAGCCCGCCTGCTGGAACCGCTGCCAGCAGTGGGACAATATCTTTTCCTTCTACGATCCCCAGGACGGCCGCATCAGGATCCGCCGTGACCAGACCGGGGACCTCAACCGCTTCGAGATGGTCTTCCTGGTCGCCCTGGGCCAGTCCCTGCTCGGCAACTATGCCCAGGAGAAGTACATGGAGGATGTCCATATCAGGGGCGAACTGGTGGGGCGGATGTACTGTCTCCAGGTGCGGGAGTGGCAGCACGTGGACTGCTTCCTGACCGCGGACGAGCTGGACATCTACCTGCGGCTGGCCCGCATGCGCCGTTCTTCCGGTGACCGGCGGCTCTACACCCGGGTCATCAACGGCCGCGAGGGGTTCACCCCGCCCGGCCTGCTGTTCGGCCTGTTCTATGCCTGGTACCTGGACAACCGGTTTGCCGCCAACATCGAGTACAAGATGTCGATCATGCGCAACGAGATCACCAACCTCATACCCGAGCAGGTGCGCCTGGTTCATCGCCGGGTGGGCCTGATCCGTTTTTTCCGGGAACATGTCTTCCGTCACCGCCCGGCCACGGACATGGTTACGAAATGATGAGAGCGGGCATACGCGGCAAAACCATCGCCCTGGTCTCGGCGGTGATCCTGGTGGCCGGCGCCAGTTGCATCTTCCTGCTGCTGCAACGGCAGGAGGCGGAACTCCGGGAGCATGTGCAGATGGCGGAGAGCAATGCCCGCCTTATCTTCCGGGTCATCGTCGACCAGATGCGTGACCGCTACGAGAACCGCCTGCGGAGCATGGTGCGCCGTAACACCGATGTCGTCGACGCCTTTGTCCGGCGTGACCGCCAGGCCCTGGCCATGTCCGCGCTGCCGCTCTTCAACCTGCTGCACCGGGAGGATCCGGGGATGGTGAGGATGTGTTTTGTCCTGCCCGATGACACCGCGTTTTTCCATCTCCAGTATCCCCACCAGGGCGAGGTGAAGATGACCGGCCGTCACACGCTGCTTGTGGCCGTCAACCGGACCCGGAAGCCGATGAGCGGTTTCGAGACCGGCCGGCGCGGGGTCTTCTTCTCCATTGCCCAGCCCGTCTTCCGGCAGGACCGGTATATGGGGTTCCTCCAGCTTGCCATCAGGGTCAACACCCTGCTCGTCCGGGTGCGCGGCTATCTCGGCGCGCCCTGCGCCATTGTCCTCAACCGGGAGCAGGCCGCCAGGCTCGGGGAAGAGGCTGGTGAACGTTTTGTCCTGGGCCGCGAGGTCCTGCTGCCCTGCGGTGATCCCTTGTTCCTGCACCTGGGGAGCAGCCTCCGGGTGGTTGCCGGTGGATGGCAGGTCTCCCGGGACAGCAGCCTCTACACCGTGCTGCCGGCGCTTGCACTCCGGGATGGTCAGGGCAGGCGGATCGGCAGCCTTCTGGTGGCCCTGAATCTTGATCCCCTGCGTGTCGCCAACAGACAGTCCCTGTACCGGGTCATCGGCCTCAGCGTACTGCTGCTCCTGCTTTCGGGCCTGATTCTCTATCTCAGTTTCAGCCGTCTCCTTGACCAGGTCATGCAGGCCAACCGGCGGCTTGAACAGCAGGAGCGGGAACACAGGGCAAACCGGCACCAGCTCCGGGCCGACCTGGAGGAGGCCCGGGCCGAGCTGGCCCTGGCCAGGGACCACCTGACCCGGGAGAAACAGGGGTACCGGGCCGTGAAAAGGGCCCTGGAACAGTGCGCAGACGAGTGGCGGCGGGCCTTTGACGTGATCCGGGACTGTGTGCTGGTCATGGACACCGATCTGACCATTCTCAGGGCCAACCGCGCCGCTTCCCTGGTCCTGGGCAGGGAGCAGGACGAGATCAAGGGGATCCACTGCCACCGTCTCTTTGCCGGTCGCGATACATCCTGTGCGGTCTGCCCGGCGCGGAACGTTCTCGAGGACGGACAGACCCACGAGGCCGAGATCGAACAGCCCCATCTGGGCAGAACCTTTCTTGTCTCCTGTGCCCCGGTCACCGCGGAAGGGGAACTGGTGGGCCTTGTCTATACAGCCAAGGACATCAGTCATCAGCGGAACCTGGAACGGCAACTGGTCCAGGTGCAGAAGATGGAGGCCATCGCCACCCTGGCAGGTGGCATTGCCCATGACTTCAACAACATTCTTGGCGCCATCCTCGGCAATGCCGACCTGCTTCTCTACCGGCTGCCGCAGGAGGGCGGGGACGGTGTCAGGCGCGGTGATCCCTCCCTGGGCTTCCGGGAGATCGCCGAGCACGTGGAGGCGATCAGGCGAGCCGGAACCAGGGCCAAGGAACTTGTCAGCCAGATCCTTGCCTTCAGCCGCCAGTCCCCCAGCAAGCGCCGCAACGTGGTGATCACGCCGGTGATCAAGGAGGCCGCCAAGCTGCTCCGCTCCTCCCTGCCGGCCTACATCGAGGTGAAGACGGAGATTGCGTCCGAGATCGGTCAGATCTACGCCGATCCGACCCAGGTCCATCAGATCCTGATGAACCTGTGTACCAATGCCGCCCAGGCCATCGGCGACCGGCCCGGTTCCATCGAGATTTCGCTCAAGGAAATGGAGGCCGGCCCGGCCGAGCAGTTGCGCTGCCCGGAACTGAAGGAGGGACGGTACGTGGTGCTGGCGGTGAAAGACAGCGGCCGGGGGATGTCGGCCGAGGTCATGGAGCGGATCTTTGATCCCTTCTTCACCACCCGCCAGGTGGGCGAGGGGACCGGCATGGGCCTGGCCGTCCTCCATGGAATCGTCGTGGCCCATGACGGCGTGGTCGACGTGCAGTCCGAAGAGGGGCAGGGCAGTGTCTTCACAGTCTTTTTTCCGCGGATCGAGGACGCCGCCTCCATGGAGACCGACACCATCACCGCCATGCCGCGGGGCACCGAGACCATCCTCTTTGTCGACGACGAGGAGGATATCGTCCGCATGCGGACCCGGATGCTGGAATTCCTCGGGTACACGGTCCTGGCCGCAACCTCACCGGAGCAGGCCCTTGACCTGGTCAGGAACGAGGGCGACCGTATCGACCTGGCCATCACCGACCATTCCATGCCCGGGATGAGCGGCCTGCAGCTTAGTGCCGAGATAACAAAAATTCGAAGAGATCTTCCCATCATACTCTGTTCCGGATACAGTGAGGCAGTGACCACGGAGGAAGCGCGCAGGGTGGGGATCAGGCGTTTCCTCAACAAGCCGCTGGATATGCGGCTTCTGGCCACGGCCATCCGTGAACTTTTACCAAAGGCCCGGTAAGTCAATGCAATTGCCGATAGCAGTGAACTGTCAGCTCTTCTCAACCCGGGAGTAACCATGCGGATTCTAGTCATTGATGACGACGACCAGATGCGTGTCCTGCTGCGCCAGGTCATGGAGTGGGCCGGCTACGAGGTGATGGAGGCGAGCAATGGCCGCCAGGGGATGATCCAGCAGAGGAAAAACCCGGCCGACCTGGTGATCACCGACCTGATCATGCCGGAACAGGAGGGGCTGGAGACCATCGGTCAGCTCAAGAAGGAATTTGCCGGCATCAAGATCATCGCCATTTCCGGTGGCGGCCGCATCGGCCCGGAGGCCTATCTGCCCGCGGCCCGTGAACTGGGAGCCGACCGGGTGTTCAGCAAGCCGTTTGATGTCCGGGAACTGGTAAACTCGGTAAGGGAGCTGCTTGACCATGCGTGAAATAAAGGTACTTGCCGTTGACAACAGTCCGGTCCTGCTGAAGATCATATCATCCATCCTCGAGGAATCGGGCTGCGTGCTGCGCACGGCCACCGACGGGATGGATGCCCTGGACGTGATGGAGGACTTCAGGCCCGATATCATCTTCACCGACCTGGTGATGCCGCGGATCGACGGCGCCAAGCTGGCCTACATCATCCGCAACACGCCTGAGCTCAAGGATATCTTTCTCGTCATCCTCACCGGTATCGCCATGGAGGATGACCATAACCTCCACGATCTGGATGCCGATCTCTGCATCGCCAAGGGGCCGGCCGCCACCATGAAGGGCAATATCCTCCAGGCCCTGGAGATGTTCGCGCGGGGCGAGCGCGGCCGGGACGGGGTGATGGGCAAGCAGGGGCTCCATCCCCGGGAGGTCACCCGGGAACTGCTGACCAGCAAGCGGCACAACGAGGTGATCCTGGACGCCATGACCGAAGGCGTGGTGGAACTGGACGACCAGGGCAGGGTGGTGATGGTCAACAGCGCGGTCATGAAACTGTTCGGCCTGCCCGAGGAACGGCTGCTGGGGGCCAGGTTCGCCGACCTGCTGGATCCGGAACCTGCGGCCATGATCCGGGAGTGGATGGAGGGACTGGCCGGCAGCAGGGAGTTCCTGCCGCTCATCTTCGACTATGGCGCGCCGCTGGTCATTGGTGATCGGCAGGTGATGCTGAACCTGGTGCCGGTGCCGGAGGAGGAGAAGATCTTCTACATCGGCATTCTCCAGGATGTCTCCAGGCGCAAGGAGATCGAACAGCGGCAGCGGCAGCTCGAAAAGGAGCTGCAGCGCATCCGCAAACTCGATGCCATGTCCATGATGGCATCAGGTATTGCTCATGATTTCAATAATCTGTTAACGATTATCAACGGCAATATCGAGATGGCCAGGGTCCATACCAGCGAAGAAAAGGTGGCCCATCTGCTGGACGAGTCGGCCAGGGCCCTGCAGCTGACCACCGGCCTGGTGCGCCAGTTCACCACCTTTTCCGAGAACTACCTGCCCTCCAAGTCACGGGTGAAGCTGGAGGATCTGATCCGGCAGGTCATGGCCAGGGAACTGGAGGACTCCGATATCGGCTATACCATTGAATCGGGAGACCCCTCCCTGGTGGTGGACCTGGACACCGAGCTCATGGAGCAGGTCTTTCACAATATCATCCAGAACAGCCGCGAGGCCATGGCCGGCCAGGGAAGCATCTCGGTCCGCATCGACCAGGTGGACGGTGAGAAAGAGGGGGAGGCCATCGGTCAGCCCATTGCTGCCGGCGAGTTTGTCCGCATCACGGTCAGCGATACCGGGCCCGGTATCGATCCCGACTTCATCGACCAGGTCTTTGATCCCTACTTCTCCACCAAGCAGAAGGGGGCCCAGAAGGGCATGGGCCTGGGCCTGACCATTGTCCATGCCATTGTCAAGAAACATGGCGGTTTTGTCTGGATCCGGTCGGGCCCGGGCGAAGGATGCACCATTGTCCTCTACCTGGCCTGCGGCAGCTGGACCGACACGGTCCTGGAGGGCGCGGGCGGCACACCGCGGCGGGTCCTGATCATGGACGACGACGAGATGATGCGGATGATCGCCAGCAAGATGTTTGCGACCTTTGGCTGCGAGGTGACAGTGGCCGAGAACGGCGAAACGGTCCTGGAACTGTTCTGCAGGGCCGATGAGGATGGCCGGGGCTTCAACCTGGTCCTGCTTGATCTGCGCATCGACAACGGCATGAACGGCACCGAGACCGCCGCCGAGCTGAAGACGCTCGCCCCTGACGTGCCCCTGGTGGCCATCAGCGGCGATTTCGCCGACGAGGTCATGGTCAATTATACCGAGTACAATTTTGCCGCCGCTGTGGCCAAACCCTTTTCCCTGGACGTGGTCGAGGACCTGGTCAGGCGGTACCTGGTCTGAGAGGGCGGCCCTTCTGTATCGTGGCGCTCTTTCTCGGTGGCTGTCACCCGCGGTAACCTGTTATTTTTTTCAGTCCCATGTACCTGGCACGTCGATTCATCAACAACAGGATGCAGTATGTTCTGCGCGAGTCCTACCGGGATGGTGATCTGCTGACCAACCGCGATCTGGTCGATCTCGGAGACCGGCCGGGCCGGTTCATCCTCTATCCCGGCGGCTCCTCCTTTTTCATCGACCAGTGGCTGGTGGAACAGCTTGAGGCCCTGGGCCTGCACTCGGTGGAGGATGAACTGGAGGAGCTTCTGCTGCCCTTTCTCGATCCCTATATCCGCCAGCGCACCGAGCCCTTCCGCAACCGGACAAGGAACCGGAACTGGAAGCCGCTCAACCGCGAGATGCGGGCCCGTATCATCGCCGATACCCACGTCTTTGACCGTCGCCGCCTCCACTTCCTCCGCTTCGGCATGAGTGATCAGCGACAGCTCGACCGGTCGCCGGCCCTGTACCGGGTCCTGCTGGGCAAGTCGCGCGACGAGCTGGAGCAGCTCATGATCGGGCGTGAACAGGAGCTGCGGCCGCACGAGTACAAGAGCTATATCTACACCATCTTCGACCTGCAGCGGTTTTTCACCGAGAGCTATGCCCGCACCATGCCCCAGGCCCTGGACGGCGAGAAGATGGACGAGTTCTTCCTGGCCGAGATCTGCCGCCTGGATGCCGACGCCGCCTTCTGGCGGGGCATGGCCCGTCGTGACACCCTGCCGTCCTACCTGGTCCGCTACCTGGTGATGTACTTTGACTACTCCTTTGCCAATGCCAGGAGCTGGGACGAGTATGTCCGCTCCTTCATGGATTCCCGCCGTCGTCACCGGCCCCTGCACGGCTCCCGCCGCATGTCGGTGAGCGAGGCCACCACCATCTTCGGTGTCAGCCGGGAGGAGCTGGCGAAGATGGATGAAAAGGAGATCAACCGGCTCTACCGGCGCAAGGCCATGGAGCTGCATCCGGACAAGGGCGGCGACCACGAGCAGTTCATCGAACTGACCACGGCCTACAACGAACTGATCCGGCTGCGATCGTGAATCCCGGCTCCTTCCTTTCCGGCCGCGCCGGGACAGAGCGGCCGGCAGTGGATTTTTCCGCTGTCCGGACACTCCTGGGCCCCATCTTCCGCCACCACCGGGGGCGGCTCCTGCTCGGGTTCGTCGCCCTCCTGGTCGTCGATTCCCTGCAGCTCACCATTCCGCAGCTCCTCCGTCACGGTATCGACAGCCTGACCGGGGCCACGGCCACACCACACAGTCTCCTGCTCCTGGCCGGCCTGGTCCTGCTCACCGCGGCCTGCATCGGCATCTTCCGTTTCCTCTGGCGAACCATGATCCTCGGTTTTTCCCGCCACCTTGAGCAGCACCTGCGCGACCGGATCTTCGCCCACATCATGATCATGGACCGTGCCTTTTTTTCCTCCTGGACCACCGGCAATATCATGGCCCATGCCAGCAACGACCTGACCGCCGTGCAGATGGCCTGCGGCATGGGCATGGTGGCGGCCCTGGACGCGGTGGTGATGACGGTGGCCGCCATCACCCTGATGCTGCTGATCGATGTCCGTCTCACCCTCATCGCCCTGCTGCCCATGCCGCTGCTCATTGTCTGCACCCGGCTGCTCTCGCGGCAACTGCACCAGCGCTTCGATCAGGTGCAGGCGCAGTTCTCCCTGCTCACCGAGTTCGCCCGCACCACCCTGGTCTCCATCGAGATGGTCAAGGCCTATACCCTGGAGCGGCTGCAGGAACGAAGGTTCGATGAACTGGGCAGCCGGTACGTGCGCAGTAATCTCAGGGTTGCCGTCATCCAGGGACTGCTCTTTCCGGTGGCGACCCTGGTGGGCAATATCGGCATGCTCCTGGTGCTCTATTTCGGCGGCCGGCTGGTGGTGCATGGCACCATCACCCTGGGCGGGTTTGTCGCCTTTGTCAGCTACCTCTATCTCCTGGTCTGGCCCATGATGGCCGTGGGCTGGGTCACCA
>JALSNC010000157.1 GCA_026987195.1 Desulfobulbaceae bacterium | reverse complement strand
AGGCCCTGGCCCGTTTTTTCACCGCCCTGATCCAGCGCGGCGAGGCCGACCCGGCGGCCCTGCCACTGAAGATCTTTTCCTGACCTGACTTGAGCGTTTCACTCATCACCGGCCCATGGCCCGGTTCCCGATAGGTAACCCCTCACGGGATGATTAACTATCGGTTTTCCAGGCACAGTGGTGTAAGCGCTCTCAGGGGCCGCGGATTTGTGCAGGCGTGCCTGACCGCAGGTAAGCGACCGCAGGGAGACTCCGATAGCCTACCTATGCGGGCAGGCACGACCATGCAAAGATGCGGTCCCTGTGAGCGCTTACCTCGATAGATTGACACATCATGCAGCAACCCGAAGAAAAGAAAAAATTCGTCCGCGAGAAGTTTTCCGCCATCAGCGGCCGCTACGATCTGCTCAACTCCCTGCTCTCCATGCAGATCGACCGCTACTGGCGCTGGCGGACCACCCGCCTGCTGCGGGAGTTTCCGGCCGGACCGGTGCTCGACCTCTGCGCCGGCACCCTGCCGCTCTCCCTGGAGCTGACCCGGCAGGCGAGGAACCGGCAGGTACTGGCCGTGGACTTCTGCGAGGACATGTTGCGTGCCGGCATGAAGGCCCTGCCCGACGACGGACGGAGGCAGCGGATCTTTCCGGTCTGTGGCGACGGCGAGGAGATCCCGGCCCCGGACAACACCTTCTGGGGCTGTACCGTGGCCTTCGGTGTCCGCAACCTGGCGCGCACCCAGAAGGGCCTGGACGAGATGTACCGGGTGCTGCAGCCCACGGGCAAGCTGCTGATCCTCGAGTTCTCCCGGCCCACCAATCCGGTGGTCAAACCGGTCTACAACTTCTATCTCAACCGGATCCTGCCACGCATCGCCGGCCTGGTTTCCGGTGACAAGGAGGCCTACGAGTACCTGGCCTCCTCCATTGCCGCCTTTTACGAGCCAGGTGAACTCCTGGCCATGCTGGAGAAATCCGGCTTCCGCGAGACCAGACGCCTGCCGCTCACCTTCGGCATCGTCTCCATCTATATCGGGGTCAAGTGAACCATGTCCGGCTCAACGCAGCGAATCGTTCTCGCCGTGACCGGCGCCACCGGCATGCTGTATGTCCCGGCGCTGCTGGACCTGCTGGCCGATGCAGGGGTGGAGGTGCACGGGCTCATCTCCCGGGCCGGCCGCCAGGTGCTCGCCCTGGAACTGGAGCTGGAGCCGGCGGACCTGGCCGGGGTCGGCCGCTGGTACGATGTGGACGATTTCACCGCGCCCATGGCCTCCGGATCCTGTCCGTACGACGCCATGGTCATCCTGCCCTGCACCATGGGCACCCTGGCGGCCATTGCCTCCGGGGTCAGCAGCAACCTGATCCACCGGGCTGCCGATGTCATGCTCAAGGAACGGCGTCCGCTCCTGCTGGCGGCCCGGGAGACACCGCTCAACAGGACCCATCTGAAGAATATGCTGGCCGTGCATGATGCCGGCGGCATCATCTGCCCGCCCATGCCTTCCTTCTATACCCGGCCAGCGGATCTTCCGGAGATGGCGCGCAATTTTTCCGGTCGCATCTGCGACCAGCTGCGTCTCCCGGTCAGCGGTATCCGCCGCTGGCAGGGGACGGGTAACTGAGCACAGGGTATGCAAGGTCACGATTTTTCAACCTCGTTTGTGTAAGCGGTCTCAGGTGCCGCGGGCAGGTGACTGCCCTGGCCCCTGTAACCTGACACCTGGCCCCCCGGCAGCGGCGGAGCCATCCAGGAAGAAAAAAAGATGTGGAAAAAGATTCAGATCCTGCTTGAGATGATCAAGTTCAAGCACACGGTCTTTGCCATGCCCTTTGCCCTGATCGGCGCCTTTCTCGCTGCTCGCGGTGTACCCGAGCTGCGGGTCTTCTTCTGGGTCGTGCTGGCCATGGTCGGGGCCCGGACAAGTGCCATGGGGTTCAACCGCATCGCCGACCGCCGGTTCGATGCCGCCAATCCCCGCACCGCGGGCCGCGCCATCCCGGCCGGTCAGGTATCGCTGGCCGAGTCATGGGCCATGGTGGTCATCGCCGGGGCCCTCTTCTTCTTTGCCTGTTTCATGCTCAATCCCCTGGCGCTCATGATCGCGCCCTTTGCCCTGGCCCTCACCCTCGTCTATTCCCTGACCAAGCGCTTCACCTGGCTCTGCCACGTGGTCCTGGGCGTGGCCCTGGCCTTCTCCCCCTTGGGCGGCTGGGTGGCAGTGTCCGGAACGCTCACCGGCTTTCCCTGGGTGCTCTCCCTGGGTGTGCTCTTCTGGGTCGCCGGTTTTGACTGCATTTATGCCTGCCTGGACGCCGATTTCGACCGCCGGGCCGGTCTTTATTCCATGCCGGCCAGGTTCGGCCGCAGGCGGGCCTTTCGGCTGGCAGTCTTCTTCCATGTCCTGGCCTTTGTCTTCTTCATTCTCACCGGTATTGCGGCCGGCCTCAATCTCTTTTATTATATCGGTATCGCCCTTACCGGCGCGGCCCTGTTCTACCAGCACATCGTGGTCAATCCCAGGGACCTGTCCAGGATCCAGGTCTCCTTTTTCTCCATGAACGGCCTGATCGCCCTGACCCTGTTCATTGCCACCTGGCTTTCCCTGGCCACAACCGCCTGACCGACACATGACACGGTTTCTGCTCACCTGCTGCCTGATCCCCCTTGTTCTCGCAGGGAGCGTCTGCGCCGCCGGCCCGGCACCTGCGCCCCATGGCGTGCCACCGGTCAGCGCCACCATCCTCGACAACATCTTTGCCGGCCGGGAACGACTCCACTACGCCATCTCCTGGTCCGGCGGCATCCGTATCGGCGACCTGGTTCTCGAGATCGGCGCCGCGGCCACGGGCGACGGCGACACCATCCATGCCCGGGTCACCGACTATGGGCTCTTCCGGCTCATCTATCCCGTGGACGACACCTTCACCACCTTTGTCCGCGGTCCTTTCCGCCTGCCCTACCGCTACGAGGTCCTGCAGCGGGAGGGCCGCGGCAGGGAGACCCGGCGCCTCACCCTCTACGACCAGCAGGCACGCACGGTCCGCTACCGCAAGAACGACCATCCCTGGAAGGAGTACCGGATCACGGGCCCGGTCTACAACGAGTATTCCTCGTTTTTCATCACCCGTGCCCTGTCCCTGGCCCCGGGCCGTGAGGATATCGTGCCCGCCTTTGTCGACGGTAAACGCCACGAGGTGGTGGTCAGTGTCCTGGGCCGGGAGGAGCGGGAGACCATCTTCGGCCGGTTGCAGACCATCAGGGTCCTGCCGCGGATGCACTTCAAGGGCCTCTACGACAAAAAAGGCGATACCGAGTTCTGGCTCACCGACGATGACTGCCGGGTACCGGTGGAGATCAGGTCAAAGATCCTGGTCGGTTCCCTGGTCGCCGAACTGGTGGAGTATGCCAATCCACGCTGCACGCCGGGGAAAAAGGCGGTCCGTTTTGTTGGCAGGGAGCCGGAAGTGCCGGCCGTCTCCATGGCCCGGTGAGGAGAGATAGATGAAGAACGCTGCAGATACGGCCCGGGCAAATCCCGAACTGCAGCTTGCCGGCGACTATGTGCTCCATACCGGCTGCTCCGTCTTTCTCACCGGCAGGGCAGGGACCGGCAAGACGACCTTTCTCCGCAACCTCCAGGACAGGACCGCCAAGCGGATGATCGTTGCCGCGCCCACCGGTGTGGCAGCCATCAATGCCGGCGGCGTGACCCTGCATTCCTTTTTCCAGCTCCCCTTTGGGCCCTTCCTGCCCGGCGGTGACAACTACGACCGGCGCCGGCATCGTTTCAGCCGCGAAAAACGCAATATCATCGTCAACCTCGACCTGCTGGTCATCGACGAGATCTCCATGGTCAGGGCCGACATGCTCGACGGGGTTGACGAGGTCCTGCGCCGGTTTCGCCGCACGGACCGTCCTTTCGGCGGTGTCCAGCTTTTGATGATCGGCGACCTGCACCAGTTGCCGCCCGTGGTCAAGGACGATGAGTGGGAGGTGCTGTCCCGCTACTACGATTCCCCCTATTTCTTCAGCAGCCAGGCCCTGGCCCGGACCGAGCTGGTCACCATCGAGCTGCAGCATGTCTACCGCCAGTCGGACCGCACTTTCATCGACCTGCTCAACCGGGTGCGGGACAACCGCCTGGACGAGGCCGTGCTCGGGGAACTGAATTCCCGCTTTCGTCCCGATTTCAGCGGCCGGAAAGAGGGCTATATCACCCTCTGCAGCCACAACCGGGGCGCCGATGCCATCAACCGCTCCCGGCTGCGTGAGCTCGACCGGCCGCTCCACCGCTTCAAGGCCAGGGTGGAGGGCGATTTCCCCGAATACACCTATCCCACCTCGGCGGTGCTGGAGCTCAAGGTCGGCGCCCAGGTCATGTTCGTCCGCAACGACACCTCGGAAGAGCGGCGCTACTTCAACGGCCGCATCGGCAAGGTGACCTCGATCAAGGGCAAGCTGATCCGGGTCCACTGCTCCGGCGACGAGCATGACATCGAGGTGGAGCCGGTGGTCTGGGAGAATATCAGATACACCGCGGACCAGGAGTCCGGCGAGATCCGGCAGGAGAAGGTCGGCGCCTTTCTCCAGTATCCCCTCAAACTGGCCTGGGCCATCACCATCCACAAGAGCCAGGGCCTGACCTTTGAGAAGGCCATCATCGACGCGGGCGGGGCCTTTGCCCACGGCCAGGTCTATGTCGCCCTCAGCCGCTGCCGGAGCTTTGATGGGCTCGTCCTCAGCTCACCCATCACGCCCCGGGCCGTGCAGACCGACACCCGGGTCCTGGGTTTTGTCGAACAGGCCCGGCAGAACCCGCCCACGGCCGAACACCTGCAGGCCGCCCGGCTCCGCTACCAGCAGGAACTGATGCTGGAGTGTTTTGATTTTGGCCGCCTGCGCTACTGGCTGGGACGGCTCACCGGCACCCTGGCCGGCAATGCCCATATCCTGCAGATAACGGGCCAGGGAGACATGCAGGCCCTGCGGCAGCAATGTGAGGAGGAGATCTTCACCGTCAGCAACAATTTCAGACGCCAGCTCACTGTGCTCTTTCCCGGTAACGGCCTGCCAGAGACAGACCCGGTGCTGAAGGAGCGGGCTGCCAAGGCGTCGGTATATTTCAGCAAGCGGTTGAGCTCGCTGCCCGGCGCCTTTCTCGATGGCCTGCAGGTGGAGACCGACTCGAAGGAACTGCGCAAACGGATCGACAAGGCCCTGGACGAGACCGCCAGGGAACTGGCTGTCAAGTGTGCCGCCGTGGATTCGTGCAGGGAAGGTTTTGCGCCGGCGCGTTACCTGCGGACCATCTCCCGTGCCGCCATGGAAACGAAAACTGCTGCACGGAAAAAGAAAACAGCCCCTGAGTACACCGTGGATGATGTAGGCCACCCGGAGCTCTTTGAGCAGCTTCGCCAGTGGCGGACGCAGAAGGCTGCGGCCGAGGACGTGCCCGCCTATCGCATCCTCCACCAGCGGGTCCTGATCCAGATCGCGGTTCACCTGCCGGCCACCCTGAGCGACCTGCTGAAGATCAAGGGCATCGGCAGGCGGCTGGCGGAACGCCATGGTGACGAGCTGGTGGAAATGGTAGTGAAATATCGTGAAAAGCACGGAATCCAGGTGGTCATTCTGCCCGAGCCGTCCGGGGGCGGAAACGAGGCGGAAAAGGCGCAGGAGAGGGAAGGGCAGGGGGAGAAGAGGAAAAAGAATGTCAGTTCACGCCAGATCAGCTATGACCTCTTCCGCAGTGGCCTGTCCATTCCCGAGATCGCCGAAAAGCGCGGTCTGGTCACCTCCACCATCGAGAGCCACCTGGTGCCCTTTGTTGAAAAAGGGGAACTGGCCATCGACGAGATTCTGGATGCGGAGAAACAGCGGGTGATTGAAGAAAAACTTGCCGCCATGGAAGATACGCCCCTGGGCGAGGTCAAAAAGGCCCTGGGAGACGACTATTCCTATGGCGAAATCAAGCTGGTGCAGGCCCATCGTAACAGAAGTGGGTAGGAGAGAATATGCGACGCCATCGAGGTGACTGCCGGAAGGAGAAACGGTTCTTGGGCCGATCCCTGCCGGGAGGAGTTGGTTTCATTGTGGCTTGTTCTCTTTTGTTTATTGTTGTTCCTCGGATGCTGACGGCCGGCGAGGAGACTTGTCGGCTGCCGCTTTCTGGAACCGATGTGCAGACGATATGCGATGCTCTGGCTGCCGCGCCCCGGAAATCGGTTGCCGGAACAGCCAGAGTTTTGGAGCAGCGACTGGCTGATCAACTGAAGACCGGTTTGCATAGGACCCTTCCGGGTGAGAGTGGATGCTATTCTCTTGCTGGAGTGGAATTACGGCTTTACGCCGAGGAAGATGAATATGTTTTTGTTGACAGTTTTCGTCGAGTTGGGGACGTATCGGATACTTCCAATATCAAGGTTCTGTCCTGCCAGGTCGGACAGAAGGGAACAGGGCGTCAGCGGTTTATCGACACCTCGGTGCAGATGTTTTGGCAGCGCCAGCCTGCCGACAGGTTGACACTGACTGTCGAGAGATCGCATGTTCCTGTCGGACAACGTACCGGCATTACCGCGCATCTATGGTGTGGGCCATGTGGTATGGAATCCGAGAAGATCTCCTTCCGGTCATCCCCGGCAACAACACTTTCGCCGGCAACGGCAGTGACGGATCATCGGGGAGTTGCCCGTACTTCGCTTACCATGAACAGGGAGGAATCGGTTCAGGTTGTTGCCCGGTATGAGAAACAGACCTCCCAGGCGATTGTAGAGCCTGTCTGGCGGCCATGGTATGTCGAGGTGACAGCGAATTTTTCCGCTCAAAGTCAAACATATGCCGGGGAGGCGGAATTTCATGGCAAGTCGGAGGGTATCCACCTCGGCTGGATAGTCGATCAGGCCCTGAAAGGTTCACGTGCGGGCCTGTTCGATGGTTTTCCTTTTGCATTTCTGATGATGAACGAAAACGGAGCGGATCAGGTGAGCGGTTCCCTGCGGGGATGGGAAAAGTGGCGTAACAATGATCAATGGGAGAAATTTGACTTCGATCGCCAGGTGGCAGCTTCGTTGCTGGTCGGTCTGCGGTTCCACCAGGGCAGGCCTGAGCTGGGAAGACTGTACGTGGATCTCTCTGTGGAGCCGATCTATCTGTTCACCGGGACAGGGGGGCAATATTATTTTTCTTTTGATTGCCCCTTGGACTGTGGCTCCCGCGAGGACGCGACTCGGGCTGCACTGCCATTTGATGTGATCCGAGACGGGCGATCACTCACCGTGGAAGCCACCTCCTCCGCCGATGAAATATGCCACTGGTCATATACCTACACTTTCAGGCTGCAGCGGCCAGGTTCTCCGTTCACGCCGTAATCTCTTTTTCATGCTGTCAAGAAAAAACCGGTGCCTTCTGGCACCGGTTTTTTTTTTAGGGGTCGTCACAGCATCGATCAGCCCATCTGAACCTCAATCTTGCGCGGTTTGGCCGGGGCCGCCTTGGGCAGGATGACGGTCAGCAGGCCGTCGGCCATGGTTGCCTTGATCTTGTCCTGGTCGATGGTCTCGGCCACCGTGAAGCGGCGCAGGTAGTTGCCGCTTTCATATTCCTGCAGCAGCACCCGCTTGCCTTCCGTGTCCTCGGGCGCCCTGGTGCCCTGGATAGTGAGAACATCGTCTTCCAGGGACACCTCGACCCCCTCACCGGTAACACCGGGCATCTCGGCGATCACGGTGACGCCTTCGTCTGTCTCGTATATATCCACGGCCGGAACAAAGTATTTCTCCGGCTTGGTGGTCTCGCCGCTGTGCTGCACTTCCTTTTTCTCCTGTACCTGCAGTTCATGTTCGCTCATGGTCCACCTCCTTCCCTTACTCCGTGGTGATACTGATCTGGCGGGGCTTGACCTCTTCCGCCTTGGCCAGGGTGATGGTCAGGATGCCGTTGGCAAGTTTTGCCGTCATCTTGTCCATGTCCACCTTGGTGGGCAGGGCGATGGCCCGGCTGAAGCTGCCGGACTTTATTTCGCGCCGGTGGTAGGAGACCTTGTCGGAATCCTCGCGCGGCTTCCGCTGTCCCTGCAGGGTCAGGGTGTCGCCCTCCAGGGAGATGTCGAGATCCTCCGCCTTGACACCGGGAAGTTCGGCCTTGATGATCAGGTGGTCCCTGTCCTCGAAGATATTGAGCGGGGGATAGACCGTGGCCCGTGCCAGGGCCTGCTGTCCCTCGTTGATGAAGGTCCGGGAAAGTTCATCCAGTCCCTGGCGGATACGTTCGAACTCTGCCCAGGGATTCCTGAAATGCGGGCGCTCCGCAAACCGTATGAATGCCATGATCAGGTCCTCCTTTCGCGTAGATTCTTTTCCCGGTTCACGCGAACCGCATGGCCGGGTCCGGGAGTCGGCTTCCGGCCGCCTGAATATCAGAATATGCCCAGATTCCGCTAGTTATGCAGGGCTTTCGTCTGGGGAAAAAATAAGTTGCCATGGGCGCTTGTCAAGGGGTGGATGGCAGAATCGGTCTATTTTGGACTACCAGGCAGGAAAAAATTGGTGTATATTGCCTGCGGCAAAACTGTGTTGTCCCAGGGGCGCTTCCTGTCACGACACGGAACATCTCCCGGACCGGCCATCAGTGGCGGCCGGATTTTTTTGTCAATGTTGTGGCAACATGTCGATTTTATAGTTTTTTTGCTTTTTTATCCTTTATCTATCAAAACGAGAGGGAAGAGAGATGAAACTCATACTGCTTGGAGCCCCGGGTGCCGGCAAGGGCACTGTCGCCAAACTGCTCACCGCCATTGACGGATCGGTCCAGATTTCCACCGGAGATATCCTGCGCGGCGCCGTACAGGCGGGCACTGAACTGGGCAGGGAGGCCGAGGAATACATGAAGCGGGGTGACCTGGTGCCAGATGCCCTGATCATGGGGATCATGGAAAAACGGCTGCAGGAGCCGGACTGTGCAAAGGGATTCCTGCTCGACGGTTTTCCGCGCACCATTCCCCAGGCCGAGGAGCTCAAGAAGCTGCTGGATCGCCTTGGTATCACCCTGGACAAGGCGGTCAACATTGATGTACCGAGAGAGGTGATCCTGGACCGCCTCTGCACCCGTCGTACCTGCGAGAATCCCGAGTGCCAGGCCATCTACAACGTCAAGTCCAATCCGCCCAAGGTGGAAGGAGTCTGCGACAAGTGCGGTGCCAGGGTTGTGCAGCGCGAGGACGAGACCGAGGAGGCCATCAGCCATCGTCTGGCCACGTACAACGAGAAGACAGCGCCCCTGATCGGTTTCTACGAGAAGGAGGGGCTGCTGCTCAATGTCAAGGCCGAGTCCAGCGATGCGGTGATCGAGGCGATCAGGAAGGAACTGGGCCTGTAACTTCGCCTGTTCCGTCGGGAGCCGGCAGCCCGGCTCCCATTTCTGTCATGGTTCGCCGGTATTGCCGACAAAATTGAACTAGCGGAACTCTTTACCGTTTTTCCGGCGTGCTGCTCAATGGTTACGTCGGCTGGAGGAGATGGAAGATGGATGCAGCTCTGGTACGTACCGAGTGTCCCGAGCTGACCCTGCTGCATCGCGGCAAGGTGCGGGACATGTACGAGATTCCGGGTCATGAGGACAAACTGCTCATGGTGGCCACGGACCGGATCTCGGCCTATGACGTGGTCATGGACGATCCCATCCCCGGCAAGGGCAGGGTGCTGACGCAGATCTCGCTCTTCTGGTTCGACCTGCTCTCCGATATCGTGGCCAATCATCTGCTCACCGCCGATGTGGACGAGTATCCCGAGGTCTGCCGGCAGTACCGGGACCAGCTCGAGGGACGCTCCATGCTGGTGCGGCGGACCGAGGTCGTGCCCATCGAGTGCATTGTCCGGGGCTACCTCTCCGGTTCCTTCTGGAAGGCGTACCAGAAGGACACCACGGTCTGCGGTTTTGCCCTGCCGCCGGGGATGCGCGAATCGGACCGGTTTCCGGAGCCCCTGTTCACCCCGTCCACCAAGGCGGAACAGGGCCTGCACGATGAGAACATCTCCATGGCCCGCATGGAGGAGCTGGTGGGCAGGGAACAGGCTGAGAAGATGGCTGAGATCAGCCTGTCCCTGTACGGGAAGGCCGCCGACTATGCCCGGGCCAAGGGTATCATCATTGCCGATACCAAGTTCGAGCTGGGCATGGCCGATGGTGAACTGATCCTCATCGACGAGGTCCTGACCCCGGATTCGTCGCGTTTCTGGCCCCTGGACGAGTACGAGCCGGGCCGCGGACAGCCCAGCTTCGACAAGCAGTTCCTGCGCGACTACCTCTCATCCCTGGACTGGAACAAGCAGCCCCCGCCACCGAGGCTGCCGGCCGAGATCCTGGAGAAGACCCGGGCCCGTTACGAGGAGGCCCTGCAGCGGATCACGGAATAACTCTCTTCCGCCCTTGTCACAGCTCATTGCTCCCGGCAACCGCCTGAGAATGCCGATACTTGTACACGCCCTTTGCCCGGTCCGCATCAGTAATAGTTCACCGCTATCAGCAACTACCTGAAAAAGAGCAATACTTTTGGTAAAAGTTCAGCAGTGCGTCAGCTGTGCGTGATCGTGGCTGGCCGCTATAGTCCACGCTATGCGGCCAGCCGCGAGCGCGTGCAGATGGCGTGCTGCTGAATTTTTACCCGCATCACCGGCCTGTGATGCGGACCTGTTCCCCGTTCACTTCCACCACATCCCCGGCAACGGTCTTGCGCCGTTTCCGGGTTTCCACCTCGCCGTTGACCAGTACCAGGCCGGCGGCGATCATGTGTTTGGCCTCGCCGCCGCTGGCCGCCATGTTCTCGATCTTCAGAACCTTGTACAGTTCGATG
>JALSNC010000156.1 GCA_026987195.1 Desulfobulbaceae bacterium | reverse complement strand
GGCCGGCTCCATGGCCGCCGGCCAGGCCATCAACCTGAGCTACAGCCGCCAGGATGAGGAACAGGCCGACCGGCTCTCCTTTGAGTGGATGCGGAAGATGCACCGCAATCCCGTGGCCATGGAGGGAATGCTGCGCGTCATGCGCAGGATCAGCCGCTACCGTTCCGACAAGCTGCCCCAGTACCTGCTGACCCACCCCAATCCCGAGGCCCGGCTCAACTATGTCGAGTCCCTGGTGGAGATGGACCCGGACCAGAACGTGCCGGGATATTACAGGAAACACGATAACTTCAGTTTCCTCCGCTTCAGGTACCGGGTCATGGTCCAGTCCGTGGATCTTGACCAGTTGCGGATAAGCTGCCGCAACACCATCGAGCGTGCCCGGGACCGGGAGGCGCGGATCATGGCCCACTACGGCCTGGCCCTGGTTCTGGCGGCAGAGCATGATCTCAAGGGCGCCCGCAGGGAACTGGCCACTGTCCGCGATGCCTACCCGGACCGGGATATCCTGGCCGTGGATGCCGGGGTGATGGGCCTGGAGGCAGGGCAGCTCGACCAGGCCCTGGAACTGCTGCGTTTTGCCCACCGCCGGCTGCCCGGCAGTATGTACGCGACCTTTGAGCTGGCCAGGGCCCTGGAGAAGAAGGGGGATCTGGACGGTGCCGAGACATTGCTTGAGCAGGTAGCCCGGCATATGCCCGAGTATTCCCGGCTCTATTTCGAACTCGGCAAGATCAAGGCGGCGCAGGGAGCAGACAGTCTCAGCCGTTTTTACCTGGGCAAGTACTACCTCTACCAGGGACGGCTCGATCTGGCCCGGCAGTACCTGGGCCGGGCGGCAAAGGACAAGACCATTGCCGGGAAATACCGCGATGAGGCGGCGGCCATCATCGCCCGGCTTGACGAGCTGAAGAATCTCTAGGCCGTGGTGTCACTGTCGTGTAAAAGTGTCGGTCGTTTCAGGTGGTTGCCGATAGCGGTGAACTGTTACGGAGCGCTTGCGCCAGCGTGCTCGGAAAAACCGATGATCAGTCATCCTGTGAGGGGTTACGGTGGTCGCCCCGCCGGCTGATTTCGGTGCCCCATGAACAAAGGCGTCCTTTTTCGCAGAGACGCCGTCCCAAGAAACAAGAGCAAGATCATGCTGCGACGTTTTTCCATATCCCTTGAAGAGGACCTTCTGGACGAGTTTGACGAGTACATGCGCAAGCGCGGCTATTCCAACCGGTCCGAGGCCGTGCGCGACCTGATCAGAAAGGCGCTGGTCAAGCAGGAATGGGAGAGTGACTGCGAGGTGGTGGGCGTGGTGACCCTGGTCTTCAATCACCACCAGGCCCAGTTGCAGGAAAGGATCACCGAGCTGCAGCACGAATTCTACCGGCTCATCACCTCCTCGACCCATGTGCACATGGACCACAACAACTGCCTGGACGTGACCATTGTCAAGGGCAAGGCCTCCCGGGTCCAGGAACTGGCGGAAAGGATGATCGCCCTGCGCGGGGTCAAGGACGGCAACCTGACCATGTCCAG
The DNA here is from genome assembly GCA_026987195.1 of Desulfobulbaceae bacterium. Taxonomy (GTDB): domain Bacteria; phylum Desulfobacterota; class Desulfobulbia; order Desulfobulbales; family Desulfobulbaceae; genus DRKI01. The sequence goes on along the minus strand of JALSNC010000156.1, from coordinate 9,333 downwards.
CACGGGCGGTCAGCTCCACTGATTTTATCCGGAAGCCATGGGCCGGGCGCCAGGTGCCAGGAGACAGGTGTCAGGTACCGGGAGGCAGGTGCCAGGTTCCAGGGGGTCGGGAAGGCGCCGGATGAGGACAGGTAAGGGGGTGCCGCGGGACGACGGGCGGCAAGCTGTCGTGAACCCGGTGTTGCATAAGGCGTGCCGATCGTCCGCAGATGGCGTGCTGCTGAATTTTTACCTGAGGGGTGGTGTGCGGATGTAACCCCTCACGGAGACAACCAACCATCGGTTTTTTCGACCACAATGCTGTAAGCGCTCTCAGGGGCCGCGGATTTGTGCAGGCGTGCCTGACCGCAGGTAAGCGACCGCAGGGAGACTCCGATAGCCTACCTGTGCGGGCAGGCACGACCGTGCAAAGAGGTAAGCGAAGACTCCGTGCGGTCCCTGTGAGCGCTTACGTGCGGATGGCCCGGCTGGCAGGCGTTATTTGTTGCGGCGCCAGTTGGGGTGGGTGATGCCGAACTTGTTGATTTTGTAGTTCAGTGCCCTGGGGCTGATGCCCAACCGCTTGGCGGCATTCTTCTGCACCCAGAGGTTCTCTTCCAGGGCCTTGAGGATCAGTTCCTTCTCGTGGGTCTCCAGCGGCTCGCAGACCGTGACCCTGGGGGTGCCCGGATGATTGTGGAAGTCAGGGATCTGGATGGCCTCGACATTGATCAGGTCGCTGTCCTCCAGGATCACTGCCCGCTCGATGGTGTTGGCGAGCTGGCGGATATTGCCGGGCCAGTGGTAGTTCTTGATAATGGCCAGCGCTCCTGGAGAGAATCCCCTGATATGTTTTTTCAGGGAGGTGCACGCCTTGTCGAGCAGCCGCATGGCCAGGGGCTCGATGCACAGGGGCCGCTCCCTGAGGGGCGGCAGCTGGATGGGCAGGACATTGATCCGGTAGTAGAGATCCTCGCGGAATTTGCCTTCCCTGATCTGCTGCGCCAGGTCCCTGTTGGTTGCGGCGATGACCCGGACATCGACCCGGATCGTCTTGTTGCCCCCCACCCGTTCAAAGGATTTCTCCTCCAGGACCCGCAGCAGCTTGGTCTGGATCTCCATGGAGATCTCCCCGATCTCGTCGAGAAAGATGGTGCCGCCGTTGGCCTGCTCAAACCGGCCGATCCGCTGCTTGTCGGCACCGGTGAAGGAACCCTTTTCATGCCCGAACAATTCGGATTCGAGCAGCGCCTCCGGGATATTGGCGCAGTTGATCTTGATGAAGGGGTTCTCGCGGCGCGGCGAGTTGTAGTGGATCGAGCCGGAGAGGAAACTCTTGCCCGTGCCGGTGTCGCCGGTGATCAGGATGGTGGAGTCGGTGGAGGCGAACTTTTTCAGGCTGGTGATGACCTTCTTGAATGAGGGGCTTTCAGCGACAATGGAATCAAAATCATAGACGATATCCTGCTTGCGGCGCAGGTAGTCGATTTCATTCTGCAGGGCCCGGTACTTCAGTGCCTTCTGCACCACGAGCTGGATCCTGGGCGGTGAAAAGGGCTTGGCGATGAAGTCGTAGGCGCCGAGCTTGATGGCCTTGACGATCAGCTCGGCCTTCTCGGTGGCGCTGGTGATGATGATCGGCGTATGCGGCGTCTTTTCACGGGTCTGTTCCAGCAGTTTGAAGGAGGAGGGATTGTCCTGCCTGACGTTGAGAAAGATGATGTCGTACTGTTTCTTGCTGATCTCCCGCTGAAACGACTTGGGATCGTTGTGGAAGGATATGTCGGAGAATTCAGACAGGGCCTCGGTAATGTTCTGCCGGCTGTCCGGAAGCCATTCATAGGCCACCACCGAGTATCTCTGGTTCTTCATGGAAATGTGCAGGGTTGGGGTGCTTTCGAATTTGTCACCTTAATATCTATTTTGTAATTATAGGGCTTTTCCTGGAAAAAATAAAGATGAGAATTTTTTTTACCGGGGCCAGGGGCCAGGTGCCAGGTGTCAGGTGCCAGGGGCCAGGTGTCAGGTGTCAGGGGCCAAGGGTCAGGGGGCTTCCTGCCGTCTGCGGCGGCAAGATTATGGAACTACCGGCAGGTTTGCGGGAAAATGCCCATGACGAAGGCTGAACCTACGGCAGGAGGTACCGGCAGGCCGGAGGTGCCGGCGGGGAGCAGGGAGGCGGATATCTCCCTGATGGAACAGGCCCTGGCCCAGGCCCGTCTGGCAGCGGCGGGCGGTGAGGTGCCGGTGGGGGCGCTGCTGGTGGACGGGAAGGGGACAGTGCTGGCTGCAGCGGGCAACAACTGCGTTGCGGCCGCCGATCCCACCGGACATGCCGAGATCCGGGTTCTGCGTGCCGCCGCTGCCCGGCTGGGCAACTACCGGTTGCCGGGCACAACCCTCTACGTGACCCTGGAGCCCTGCGCCATGTGCGCTGCCGCCATGGTGATGGCCCGTATCGACCGCCTGGTGTTCGGGGCCACCGATCCCCGGGCCGGCGGGGTGGAATCGGTTTACTCCATCGGCATCGACGGTCGACTCAACCACCGGTTCCGGGTCACCGGCGGGGTGCTTGCCGGGCCCTGCGGCGATCTGTTGCGTGACTTCTTCCGCGCCAGGCGGCGGTGACCGTTCCGGATGGGTGGCAACAAAATGGGAAATGGTGTATTTTTCTGTTGTCAAAATGGTTGCCACGGTTTACATAGAGGTGCCGGACAGCAGGTGGTCATGAAAGGGCTCTCGTTTTCGCCACCGTGCCGTCCATGCCGCGGAGAGGTGACCGAGTGGCTTAAGGTGCACGCCTGGAACGCGTGTGTACGAAAGTACCGTGAGTTCGAATCTCACCCTCTCCGCCAGATCAAAGGATCTCAGTGTGATAGCCGGGTCCTGCGCAACAAAGAATCACGAACCCCGTCAGGTCCGGGAGGAAGCAGCGGTAGTGAACCTCTTTGTGTGTTGCAGGGGTGCCCGGCTATCCTTTTTCCGGCGGTCATGATCCCTCTGCCGGTCCCGTCCTTCCTGCCCGCAATCAGAAGCAGATACCATTGTGTCCTATCTCGTCCTTGCCAGGAAATCGCGTCCGCAGCGTTTTGAAGAGGTCGTCGGCCAGCGGGCCGTGGTCCGGACCCTGCAGAACGCGCTGCGCCAGAGGCGGGTGCCCCATGCCCTGATCTTCAGCGGCATCCGCGGCACCGGCAAGACAACGCTGGCCCGGATCATGGCCAAGGCCCTGAACTGTGCACAGGGCCCCACCGCCGAGCCTTGCGGCGAGTGCCGCTCCTGCCGGGAGATCATGGCCGGCACCAGTGTTGACCTGCACGAGGTGGACGGCGCCTCCAACCGGGGGATCCAGGAGATCCGGGAGCTGAAGGAAAAGATCCGCTTCATGCCCACCTCCGCGCGCTTCAAGATCATCATCATCGACGAAGTGCACATGCTCACCACCGAGGCCTTCAACGCGCTGCTGAAGACCCTGGAGGAGCCGCCGGAGCATGTCTATTTCATGTTCGCCACCACCGAGCTGCACAAGGTGCCGGTGACCATCCTCTCCCGCTGCCAGCGCTATGAACTCAAAAGGGTGGGGCGTCGGGAGCTCTTTGATCATTTTGCCCGCCTGGCCGGTGAGGAAGGGGTGGAGATCGAGCCCGCTGCCCTGAACCTGGTGGTGCGCGAGGCCGGCGGCTCGGTGCGGGACGGCCTCAGCCTGCTGGACCAGGTTTTTTCCTACTGCGGCACCTCGGTGACGGCCGGGGACGTGGTCGAGGTGCTGGGACTCGTCAGCCGTGAGGTGATCACCGCCCTGGGGACCGCCCTGCTGGAAGGCGACCTCGGCCGCGCTCTGGACAGTCTCGAGGCGATCTATACCTATGGCATGGACCTGAAACGGTTCATCAACGAACTGCTCTCCTGGTTCCGCAGCCTGGTCATCTGCCGGGTCAGCCGCCAGCCGGAGCACCTGCTCGACCTGCCGGCGGACGAACTGGAGGAGCTGCGCGGGATCGCGGGCCGGTACTCGGCGCAGACCCTCTCGGCCATGTTCAACCTGCTCCTGGAGAGCCTGGAGAAGGTGACCTGGTCCCGGCAGCCGCGCCTGGCCCTGGAGCTGGCCTTCATCAGGGCGGTCCAGGTGGGGGACGTGGTCGGGGTCTCCGAACTTCTGGCCCGCCTGGACAAGGTCCTGGCCGGGGTGCCGGCGGAGAGCCTTGTTGCGGCGGTTCCCCCGCGGCGGGTTTCTGAACAGAGAGAGAACAGGACGTCCGCACCGGCCACAGGCGCCGGCCCCGGGGTGCCGGCCGGGGGAAAGTCGGCGGCCTTCGGCCCATCATCGGCGCCGGAACCGGCTGCGTCCGCCGGTCGGGCGAGGCAGGAGGAAACGACCGGGCAGAAGGGGCCGCCGGAACCGGCGGACAGGAAGGCGGCTGCCTCGGCCAGCGATGACGTCCCTGCACGGGAGGGCCGGCCGCCGGCAGAGGACAGCCCGGCAGATCCCGTTCCGTCCCGGCCTGCTGACGGAGACGGCATGCGGCAGGGCGGCGCAAAGGATGTGCGGCGGCACTGGGATGGGTTCCTTGCCTATGTACGCGAACGGAAGGCCTGGATGGCCGCGGCCCTGGGGCGTGCCGCCTCGGTGAGCCGCGAGGGAGATACGCTGGTTATCCAGTATGATGACGCCGCGGACTGCCGTCTGCTCAAGAACCGGGAAAACATCAGGCCGCTGACCGAGTTTGCCCTGGACTTTTTCCAGGAGAGCCTTACAGTGAAGTTCCACGTTCCCGATTCACTGGCCTGCGAGATCGATCCGGAAAACGGCACCACGCCGCAGCAGGAGCGCAGGGAGCTGGCCAACGATCCCCTGGTGCTGGCGGCGCTGGAGATCTTCAACGGCCAGGTCGGCGATATCCGGGTCGGTCCCCGTTTCAGGCAGCCCCTGCCGCCCGGGGAGTGACAGTTCGCTGCTGTCGGCAACTCTCTTGAAATACCGGTACGTTTTTCCGGGAAAGGGGACAATACCATTTCTGCAGACGAGGTGGACAACATGCTCAACATGGGCGAACTGATGAAACATGCCCAGCAGTTCCAGGAGAGGATGGCCACGATCCAGGAGGAACTGGCAACGCGGACGGTCACCGGCACCGCCGGTGGCGGCATGGTCACGGCCACGGTCAACGGCCGCGGTGAACTGGTCGGCCTGGCCATTGAGCGGGAGATCGCTGATCCCGAAGACGTGTCCATGCTCCAGGACCTGGTCCAGGCAGCGGTCAACGACGGCCTGCGCAAGGCAAAGGATATGGCCCGGGCCGAGATGTCGAAGCTCACCGGCGGGCTCAATATCCCCGGCATGTTCTAGTTCCGGCCATGCAGGCGGTTCCCCCACCCCTTGAACAGCTGATCAGGGATCTGACCAGGCTGCCCGGCATCGGCCGCAAGACCGCGACCCGCCTGGCCCTCTACCTGCTGCGCCGTCCCGCATCCGAGGCGCGAAGGCTGGCCGCGGACCTGGCCGGGCTGCACGAGGCCATCGGTCTCTGTTCCTCCTGTTTCGCCTTTTCCGAGACCGATCCCTGCCCGATCTGCGGTGATGCGCGCCGTAATCACCGGTTGGTCTGCGTGGTCGAAGAGCCGGGCGATCTGCTGGCCATCGAGAAGACCGCGACCTTCCGCGGCGTGTACCATATCCTCCACGGGGTCCTTTCACCCATGGACGGCATCGGCCCGGACGAGCTGAAGACCCGTGAACTCTTCGACCGGGTGGCCCGGGGCGAGGTGGAAGAGATCCTTCTGGCCACCAGCTCGACGGTGCCTGGCGAGGCCACGGCCTCATTTCTTGTTGACCGCCTGCAGCAGATGGGGGTAAAGGTGACCCGGCTGGCCTGCGGCATCCCCATGGGCATGGACATCAAGTATGCCGACGAGCATACCCTGGCCAGGGCCATCGAGTCCCGGCAGCCCATGGCCTGAGAACGCTTACACCATTGTGGACGAACAAACGGATGGTTAGCCATCCCGTGAGGGGGTGCGACGGCGGCGAACTGTTCTGGTCGGCATGAGATGGCGGTCCGACGGTCTGTTTCACCTGTTCCGCCTGCAGATTATCACTTGACAGAGTAGGCGTTTGCTGGTATTTGACTTGAGTTTTTTTCACGCATGATGTAGTTTCATCACGTCAGAAGAAAAAGGTATTGGATGTAGGCGCGTAGCTCAGTGGGAGAGCGCTACCTTGACGCGGTAGAGGTCGGCGGTTCGATACCGCCCGCGCCTACCAGAGAGTTAAAGGCTAGGATGCAGCCGGCAGGTTTTTGGCCGGTTGCTCATTAGCCTTTCTTTTTAACGGGAACCATGACAGAGATTGCCATTGCCATAAAGGGCGGGAAGAGCGGGACCTTCCCGGCCGGGACCACGGCCGCACAGGCGCTGAAGGAGCTGCTCTCCAGCAAACAGCGCAAGCGGACCCTTGCAGTGCTCCGCAATGGCGAGCCCGCGGATCTGTCCACGGTTCTCGATGCCGACACCGTGCTCGAACCGGTGACCGTTGATTCGGAGCAGGCCCTGGAGATCCTCCGTCACTCAACGGCTCACATCATGGCCCAGGCGGTCAAGGAGCTCTATGGCGATGAGATCCGGGTGGCCATCGGCCCGGCCATCGAGGACGGCTTCTACTATGACTTCGACCGTCCTGTCCCCTTCACGCCGGACGACTTTCCCGAGATCGAGGCACGGATGGCGGAGATCATTGCCGGCCGGACCGGATTCCAGCGGCAGGAAATGTCCAGGCAGGAGGCCATGGAGTTCTTTGCCGCTCAGGGTGAGAAGTACAAGGTCGAGCTGCTGCAGGAGATGGACGAGGACACGGTGAGCGTGTACCGGCAGGGTGACTTCATCGACCTGTGTCGCGGTCCTCACATACCTGACACCTCGTGGGTCAGAAGCTTCAAGCTGCTGCGGGTGGCCGGCTCCTACTGGCGCGGTGACGAGAAGCGCGAGATGCTCACCCGGATCTACGGCACCGCCTTCTTTGACCGCAAGGAGCTCAAACGCTACCTGAACCGGCTTGAGGAGGCCAGGAAGCGCGATCACCGCAAGCTGGGCAGGGAGCTGAAACTGTTCACCATCCAGGACGAGATCGGTCCCGGCCTGATCCTCTGGCAACCCCGTGGCGCCATGCTGCGTCGCCTGATCGAGGACTACTGGAAGGACGAACACTACCGCCACGGCTATGAGCTGCTCTACACGCCCCACATAGCCCGCCAGGACCTGTGGAAGACCTCGGGACATCTTGATTTCTATGCCGAGAACATGTACTCGGCCATGGAGATCGACGAGGTGCAGTACCAGCTCAAGCCCATGAACTGTCCCTTCCACATCGGCATCTACAACGCCGGCAAACACAGCTACCGGGAATTTCCCATCCGCTGGTGCGAGCTGGGCACCGTGTACCGCTACGAGCGTACCGGCGCCCTGCACGGACTGATGCGGGTGCGCGGTTTCACCCAGGATGACGCCCATATCTTCTGCCGGCCCGACCAGCTCGAGGAGGAGATTTTCAATATCATCGATCTGAACCTCCACATCCTCAGGACGTTCGGATTCGATGCCTATGATGTCTATCTCTCCACCAGGCCGGACAAGTACGTCGGGTCCGAGGAACACTGGCAACTCTCCACCGATGCCCTGAAACAGGCCATGGACAAGAAGGGCCTGGCCTACGAGATCGATCCGGGCGAGGGGGTGTTCTACGGGCCCAAGATCGACATCAAGATCAAGGATCAGCTGGGGCGGTCCTGGCAGTGTTCCACCATCCAGGTGGACTTCAACCTGCCGGAGCGGTTCGGCATGACCTATACCGGTGCCGACGGCAGCGAGCATCAGCCGATCATGATCCACCGGGCGCTGATGGGTTCGCTGGAGCGGTTCATCGGCGTGCTGATCGAGCATTATGCCGGTGCCTTTCCGGTCTGGCTGGCCCCCGAGCAGGCCCGTGTCCTCAATATCACCGACGACCAGGCCGAATATGCCGCCGGGGTCTTTGCCACCCTGCGGGCGGCCGGCGTACGGGTCGAGAAGGATCTGCGCAACGAGAAGCTCAACTACAAGATCCGTGAGGCGCAGATGATGAAGATTCCCTACATGCTCATCATCGGTGACCGGGAGAAGGAGGAGGGAACGGTCACCGTGCGCCTGAGGGACGGAAAGAACCTGCCCCCCATGAACCCGGAGGAGTTCGTGGACATGGTGCGCAGGGAATGTGAAGAGAAGATGGCCGGATAACGGTCCAGAGAAAGGAACGAAGAGGAGGAACGGACATCAAAAGACGAGGCAGCAGGCTTCCTCAGAAGCAGGAAATCCGGGTCAAGATCAACGAGGCGATAAACTATCCGGAAGTTCGACTCATTGATGCCGATGGCGAACAGCTCGGCATCGTCACCGCCAGGGAGGCTTTGGAGAGGGCCTACAGCCAGGACCTGGACCTGGTGGAGGTGGCAGGAAAGGCGAATCCGCCGGTCTGTCGGATCATGAACTATGACAAGTACCGGTACGAGCTGAAGAAAAAGCGCCAGGAAGCCAAGAAGAAACAGACCATTGTCGAGACAAAGGAGATCAAGTTCAGGCCCAAGACCGAGGAACATGATCTCAACTTCAAGATCAAGAAGATCAAGAAGTTCCTGGATGCCAAGAACAAGGTCAAGGTGACCATGCGTTTTCGGGGACGCGAGATCATCTATGCCCAGTCGGTGGGACTCGATGCCATCAACAGAATCGCCGATGCCCTGCGTGATCACGGTGTGATCCTGCAGGAACCGAAGATGGAAGGCCGGCAACTGGTGATGTTCATCGGTCCCAAACCCTGAACCGGAACAGGACCTGGCCCATACGTCCGGTGTCCGGCCCGGCCGCTGACGCCCACGTGGCGCGTGACCGCAGGATCGGACCCGGCTCGGGCGGGGTGTGTCCGTGACACCGAGCAGACTATTGAACGAGAGCAGCGACAGGCCGCATCCGGCCTGAAGGAGATGGAATCATGCCCAAAATGAAGACCAACAGGGGGGCGGCGAAACGTTTCAAGGCCACCGGCTCCGGAAAGATCAGGCGCAACAAGGCCTACAGCTCCCACATCCTGACCAAGAAATCCACCAAGCGCAAAAGGAACCTGCGCAAGTCCGGTCTGATCACCGCCGCCGATACCAGGGCGGTGAAGCGGATGCTGCCCTACCTCTAATGCGGGATGGAGGGCTAATGCGGGATGGAGGGACGTTGTCAGGTGCCGCTTCGTAAATGTTCAGCAGCACGCCATCCGGAGTCTACACTTACCTGCACGCGCTCCCGGCTGGCCGCATAGCGGGCTATCGGAGTCTCGCT
>JALSNC010000155.1 GCA_026987195.1 Desulfobulbaceae bacterium | reverse complement strand
CGAGGTGGCGGACCGGGTGGTCTTTATGGATGCGGGCGCCATAGTCGAAGAGGCGCCGCCGGAGGTCTTTTTCGATAATCCCCGCCACGCCCGGACCAGAAAATTTCTTCAGCAGATTCTCTGACAGCGGAAGGGGGCCTCCCTGCCGCCCCCTTCTGAGCTTTTTTCTTCGTAACAGTTCACCGCTAGCGGCAACATGTTTGAATAAACGACTTTTTGTAGCAGTTCAGCAGTGCGTCAGCTGTGCGTGATCGTGACTGGCCGTTATAGTTCGCTATGCGGCCAGTCACGAGCGCGTGCAGATGGCGTGCTGCTGAACTGTTACCTCTCTTCTCTGTCATGCCGCCTGGGCCTTGCGCCATCCGTCGGCCTTGAGCCGCTCGATCCGTGCGATGTTCCAGCGGCTGATCTCCTTGAGGTAGCGGGTCGGATCCTCCTTCTGCAGGGCCATGATCTCCTTGCGCTCCTCCATGATATCCTCCTTTTCTCCCGGATACATCTCCAGCCAGCAGGCATACCCGGAGTCGAAGAGGTAACCGGGGCGGACACTCTCCGGGTCCACCATCAGCCTGGACACGGCCAGGAACCTGGCCAGCTCCATGTCATATTCGATCACCCACCCGTTGTCACTGAGCATGGTCTCGGGATCCAGTTCCGGCTTCTTGCATTCAGGACAGTAGAGTTCGGCGATGACCTCCTGGCTCATGATATTGTCACGCATGTGGAACTGGGCCGTCTGCCGGCCGCACCGGCATGTCTTTCGTACTTCTATGCACATCGTTGCTGTCCTCCGATGATGGGAATTCTGTAAATTTGTTAATGATTATTATTAATATATCAGTTTTCTCCGCCTGGCAAGAAAAAAAATATATTTTCTGTTCCGGGGCAGGGTCCTGCGATACAATTCATATGACATGGAACCTCTCCCGGGGCAGGCCGGGAGAAGAGATGCCGGCACACGGAGACCACTCTTTCCCTCGGAGGAACAGCCATGCCGAGACTTCTTTCCCTGGCGCTTCTGTTGATTTCCGTCTGCTGTAATCCGTCGGTGCAGGCCAGGAGCCTGTACTGGCAGGAGATGTCGGTCAAGGCCCGGCTCGACGGCCAGGGGGTGCTCCATGTTCGCGAGGAGCAGACCATGGTCTTTACCGGTGCCTGGAACGGCGGCGAGCGCCGTTTCCGGGTCCGACCCGGCCAGCGGCTTGTCCTCAACGGCATCTATCGCCGGGATCCGGCCAGCGGCCGGGAGATACCGCTGGTCCACGGCGGCCTGGGCCAGGTCGATCACTGGAGCTGGGCAGGCTCCAATGTCCTGCGCTGGCGCAGCCGCCTGCCCACGGACCCGGCGTTCAACCAGACCAGACTGACCTATATCCTCGACTACACCCTGAAAGGTATCCTGGTGCCGAGTCAGGGAAAGTACCGGCTCGACCATGACTTCTGTTTTCCCGACCGGGACGGAGTCATCCGCAGCTTTTCCCTGGAGCTGACCCTGGATCCTGCCTGGGATGGTGGCGGTGTCATCCGCCACGCGGCACAGCAGGTACCGCCGGGCCAGGGCGTGGTCCTGCATCGGTTGCTCGAATATACCGGCGACAATCCCGGCGCCATCGCCACCTGGCATCCGCCGGTGCCTGCGCCCGTCGCTCCCCCGGTCCCGGTCGCCCCTGCCTGGCTCAGGTACCTGCTTGTCGCGATGGTCTGGATATTTTTTGTTGTCCGGCTCCTGCAACTCGTCCGTCATGAGCGCAACCTGGACCGTTTCGCCCCCATGCCGGATCCGGCCACCATCGATCGCGCCTGGCTCGAGGAGCACCTCTTTTCCCTCCTGCCCGAGGTGGTGGGCGCCACATGGGACAAGGCCACCGGGTCCAGCGAGGTGGCGGCCATCCTGGCGCGGATGATTCAGGAGGGCAAACTGGCAAGCCGTGTCGAACCAAAGGTCTACCGTTTTCTGGGCCTGGAGTTCAAGGCGCCGCCCGCCAGTGCCATCCTCCACCTGGAGCTGCTGGTACCCCGCAGCAGCCTGTCCGGCTACGAACAGGCCCTGGTGGATGAATTCTTTGTCGACGGCGGCGATGTCACGGATACCGAGACCATTCGCCGCCATTACCGCAAAAAGGGCAGCGGTGCCTTTGACCCGGTGTTGCGCATCCGCAAGCCTCTGACCGAGAGGATGCGGCTGATGACCGAGGGGGAGGGAACCTCCTCTCCCTGGTTCTGGGTTCCGTCGGCCCTGCTGGCGGTGATGGGGTTTTTCCTGCTCATGTTCAACAGTGTCCTGCACCAGGTCGAGTTCTTCACCGGCCTGATGGCGGTCATGGCCATGGTGGCCTTCTGGATGGTCGGCCTCTATTTCGCATCCTCCTGCAGGATGGCGGTGGACCGGCTGGTTCCGCGGCTGTTGGCCATGACGGCAATGATGCTGCTGGTCGCCCTGGTCTATTCCGTTGCCTGTCTCCGCTTTCCCGGCAGCAGCCTGTTGCTGGCGGCCCTGTTCTTCTTTGTCCTGGCCATGCTCCATAACCTGACCGGCATCGCCAGGAGCCGGGATACGGAGCAGGGGGTGCGCCTGCGGCGGCAGCTCGGCGCGGCGCGGCGTTATTTTGTCCGGGAGCTGAAAAAGGAGAGGCCGAACCTGGAGGATGCCTGGTTTCCCTACCTGGTGGCATTCGGACTGGCGCCGGAGGTCGATTCCTGGTTCCGCAGCCATGGCGAGTCCGTCATGCACCATATGGCAACCACGCCGGGCGGGCATGCTTCCGGCCCGTTGTTCACCGGTGGCGGCGGACAGTTCGGTGGTGGTGGAGCAACAGGGTACTGGAGTTCGGCCGTGGACTACGTGGCCTCGGGGATGCCGAGTTCCTCGGGCAGCGGTGGCTTCAGCGGTGGTGGCGGCGGCTCTGGCGGCGGTGGTGGCGGTGGCTGGTAGGCGCTACCGTTTTGCCGGGGTATCTGTTCCGATTGCAGCAGGAGGTTGTGGCGCGGCCGGGAGCAGCGGCGCCAGCAGGGAGAGCCAGTTCACCGCCTGGGACTCACCGGTATCGGGCATGATCAGCAGCCGGCAGGAAAAACCGTATCCCTTGAGGGCCTGCCGGAAGAGGCCGAGGCTGTCGCGGACGATCTCCGGCGCATGGTCGCCATACAGGTTGTAGACCAGGCCGGCCAGGTGCATGCCCCGGGCCCGGATCGCCTCCAGACTGAGCAGGGTGTGGTTGATGGAGCCCAGCCGCGGCGAGGTGACCAGGACAAGGGGATAGTGTCGTTCTGCCAGGTAATCGAGCAGGAGCAGGTCGTTGGTCAGGGGCACCAGCAGGCCGCCGGCCCCCTCCACCAGCAGCAGATCATGGCCTGCTGCGAGTTCATCCGTGGCCCGGTCAAGGCGGCCGGGGTCGATCCGCTGGCCGGCCAGGCCGGCCGCGAGATGCGGCGAACCAGGGAAGGGGAAACAGTAGGGGCAGGTCAGTCCCTGTTCGTCGGCTTCCCCCCAGGAGCTGCCCATCAGCCGGCGATGGAGGAGGATGTCCTCCGGCCGGCCGTCACACCCGGTCTGCACCAGCTTCTGGGTGGTGGCCCGCAATCCGGCATCCACCAGGGAGCGGGCCATCAGTCCCGTGACCATGGATTTGCCGATTCCGGTGTCGATACCGCAGATTGCAAGAATTTCTGTTTTACTGTTTTTACTCATGGAGTACTCTCTTCTTCCGGGGAGCAGATTTTGCCTGCGAAAATCGTAAGAGTGCACCGCTATCAGCAACTACATGAAAGTAGCGATACTTTTGGTAAAAGTTCAGCAGCAGGCGGCACGAAAACTCCTGATTTCCAGCCTTCCGGTCTTCTGACTTTCTGACAGGTGCCATGGGATTTTACGATATCGCGGCCGTCCTGGTGACCCTGGCCGCGGCCTTCAGTTACATCAACCACCGCTACATCCGCTTTCCGGGGACCATTGGCCTCATGGCCCTGTCCCTGCTCTTCTCCCTGGCCGTCCTGGTCCTGGGCCGGGCCGGTGTCGTGCCCATGGACGACCGTATCATCCGCCTGCTCTCCGGCCTGGATTTCTACGACACCCTGATGCACGGCATGCTGGGTTTTCTCCTCTTTGCCGGCGCACTCCATGTCAACTTCGATGACCTGCTGAAGAGGAAATGGGTCATCTCCCTGCTGGCCACGGCCGGGGTCCTGGTCTCCACCCTGCTGGTAGGCGGTTTCACCTGGCTCTGTTTCCGGCTCCTGCACCTGGAGCTGCCCCTGCTCCACTGCCTGCTCTTCGGCGCCCTGATCTCGCCCACTGATCCCATTGCCGTGCTGGGGATCATGAAGAAGGTGGGTGCGCCCAAGGCCCTGGAGACCACCCTCACCGGCGAATCCCTCTTCAACGACGGCATGGGCGTGGTGGTCTTCCTGGCCCTGCTGTCGCTTCTGCAGGGCAGCGGCGCGCCGGACTATGGTTCCATTGCCACCCTGTTTCTGGTCGAGGCCGGCGGCGGCATCCTCTATGGTGCGGCACTCGGGTATCTCTGCTACTTCTTTCTCCGCCAGGTGGACCGCTACCAGGTGGAGGTCCTGCTCACCCTGGCCACGGTCATCGGCGGCTACCGCCTGGCCGAGATCCTCCACGTCTCCGCTCCCCTGGCCATTGTGGTGGCCGGCCTGCTGGTGGGCAACCATGGCCGTCACTTCGGCATGTCGCCGCTTACCCGGCGCCACCTGGACACCTTCTGGGAACTGGTTGACGAGATCCTCAACGCGGTGCTCTTTGTCCTCATCGGCCTGGAGATCATGATCCTGCCCCACGACAGCCGGGCCCTCCTGGCGGCGCTGCTCCTGATCCCGGCCGTTCTCCTGGCCCGCTTCCTTTCCGTGGGCGCCACGGTCTCCCTGCTGCGCGGCTTCCGCCCCTTTGCCAGGGGTACGGTCCGGACCCTCACCTGGGCCGGCCTGCGCGGCGGCATCTCGGTGGCCCTGGCCCTTTCCCTGCCGGCCGGGCCGCACCGGGATACCATTGTCACCATCACCTACGCGGTCATGGTCTTCTCCATCCTGGTCCAGGGGCTCAGCGTCGGCCGCCTGGTCCGCCACTTCATGGCCGCGGCCGGCGGCCAGCTTGCCGGGACCGGGCAAGAACATACATCGGATGATAGGTGAGGCGGACGCCCCGATGGTCGGCAAACCGCTGTTCATAGTCCTTTTTGAACAGGGTCAGCCTCGTCCTGGACCAGGTGGTGCGGACAAGGGCGTTGACCCCGGTCTCGCGCAGATGACGGAGCATGGCGTCGGCATCGGCAAAGCCCATGGTCTCCAGTCGCTCCTGCCGTATCGTCACCGTGAAATGACGCGCCACCGTCGTGCCCAGGGTGGCGAGATCGGGATAGTCGAGGCCCAGCCCGGTCAGCTTGCGGATCTCGCGCAGGTTCTCCGGCCCGTACATGGAAAAGGCGAGAAAACCCTCCGGCTGCAGGTGTCGGGCCAGCCGCGCCAGGGTGGCCTCCAGGTCGTGGAACCAGTGGAAGGTGGAGGAGGAGATGATCAGGTCATAGCGCCCGTCCAGGTCCAGGGTCTCGATATCGCCGGCCAGAAATCTGATCCCGGCTCCGGTATTGCCGCAGCGTTGCAGGACCGTCTCCCGGAAGGACTCCACCAGGTCGTTGAGCACCAAGGTCCGGATGGAAGGGCACTGCGCCAGCAGCCTCCGGGTGAGCAGGCCGGTGCAGCAACCGATTTCCAGCACCTTTTCCGGTGTGGTGCAGCCGGACTCGGCCAACAGTGCCAACAGCCGGTCCGCGACCCGCTGCTGGATGGTGGCCTGGCGGTCGTAGGTGGCGGCGGCCTGTTGGAAACGGCGCCGGATCTGTTGTTTGTCGATCAGCATGGAGCAGGGCAGCGGAATTGAAGGAAGCCGGGAGATTGCCGGGCAGGGCAGGGGAAGTGTCACGGTTCAGGGATGGCGGCAACACGATTGACAGTTGTCCTCCAGGAGTTCGTAATAGTTCACCCCTATCAGCAACTACCTGAAAATGAGCAATACTTTTGGTAAAAGTTCAGCAGTGCGTCAGCTGTGCGTGATCGTGGCTGGCCGCTATGGTCCGCGCTATGCGGCCAGCCGCGAGCGCGTGCAGATGGGGTGCCGCTGAATTTTTCTACGTTTCCTGTGAAGGCCTGTGCTACAGCTCTGTCCAGTACTCTTCGGGCATCTCGCAGGCCAGGGCCAGGGCGCCGTCGGCGCCGCCGAACAGGGGGTCCTCAACGGTTTTGATGGTGGTGGGACCATACTCGCCAATGGTCTTTTCCAGGTAATCAGCCAGGCCGCGGATCTGGCTGCCGCCGCCGGCCAGGATGATGTTTTCGCGGATGGCGTCCTGGTATTCCGGGTCGAATTTGGCGATCAGTTCCAGGGTGGTCTCGACAATGGCCGGCAGGATGCTCTCGCAGGCGCGCTGCATCTCGTCGGTGATGTCATGGAGGGTGGATTTGCCCTCCACCGGGATCTCCACCTTGACCTCCTCGGGCGGCTCGCCGACAAAGCTGTGTTCTTCCTTGAACCTGCGGACCATGTTCAGGGTGAAGTCCGCTTCGGGGTAGCGTTCGCGCAGGAAGCTCTCGAGCTGCTGGTCGATGTAGTCGCCGGCGGTGAGCACGGTGCGCTGGTCCTCCTCGGCGGGCACGGTGCCGTGCATGATGCAGAAGTCGACGGTGCCGGCGCCGATGTCGATGACCATGGCGTTGTCCAGCGCCTCCACCCCGTAGGCCACGGCAAAGGGCTCGGAGACCACGAGCAGGGATTCGGCAAACTCGGCCACCGCCTTCTTGAGGGCCACCTTGTTGACCTTGAAGGATTCGGCCGGCACCCCGACCACGGCCCGGACCCTGGAGTCGTCGCTTTCAGGTCGGACCAGGGAGAGCAGGTGGCGGATCAGTTCCTTGACCGCCTCCTCGTCCCGGGCGGTACCCTCTTTGATCACGCCGTTCTTGAGCGGCCGGTAGATATCCAGGGACAGTCGGTGCGCCACCGCCTCCTCGCCGAACAGGACCGGTTTTCCAACGACCTTGCGGGCGATGAAGTCCCGGGGCCAGCCCACATAGCTCTCCACCCACTTCCTCTTGCCGTTATCGGCGGCAATGGCGCTGCGGGAGGTGCCCAGG
This sequence comes from Desulfobulbaceae bacterium, assembly GCA_026987195.1. Classification (GTDB taxonomy): domain Bacteria; phylum Desulfobacterota; class Desulfobulbia; order Desulfobulbales; family Desulfobulbaceae; genus DRKI01. The sequence continues at coordinate 3,731 of JALSNC010000155.1, read as the reverse complement.
TCGATGCCGACCAGGAGCTTCTTGTTCTTTTCAGCCGCTTTTGTTGCCGATTTCTTTGTCATTCTTCTCTCCTTTGACGACCTGGATATGGCGTTGACTGAGGTAACGGGTGATGCCTTGCTGCAGAAACAGGGAGATCTGGTCGCGGTAGCTTTCAGTGCCGAGGCTCAGTTCCTCCTCCTGCTTGGTGATGCAGGAGATCTCCACCAGCACGCTGGGCGCATCCACGCCCAGCAGGACCACGAACGGCGCGATCTTGGTGCCGGCATCGCTGATCTTCTTATCATATTTTTGCATATTGGAGAAGAGGCTCTGCTGGATGGTGGCGGCCAGGGTGGCGGATTCCTGTTCCTTGAGCAGGTCGCCGATCTTGCGGATCATGTTCCTGAAGTCACCGGTCTGGATATCCGAGCCGCGGTTTTCCTGTTCGGCCAGGCGCAGGGTGTAGAGGTCCGACGGCGGCCCGAAGTAGTAGGTCTCGGTGACATTGGACTCCTTCTGCGGCAGGGCGTTGATGTGCAGGGAGATGAAGAGGTCGGTGTCATGCGTGTTGGCAAACCGGACCCGCTCGGCCAGGGAGAGGAAAGTGTCGTCATCACGGGTCATGAGGACCCGGTAGTTGCCGCTCTGCTGCAGCCGGTCGCGCAGGCGCAGGGCGATGTCGAGGACAATGTCCTTTTCCATGGTGCCACGGCTGCCGATGGCGCCCGGATCCTTGCCGCCGTGGCCGGGATCGATGACAATGGTCTGCACGCCCAGGCCGAACACCGCACTGAGGCGGACCGAGTCCGAATTGAGCAGAAGATCATAGTCGAGCAGGCGGCCGGCGTCCAAGGGAACGGCCGGCAGGGGGGCGCTCACGATTTTTTCTGCCGGTGGCGGCGCCAGGGGGGCATGGGTATAGCCGGAGAGGATATCCGGCCAGGGCAGCATCGGAGCCGGTTCGGCCAGGGCCGACGGTTCGGCGGCAGGAGTCCTGTCGGGCAGGGGAGAGAAGCGCCCCGGCACGAGGGCCAGGCTGACAAGGAGGATAAGCAGAACAGGTACCGCTGTCCTGCGGTGCCGGAGTATGGCCCGGCGGCGGACAGAGGCGGACGAGCCGGCGCCGATCTTCAGGTTCTCCTCATAGACCCCCTGCAGGATGACACTCTTGACTCTCTTGCTGTCCGCGTTTGCCATGGATGTGATGCAACGGGTTTTCCGGCGGACGAAAACAACGTGCCTGCCGGTAAGCGGTCACAGGCGCCGCATCTTCGCACGGTCGCTTCTGTCCGCATAGTAAGGCTATAGCGGCCAGGAGCGACTGCACGAACCTGCGGCGCCTGAGACCGCTTACAAAAACGAGGTTGAAAAATCGTGACGTTGTGTACCCTGTGATCAGTTACGCCTGCCGGTTTCCCGGAGGATAGGAGAGCGAGGGAAATCTCAATGGTGCGTGCCGGGAATTCTTTGAAAAACCCCCGCAATTCATTATATGGGCAGGGTTATTTCCTGTCAACCGCATCTTCCCTGAGCAGGGTGTGCCAGGCCGGAATCCGGTAGAAGGGGAAATGGGGCCAGCGGCGGGTGACGGTCGCTGTCCGGCCCCAGGCCCGGAGCTGGTTGCGGGCCGGAACGATACGGTCGCGGGAGGTGATGATCCTGAGGGTAAAGATGTCCCGGCCAGGACCCTGCCGCCTGCAGGCCGCCCGCAGGCCGGCCAGCTCGCTGCGCAGCTCTCCGGCAGACCGGCGGGGGGCATGGGCCAGGAACCGCTCTGTTTCCTCCTCTTCATCGAACATGGACCTGTGGAAGGCGGCCAGCGCGTCGCTGTCCAGTGCCTTGACGGTGGCGTCAAAGGCGGCCACGGGAATTCCCAGGCGGTCGTCCACCGGGTGGAGGGTCCCGCCCATGGCCGTGGCTTGCGCAAACCGGGAGCGGACAGGAGCGGGCAGGAGGGAGGCTGCCCAGACACCCATGGACCAGGCAATGAGGTGGCACTGCCGGTAGTTCTTCAGGGGGGAGAGATCCGGTACCTCCAGGTCACGGTAATCATAGAGCATGAGCAGATCGTGCCCGTGGCAGGGGATGGTGGCAAAGGGGGCAGGGTCCATGCCCCAGCCGGCCATGAACAGGATACAGTCGGCCTGCCCGGTTCGTTGGAGCCAGTGACCGCGCATGATCTCAGGACATGGCCCGGGCAATGAGGCCGGGCAGGGGGGCGATCCGGGGCCAGTCCATGGCCGCGGTGAGGGAGAGGCGCAGGCGGGCGGTTCCGGCCGGCACCGTGGGCGGCCGCACCGCATTGACCCAGAACCCCTGTCCGCGCAGGCGCTCTGCCACGCGCACCGCCTGCTTCGCGTCACCGAGCATCACCGGCACGATATTGGTGGAGCCGGCCGTGGTCAGACCATGGTGCCCCAGCTCGCGGCGCAGCTTGCCGGCCAGGCGGCCCAGGGCACGGCGTTGTTCCTGCATGGCCGCAATCCGCGGCAGCAGGAAGAGGAGCCAGTTCAGGCTCACCGGCGGCAGGCCGGTGGTGAAGATCAGGGATCGGGCCGTGTTGATCAGGAACTCGCCCGCCGTGGCCGAAGAGAGGAGAAAGGCTCCCTGTCCGCCCCATGCCTTGCCAAAGGTCCCCACCAGCAGGTCGATCCGGTCCACCACGCCCTGTTCCTCGGCCAGGCCCAGGCCGCGCTCACCCAGGGTGCCCACCCCGTGTGCCTCGTCCACGTAGAGAATGGCCTGCCACGCTTCCTTCAGGCGCACCAGCTCACGCAGGTCGGCCCTGTCGCCGTCCATGCTGAACACCGATTCGGTGACCAGAAAGACCCGGCGGAAATTTCCCCGCTGTCGGCGGAGAAGGCCCTCGAGCCGTTCATAGTCCAGGTGCGGATAGCGGATCAGCCGCGCCCGACAGAGCCGCATGCCGTCGATGAGGCTGGCGTGACAGAGCTTGTCGGCCAGGATCAGGTCCTCCCGCCCGGCCAGGGCGGGCAGAATGCCGATATTGCAGTGGTAGCCGGAGTTGAAGACCAGGGCATGCTCCCGGCCGTAGAGTTCGGCAAGCCCGGTTTCCAGGCGCCGGTAGAGAGCATGGTTGCCGGTCATCAGGCGCGAGGCGGTACTGCCGGGGCCGAAATCCCCGGGCAGCTCCCGGGGATCAAGGCGGCCATAGAACTCGCGCAGCAGATCCGGGTCACAGGCCAGGCCCAGATAGTCGTTGGAGGCCAGGTTGAGGAAACTTCTCTCCCCGATGCGGATACGGCCACCTTCCTCGTGACGTGCCGGGACAACCTGCCGAAGCAGCCCCTGTCTGCGGATTGTCCGCAGCTCACTGCCGAGCTGTTTCTCCAGGTTCACTGCCCGGGGGACCCACCGGCACCATGGTCCGGGATCTGTCTACAGGTATTGCGCATACATGGCCTCGTTGAAGCCCACCAGCAGCCGGTCACCGATCCTCAGTGTCGGGGCGCGCAGGTTGCCGGTGCGGCCCAGGCAGATCCTGAGGATCTCTTCCCGGTCGTCCTTTGCCGGGTCAAAGACCTGGAACTTTTTCCCGCGTCCGGCAACGATCTCGGACGCGGCCGAGAGCAGCGCCCAGGCGTCGTCACCGGCGATTTTCTGTTTCCGTGCCTCCACGGCTTCCCTGATTTCGATTCCCCTGTCGTCAAACACCGCCTGTGCTTTGGTGCATGACCCTCAGCCCTTACGCAGGTAGGCCCAGTCGATCTTCATGAAGCTTCTCCGTT
>JALSNC010000154.1 GCA_026987195.1 Desulfobulbaceae bacterium | reverse complement strand
GAAACAACGCCCATTCTCGCGGGCGGATTCATAGCCGCCGCCCCGGGGCCGGCCAGAGGCATCGTCCGTCCCGTCCGGATGGTCACCCCTCCCTGTGTCGACGGGCCGTGGCGGTCAGGATGGACTGCCCCTGCCCTGAGCAAAGAGAACCCTTTTTCCGGCGGCAGACAGGTCAACGGTCGTGTCTGCTGTTGCTGGAGACAAGTAAAAGTTCAGCCGCACACCCGGAATCTGCGCTTACCTGCACGCGCTCGTGACTGGCCGCTATAGCTTACCTGTGCGGGCGGGCAGGCCGTGCAAAGAGGTAAGCGAAGACTCCGTGCGGCCTCTGTGAGCGCTTACGACGGCCAGCCACGATCACGTACAGCTGACGCACCAGTGAACTTTTACCAAAAGTATCGGTCTTTTTAGGTGGTTGCCGAGAGCGGTGAACTATTACGGAGACAACCTGATATCAGCTCATGTTCTATAACAATCTCATCTACTTCCTGGTGGCGATCTTTGCCTTTTCCACCAGCACGGCTCCCGGGACCCCGGCACTGCCGCCGTATCTGGCCCTGCCCCTGTTTCTGCTGCTGCTGTTCTCCTTTGCCCGGATATCGGCCCGGATGTACGGCCGGGTGCTGCACGGTTCATCCAGGCGCTACTTTGCCGCCGAGAAGAAGCTGTCCCTGCTGGCGGTCTTCCTGTTCGGCGGCATGGTCTATCTCCTTGACCTCAAGTACTACCTGCAGCCGCTTTCCCTGGGGGGCAGGCTGCCGATCCTGGTCAATGCCGCCGGCCTGGGGGTTTTCTTTCTCCTGCTTGCCATCATGTGGACGCGGGCACGGCCCGCCTACGAGGCGGTCTTTCACCGGTCCTACACCACGGCCGGTTTCGTGCTTTCCAATATCAAGTCCAACCTGCCCATCGTCCTGCCCTGGCTGCTGCTGTCCCTGGCCTTCGATCTGCTGGCCATTCTTCCGCTGCCCCGTTTCCAGGAGATCATGGATTCGCCCTGGGGTGACCTGGTGGTCTTTATGGTCTTTGTGATCTTTCTCGCGCTCTTTTTTCCGCCTCTTGTGCGCTGGCTCTGGGGGTGCAGGCCCATGCCGCCGGGGCCGCTGCGCGAGCGGATCGAGGCCTTCTGCCGCCGGCAGAACTTCCGGGCGCCGATCTATTTCTGGCCCCTGTTCGAAGGGCAGGTCCTGACCGCCGGCATCATGGGCATTCTGCCGGGATTCCGCTACCTGCTGGTCACCCCGGCCCTGCTGGCCACCCTGAACGAAGAGGAGCTGGACTCGGTGCTGGCCCACGAGATCGGCCATGTGAAGAAGATGCACCTGGTGCTCTACGTCCTGCTCTTTCTCGGTTTCAGTATCCTGGCCGGTTCCCTGGCCGAACTCCTGCCTGTCCTGATCCTGGGCAGTGATATGTTCTACCGGCTGCTCGACTGGTTCGGCAGCTCACCGGAGGTCCTGTTCGGCGCCCTGTCCGGCCTGGTCCTGCTGGTGGTGATGCTGCTCTATTTCCGCTTTCTCTTCGGCTGGTTCATCCGCAACTTCGAGCGCCAGGCCGACCTGTTCGTGTTCCGGGCCCAGGGCACGGCCCGGCCACTGATCAGTGCCTTTGAAAAGATCGCCGCCCTGAGCGGCGACATCCGCGACCAGAAGAGCTGGCACCACTTCGGCATCGGCGAGCGGATCGATTTCCTTGCGCGGTGCGAACAGGACCCTTCCCTGATCCGGCGTCATGACCGCAAGGTGTACCTGTGCCTGGGATGCTATTTCCTGGTGATCCTTGCCACGGTGCTCGCCGTGCGCCAGGTGGACACGGCCCGGCTGCTCGCCGGTTATGAGACGCGTTATACCGAGGCGGTCCTGCGCCACAAGGTGCGGGAGGAGCCGGGCAACAGCCGCTGGCTGCAGTTGCTGGGCGATCTTCTCCAGGGGCGGGAGATGGAAAGAAAGGCCATGGAGGCCTATGAAAAGGCGCTCAGGCTGAGTCCCATGAACGCGGACCTCAACAACAACCTGGCCTGGCTGCTGCTCACCGCCCGCGATCCCGCCCTTCGTGACCCCCGCAGGGCCCTGACCCTGGCCCGTACCGCTGCGATGCTCAAGGAAAAGGGGTATATTCTCGATACACTGGCCACGGCTTTCTGGGCCAACGGGTTGATGGAAGACGCCATCCTCACCGAGCTGAAGGCCATTCGCCTGGACCCGGATAACCGCGCCTATTACCAGGCGCAGATTGACAAGTTCAGGTCCGCAACTTGGGAGCAGGACAGCGGCTGAGAAGAGAGGGAGGGGAAAATCCATGACAGGCACCGGGGAGAAGGCAGACCTCAGGCAGCGGTTCCTTGACCGCTGCCTGGCCCTGGATCTGGAGATCGACGACCAGGGACGGATCCATGCCCTGGGCGCCACGGGGGGCGGGCGCAGTCTGGCCTGGTCCGGGCAGTCCCGCGATCTGGCCGGTTGCCTGGAGGAGCTGGGGGAGCTGGCCGGCCGGGCCTCTTTCCTGCTCGGCCACAACCTGCTCGGCCATGACCTGCCCGCCCTGCGGGCAACGGCGCCTGATCTGCAGCTTCTGTCCCTGCCGGTGGTGGATACCCTCTATCTTTCGCCGCTTGCCTTTCCGGAAAATCCCTACCATCGGCTGGTCAAGGACTACAAGCTGGTACGTGACAGCCTCAACGATCCCCTGGCCGATGCCCGCCTGGCCCTGGAGCTGTTTG
>JALSNC010000153.1 GCA_026987195.1 Desulfobulbaceae bacterium | reverse complement strand
ACTGGACCGGGGTCTGCTGGCCGCCGCCGACCGGCATGCTGCTGCCGGCGGTACGCCGATCTGGCTCGCCGACCAGGAGCAGGTCCTGGGCCTGCTGATCCTGAAGGATCCGGTGCGGCATGATTCGGCCGTTGCGGTCAGGGCCCTGCAGCGCCAGGGCGTGCAGGTGGTGATGTGCACCGGTGACGCTGAAAGGACGGCCCGGGCCGTGGCCGCCGAGCTGGGCATTGCCGAGGTGCACAGCGAGCTTTTGCCCGAGGAGAAGCTCGACGTGGTCCGGACCCTCCAGGAACAGGGCCACCGGGTCGGCATGGTGGGCGACGGTGTCAACGACGCCCCGGCCCTGGCCCTGGCCGACACCGGCTTTGCCATCGGCTCGGGCACCGACGTGGCCATTGACAACGCCGACATCACCCTGGCCGGCGATTCTCTCACCCATGTGCCGGTGGCCATTGCCCTGTCCCGGGCCGTGATCCGCAACATCAAGCAGAACCTGTTTGGCGCCTTTATCTACAACGCCCTCGGCATCCCGCTGGCCGCCGGTGTCTTCTATCCCTTCACCGGCTGGCTTCTCCATCCCATGTTCGCCAGCGCCGCCATGGCGCTCTCCTCGGTGACCGTGGTCAGCAACGCCAACCGTCTGCGCTTTTTCCGTCCGGAGATGCCACAGAGCTGAAGGTAACTTCGTTTCTGTAAGCGGTCACAGTTGAACCGGAAGGTTCGGGGCAGATGACAGGGTCCACGTTCCGGGCTTTTTTTTCGTCTCCCGCAGGCAACGGTTTGGGATTCGCCCGGACTTGTGCTATGCTTCTGGTAACCATTCATGGAAAAGTTCGGCAGCACGCCATCCGGAGTCTGCGCCTACCTGCACGCGCTCGCGGCTGGCCACGATCACGCACAGCTGGCGCACTGCTGAACTTTTACAGAAGTCCCGGCAGCTACGTTGAACTGTAACGAAATTTTCCCCTCTCGCCACCGGAGCCCCGATTGACGGATACCTTTCCCCATAGCCTCTCCGATCTGGTTGACCTGGAGGCATTCCAGGCCCTGCTCGATTCCCTCTATGACACCGCCGGTATTCCGTCCGCGGTCATCGACCTGAAGGGCACGTTTCTCGCCGCCACCGGCTGGCAGCGGATCTGTCTCGATTTCCACAGAAAGCATCCGGTTGCCTGCCGGTATTGCGTGGAGAGTGACACCTACCTGCGTGACGAGATCACCCGGGGCGCCAGCCATGCCATTTACCAGTGTCCCCATGGCCTGGTGGACGGCTCCGCGCCCATTGTCGTGGATGGGCAGCACCTGGCCAATGTCTTCACCGGCCAGGTTCTCACCGGACCGGTGGATGACCGGGTCCGCGAGCGGTTCCGGGCCCAGGCACACCGGTACGGCTTCGATGAACAGGCCTACCTGGCGGCCCTGGCCGAGGTGCCGGTGGTTCCGGAAAGGGAATTCAGGCGGCGTCTCGACCTGCTGAGCGGGATGGCGGAAATGCTGGCCCGGGAAGGGCTCACCAGCCTCAACCTGCTCCGGCAGCAGGCGCTCCTGGAAAAGAGCGAGCGACGGTTCCGCTGCCTGCTTGACCAGGCCATGGACCCGATCCTGGTCCTGGATGGCGAGGGGCGACTGCTCGAGGTGAACCGGCAGGCCTGCGGCGTTCTCGGCTATGACCGCCAGGAACTCCTGCGGCTGCGGATCACGGATATCGATTTCGGTCCGGCCGGACGGCTGATGCCGGCCAGAAAGCTGGCGGCCGTGCCACTGGGCGGGCGGATCACCATGGAGTCCCTGCAGCGGCGCCGGGACGGGACCCTGTTCCCGGTGGAGATCAGCATGGGGCCGGTGTGCATGGATGATGAGGCCGCCTATCTCTGGATGGTCCGCGACATCAGCGAGCGCAGGCAGGCCGAGGAGTCGCTCCGGGAGGCCTACGAGATCATCAACACCGGGCCGGTGGTCGCCTTCCGCTGGCGGAACAGCCCGGACTGGCCGGTGGAGTTCGTTTCCGCCAATGTCGAGAACCTCCTGGGATACTCGGCCGACGATTTCCTGGCCGGCCGTGTCCTCTATACCCATGTCATTGCCGAAGAGGACCTGGAACGGGTCCGGCGGGAGGTGGACGAGCATGTCGCCGATCCGGCCTGCACGACCTTCGTCCATCAGCCCTACAGGGTCACCTGCCGCGACGGTGGCATCCGCTGGGTCTCGGACCATACCTGCATCCGGCGGGACAGGGATGGAACGGTCACTTGTTTCCAGGGACTGATCGAGGATATCACCGCCCGGGTCGAGGCGGAGCAGGCCCTGGTGGCGGCGGAACGGGAATGGCGCAAGATTTTTGACGCCATCAGCGACATCGTCACCATCCAGGACCGTGACATGCGGATCGTCCGTGCCAACCGGGCGGCAGGGGCGCTGTTCGATCTGACGCCGGAAGAGGTGACCCGACAGAAATGCTACCGGCTCTTCCGCGGCTGCGACGATCCCTGTCCGGGCTGTCCGGCCCTGGAGACGATCCGGGATCGCAGGGACCACTGGGGGACCATCGAGCATGAAACCCTGGGCAGGATCTTCCAGGTCTCTTCCGCGCCCATCCTGGATGACAAGGGAGAGATGCAGTTCCTTGTCCACATCGCCAAGGACATCACGGAGAAGAAACAGCTCGAAGACAGGCTCATTCATGCGGGCAAGATGGAGGCCATCGGTACCCTGGCCGAAGGCATTGCGCATGATTTCAACAACATTCTTGCAGCCATCCTCGGCTTTTCCCAGTTGACCCTGATGCAGGTGGAGCCGGAGAGCCGGTCGGCCGGCTACCTGCAGCAGGTCGTTGACGCCGCCAACAGGGCCAGGGACCTGGTCCGCCAGATCCTGACATTCTCCAGCAAGGGGGACAGTGTCCGTTTTCCGCTCTCCATCGGCCCGGTGGTCAGGGAGTCACTGAAGCTGCTGCGGGCATCGCTGCCCGCCACTGTCGAGATGCGGACGCAGGTGGAGGAGGACTGCGGCATGGTCATGGCCAACCCCACCGCCGTGCAGCAGGTGGTGGTCAACCTCTGTACCAATGCCTTCCATGCCATGGAGGAAGAGGGCGTCCTTGCCGTTGCCCTCCGACGCCGATGCCTGACGGAGAGCGAAGTCGATCCCGGCCGGGAGGCCGGTCTCTATGTGGAACTGCGCATTGCCGACACGGGCCGGGGCATGGAGGCCGATGTGCTGGAACATATCTTCGAGCCCTACTTCACCACCAGGGAGCTGGGCGACGGCTCGGGCATGGGGCTGGCCCTGGTGCACGGCATTGTCCAGGGGTGTGACGGCATGATCCGGGTGGAAAGCGCGCCCGGCCGGGGCACGACCTTTCGGGTCTACTTTCCGCTTGTGGACAGGGCGCCGGTGGAGGGGGAGAACCCGGAGGAGCAGAGCGGTGACAGCGGCCATATCCTGGTGGTGGACGACGAGCCGACCCTGGTGGAGCTGCAGCGCGACATCCTGGAGCAGCTCGGCTATACCGTGACCACGGCAGGTTCCGGCACCGAAGCGCTGGAGCTCCTGCGTGCCGGTGCCGCATCGTACGACCTGGTCATCACGGACCAGACCATGCCAAGGCTCACCGGCATCCAGCTGGCCGAGGAGGTCCGGGCCCTGCGGCCCGATCTGCCCCTGATCCTCTGCACCGGCTACGGGGACATTCTTTCGGAAGAGGAGGCCGGCCGCCACGGGATCCGGAAGATCCTCGCCAAGCCGGTGGAGAGCAGTTACCTGGCCGGGCAGGTGCGCGAGATCCTGGCGCGGGCACGCCGGGAGGCCTCCACCCGTCCTTGAGGCGTGCCGCTCCCGGCAGCCCCGGCAAAAGCCAGCCTATCGTCCCTCCCGCGGTTCTCCGGTCCCGGCCCCCGCCGCCTGTCGCCACGGCAGCTCCGGCTGCCACTCCCGCCACCGGTCCCTGGCCCGGGCATACAGTACAAAGTGGTCATTGTCACGGGCCGGCCGGCCCATCTTCTTCCCCTCCGGGGTGGCAAAGGCGATACCGCCGGTGAGCAGGGCCTCCATGGACTCGGTATCAATGTTCAGGCCGCTGAACAGACCGGCCGAGATCTCCACGCCGCTGACATTCCAGAATTTTGTTCCCGTGTAGACCAGCCGGTCATAACCGGCCTCGATATGGACGTGCACCAGGACCTTCCGGCCGTCGGGTGCCAGGGCAAAGTCCCTGACCCGTCCCACCGGGATCTGGCGATAGTAGACCGGGCTCCCCCGCCTGAGGGAGCCGAGGCGCGGTGTCTCCAGCACCAGGTTGAGGCCGGCGGCCGGGGTGACATCGTTTGCCCTGGCCTGGACGGTGAGCTCGGTCACCGGTTCTCCCGGCCCCGGGCTGAGGGTGATGTAGGGGCCGGTGAGGATGGTCTCGAGATGTTTTGCCCCGGACAGGCCGAGCTGCGGCTCCACCAGCCAGAGGATGGAGTGATCGGTGAAGAGGCGGGCGGTTTTCTTCTTCACCCGTGCCTCGGCCAGGACATGTTCCAGGTCGTTGTCGAACCAGACCCTGGTGATCTTGCCGATGACAATCCCCTGGTATTTGATCTTCGTTCCCCCGACGATCCCGGCACCGCTGTTGAGGTGCAGGGTCAGGCGCACGGCATCGGCGTTCCTGGCCGCCTCAAGATCCTCGTAGAGGGTGAAGATCTGCTTCCTGCCGGGTTTTTTGCCTTCTCCGGGGGTGATGAATGAGATGCCGCCGAGCAGCAGGGTCTTGAGCGGCCCGCTGGCCAGCCGGAACTGCTGCAGGCTCGCATCGAGGGTGAAGCCGGAGAAGTTGTAGAAACGGGTCGTGGTGTTGACCAGGTCCCGGTATTTTTCAGTGATGAAGACATCGATCATGCCGTCGCGACGGTTCCTGGCCAGCCGGAACCCGCGCACCTCGCCCACCTTGATGTTGTTGTAGTAGACCGGTGCCGCGATCCCCAGCACCGGCATCTTCTCCGCCCTGAGGCGCACCAGCATGCCGGCGGGCTGCAGGGCCGGCACCGAGTCCACGGCCTTGTAGTAGCTGCTGTAGAGGGTGAACCCGGTTCCGGCGGCGGCCGGCTTTGCCTGTTTCTTTCCGGCCGTGGCCGGGCTGAGAAAGGCGATGCCGCCCACCAGCAGGCTGCGCACCGAGGAGAGACTGATCTCCACCTCGGGCAGGGTGGCGTGGATCCGGACACCGGAGACGTTCCAGAACACCGAGTCCCGGTGCACCAGGTGGACATAGGGCTGGTAGATGAGGATCGTTGTCTGGACCGCTTTGCCGTCCGGGGTCAGGGCGATGTTGGTGATCTCGCCCACCGGCATCTTGCGGTAGAGGACCGGCGCCCCCGGCTCAAGCGAGCCCGAGTCCCTGGCGGTCAGGGTGAAACGGGTGCCTTCCCGCAGGGTGGGCCGCGGCAGGGGGTTCTGCTGGACCACGAAATGGTCCTGGAATGGGCCGTCGCCGACCTCGAAGGTGATGTAGGGGCCGGTGATCAGGGTACTCAGGTTCCGGATGCCGTCGACGGAGAACCGGGGGCGCACCACCCAGAACCGGGTACCCTTGCGGAGAATCACCTTGGCCCTCGGATCGAGGAGGACCGTGGCCGTGACCGTGTGGAACTTGTCGCGGTTGATGTTGAGTTCCTTGACCACGCCCGCCTTGAGGCCACGGAACATGATCCTGGTCTTGCCCGGAACGATGCCCTCGCCCGAGGCGAGCTGCAGGGTCATGGGAATACCGTACTCGGCGGCCTCGAAGTCCTTGTACAGGGTGAACTGCTGATTCTGCTCCGCCGGCGGGCTGTCGGCAAGCGCCGGTGGCGTGGCACAGGTGATGCCGCCGTAGATCAGGGAGGCCAGGGATTCGATATTGACGGTGAGGCCCCGCTGCAGGTCACCGTTGATGGAAAGCCCGGAGGCGTTCCAGAACCGGGTTCCCTGCCGGATCAGGTGGCTGAATTCCTTCCTGATGTAGAGGGAGAGGACGATCTTGTTGTTCTCGTTCAGCCTGTAGTTCTCCACGTGGCCGATCTGCAGGTTCCTGGCATAGACGTAGGAGCCCTTCTGCAGAGAGTAGAGGGAGTCGGCTATCAGGGTGATCCGCAGGCCGGGCCGGTCCTCGACCAGGGGCGGCGGCTCGGGCAACCCCTCGAAGGTGGTGGCGGGGACCGTGGATTTGCCCTTGCGCACCCCGATGTAGGCGCCGGAGAACAGGGTCTCCAGGCCCGAGATCCTGCCGGCCGAGATCTCGGGCCGTACGATCCAGAACTGGGTGTCCTGCACCAGCCCCTTGCGGGTCTCCTTCTTCATCTCGATGATCAGGTCGACTCCGTCCAGGTCCTGGTTGATCTCCACCTCCTTGACCAGGCCCACCGGAATGCCCCGGTAGATGACCCGGGTCTTGCCGGCGGTGATGCCCTCGGCACTGGCAAAATGGACCGTGATCTCGATACCGGCGTCCCGGTAGCTGGTGTACAGGAGCCAGGCGCCGATGCAGAGCGCCACCAGCGGCAGAATCCAGATGGGGGACAGGCCCCGTTTTCTATGAAGATCTGGCTGTTGCATAGTTGTATTCCCTTGCGACCGGCGTGACCGCATCATCCCACAGCAGGCGCGGATCGAAATTGATGGCCGAGAACATGGTGGCCAGCACCACGCCGGTGAAGTAGAAGGCCGCCGGCGCCACGTTGACCGTGGAGAGGTAGCCGAAGCGGACCAGGGCACAGAGCAGGGCGATGACAAAGATATCGAGCATGGACCAGCGGCCGATGAACTGGATGAAGCGGAACATCATGGCCTTGTGCCGCAGCCAGCCGTGCCGGCGGAAGTGGATGGAGAGCAGGATCAGGACCAGGCCCAGGATCTTGAACATGGGCACCAGGATGGAGGCGGTGAGGATGATGGCGCCGATGCCGTAGGACCCCTCCTGGAAAAAGTAGATGATGCCGTCCATGATGGTGCTCCGGTCCGGCACACCCATGTACTCCACCTCCATGATCGGCAGCAGGTTGGCCGGAAGGGTGAAGATGACCGCGGTGAGGACCAGGGCCCAGGTCCGGCCGACGCTTTCGGGTTTTCTGAAGTGGAGCTGCTCGCCGCAGCGCGGACAGAAGACCTTTTCCGCACCGTCTCCGGCCGCAGCGATCCGGCGGCAGGTATGGCAGACCATCAGGCCCGCCTCCATGGCGGTCTCCACGCCGGGGGGCGGGGGAGGGGGCGGAGCATCCGGTTCCATGCGCGACCAGAAGAGGGGAAAATCGATGGCCGACTGGGAAGCGATGGTGATCAGCACCAGGGCGATGAAGCAGTAGAGGCCGGTGTTGGCCTCGATGGCCGCCATGTGGCTCATCTTGATGATGGTGACAAAGACACCGATAAGGTAGACATCCTGCATGGCCCATTCGGTCAGGTGGCGATACCAGCGGAGCATGGTGGGCATGCAGGGGATCCGCCGCCGGAGGTGGAGGCCGAGGCTGACCGTGAACAGCAGGGACAGGGTCAGCAGGGGAAAGACAAGGCCGGTGAGCACCACCACGGTGCCGACGATGAACTGGCCCTGGGCGAACATGCTCAGGGTGCTGGCGAAGAGGGTGGTGCTGCTCGGCGTTCCCAGGACATCGAAGGTGAGCAGGGTCGTGAAGTTGGCCGGCACGTAGAGCAGCAGGCCGGTAAGGCTGAGGGCCAGTGTCTTGCGCACCGAATCACTCCGGGCACGGTAGAGACGGCTGCCGCAGCGCGGGCAGACCGCAGTGTGGTCGGATGCGGCCGGGATCCGTTCCAGGAGCAGGTCGCAGCCCGGGCAGACCGTGTAGTCGCGGCTGGCTTGGGAAGAATTCTCCACGATATTGCACGGGATCGAAAGTAGAGTAATTGGGAAACAATCCTGTAAATCCTACCACAGAACGGATCTGCAGACGAGAGTTTTTCTTCGCAATCACAGGGGTTCCGGCACCGGGATCTTTGTGCGGCCGGGCCGTTATCGGTGTCCCGGCGGATTCGGCTTGACAAGCCGGGGGCGGCACCGCATGATGTACTCCATGGAGAAACAGCACGGTTCCCCCTTTGCCCTGGCCAATGTCCGCCGTTTCATCGCCTTCCGGGTCTTTTTCAATGCCAGGTTCTATTATCCTGTCTTCACGATCCTTTTTCTGGATTACGGTCTCAGTATCGAGCAGTTCTCCCTCCTCAACACGGTCTGGGCCTTCACCATCGTCCTTGCCGAGATCCCGTCCGGTGCTCTGGCCGATCTCATCGGCCGCCGCCGCCTGCTGATCACCACCTCCTTCTGCATGGTGGCGGAGATGGGCCTGATCGCTTTCGTGCCCCTGGGTAATTCGGCGCTCGTTTTCAGCGTCTTTCTCGCCAACAGGATTCTGAGTGGCCTTGCCGAGGCCATGGCCAGCGGTGCCGACGAGGCCATGGCCTATGATACCCTGGTCAGCCAGGGTGATCCCGGGGACTGGCCGCGGGTCCTCGATATCCAGATGCGGATGCAGCACGCAGGCTATCTGGTGGCCATGACCGTGGGTGCCGCGGTCTACGATCCCGGTACCGTCAACAGAGTGCTCCACTGGCTGGGCTGGAGCATCGAGCTCGGTCAGCAGGACACCATGCGCTTCCCGGTCTACCTGACCCTGCTCCTTGCCCTGCTGGCCTGCGGCACCACCCTGGGCATGCGGGACCCGAAACCGGGCGCACCGGCTGTTCTGGCGGGCGGTCCCATGGCCAGGACAGGCCAGGCGTTCCGGATTACGCTTACCGCCGGCGGATGGATTCTGCAGACCCCTTTTGCCATGGCCGTGATCCTTTTCGGCATGGCCTTTGACCATGTGCTGCGCATGCTGGTGACCATGACCAGCCAGTACTTTCGCCTCATCGGCCTGCCCGAGGCCAGTTTCGGGCTCATCGGTTCGGCAGTGGCCCTGCTTGGTCTGGTGGTGCCCAGGATCGCCCGCGCCATGGTGGAGGGCAACAGCCCGGGCCGCAACCTCTGCTGGGTCGGCGGTATCGCCCTGGTCGCGGTCTGGGGCCTGACCCTGTTTGTTCCCTGGCTGGGCCTGCTGCCCATGATGCTTGTCTTTGTCGCCATGATGTTCACCTCCTTCTTCACCAGCCACTACCTCAATGCCATTGCCGACTCCGGGCAGCGGGCCACGGTCCTCAGCTTCAAGGGCCTGGCCTTCAACGCGGCCTATGGTCTGATCGGCATCCTCTACGCGGCCCTGATCGTCCGTCTCCGCCACCGGCAGGAGATGCTCCATCCCGGCGCCGTCCGCACCCTGGTGGAGAACGAGGCGTTCCGGCAGTCCATCGGCTGGTTCCCCTGGTACCTGTTGGTGGCGCTGACGGTCGTTTTCCTGGTATGGCGGTGGCGTTCCCGGGCCATCTCCGGGGAGACCGGACAGGCGGGAAAAGGGTAGGGATGTCGGGGGAAAGATGTGTGGTTCCGCTCCCCTTGCCATTGTCACTCCTTGCAGGTCCCTGAAAAATGGTTTTATATGCCAGGTGCGACCGTGCGAAGATGCGGTACCTGAGACCGCTTACGAGGAGACGAGTATGCAGAGTACAGGGAAGAGGAAGAGGTGGTTTGGCCTGCAGGGGGCACTGATCCTGTTGATCGTGACGGCGGGCTGCCTGATCCTGTCCGTTGCCTTGGCCGCCACTCTCCAGGCCGGTGGGAATGGATCCTCCGGGGCCGTGCAGGCCGTGCCCGCCGATCAGGCCGATGCCGCCCTGGCCACCCTGACCGACGAGCAGGTGCGCACTATGCTGCTGGCCCGTCTTCAGGAGGAGGCTCGTGCGCAGACCACGGAAAAAACGGGTGTCAGCGGACCGGTGGGCCTGCTGGCCCGCTGGCTGCACCTGATGGACAGTGACGGCAGCGGCGAGGACATGGGGCGGATGCTGGAGCGTCTGTGGCGGCATGCCGGTGCCCTGCCCGATGATCTGTCCTGGATGGTGCGGCGGTTCGCCGATGATGCCAGCCCGGGGACGGCATGGCGCAACATCGGCATTATCGGTCTGCTGTTCCTTGCCGCGGTCCTTGCCGAGCTGCTGGCCGCCACCCTGATGGCCAGGATAACCCGCCGCCTCGGCCGGGCGCCCGTTCCCGAGCTTCAGGGGCGTGTCCGTTTCTGGGCCGCGGTGCTGGCTGCCGTCCCCGCCCTGGTCCGGGTCACGGTCTTTGCCTCTGTTGCGGTGTTCACCTTCCTGTGGCTGGATATCAACCGGCTCGAATCGGTCCGGCTCCTGTTCATGGCCCTGCTGATCATTATTGTCGGCGTCCGTCTGGCCGGCATCGTCTCCGGCCTCTTCTTTTCGCCCCGCAATCCCCGCCTCAGACTGCTGCCGGTTGCCGATGCCACGGCAGGGACGGTCCACCGAGCGGTGGTGTTCCTTACCGCCTACATCCTTGCCGGCCTGGCCTTCCTGGCCCTGATGCAGGTACTGCAGGTACAGGAGGAGAGCGTGGTGCTGGTCGGCCTCTTTCTTGGCACCCTGCTTCTTCTCCTCCTGGCTGCCATGGTCCTGGCGCTCCGCCGCCGGGTGGCCGAGGCCATCCGCGGCCGGAGCAGGGCCGGAGAGGACAACCCGTGGCTGCGCGAGGAGATGGCCGCCCTCTGGCATATCCCGGCCCTGCTCTACCTGTTCATGGTCTGGGGGATGCTGGTCTTCCGTTTTGTCAGCGGCGGCGAGGAGGATGGCGCCTTTCTTCTCAGCCTGCTCATCGTGCCGGTCTTTTTCATCCTCGACGCCCTGGCCGGCTGGGTGGTCCGGGTCACCATCGCCACCCTGCGCATCTATCCGCTGCCACAGCAGGCGGACGACGGGACGGCAGAAGAAGAGGTCCGGGAGATGGAACGCAGGGAACAGCGCCTGGTGGCCCGCGTCCGCCGGATGGTCCGGGTGGTCATCATCCTCGCCCTGGGGTTGTGGGTCCTCAGTGCCTGGGGCTATTCCATCCCTTATTCCCTGCAGATCACCAGGGCGGTCTTCAATATCCTGGTCACCCTGGCCCTGGCCCTGGTCTTCTGGCGGGTGGTCTCCTCCTATATCGAGCAGAAGATCATCGAGGCGACGCCGGAAGA
>JALSNC010000152.1 GCA_026987195.1 Desulfobulbaceae bacterium | reverse complement strand
TCGATCATCTCCACGGGATACCCGGTCTTTTCGCTGACCACATCCAGCAGCAGGCGCTGCATGTCTGTCTCCCGGCCGGCAGCCTCTTCCACCGGCGTCCCCGGTTCAGCGGCCGGGGCAACAGGGACTGGGACCTGGGGCGGGCCAGAGGGCCGGGTTTCCTCTGCCGCCGTCTGGGCAAAGGTCTGCGCCGGTCCGCCGGCGAGCCAGGCCTGCATCACCTCCTGCTGGGTATGGAGAAATCGCTCCATGGTCCGCAGGTACTCCTCCATGCCCTGCGCCCGGCCGTCGGCGACACCCTGGCCATCACCGGGTGGTGACGTGGCCGTGGCAGCCGCGGGCCGCAGGAGGCCGGCATCCTCTCCTTCCAGGCTGAGCAGGGGCAGTCGCAGGGAGAGGGGCGGCTCCGTGTCGCGGGGAGGCCGGCTGCCGTGAAAATCGAGGATCTCGGGTGAACGGCGGTGAAAAAGCGGGGTCAGGTCCAGGTCAACACCATGAGCGGCCAGCATGCCCAGGCAGTGCTGGAGCTGGAGCAGACCGGAACGGTGATGGACATTGACCGGCAGGCTCAGAAATTCCTTTCCCTTGAGGGTATCGCTGACAAAACCGGTGAGATGGGCCTTGGGTCCAACCTCGAGAAAGATCCGGATCCCGTCCTCATGCATGGCGAGGACAGTCTCGCGGAACCGGACCGTGGCAGCCCACTGGCCTACGGCCAGCCGTCGCAGGCCGGCGAGATCATCGGGCATGGGCGCAGCGGACATGCAGGAGTAGAGCGGGATCCTGGCCGGGCACAGGGGCAGGGTATCGAAGAACCGTTCCAGGGGGCCGCAGGCAGAGGCGTAGAGTGGGGTATGGTAGGGACGGCCGAAGGCAAGGGGCTGACAGATGGTCCCCCGGGAACGGAGGCCAACGGAGATCTTCTCCACCGTGTCTTCCGGCATACAGAGCACTGCCTGGTGAGGGCAGTTGTCCATGGCCAGAAAGATCCTTTCGTCCCGGGCCACCAGCTCGTCCACCAGTGGCCGCTCCACCGGTCCCATGGCCACCAGGCGCGATCCTGCCATGGTCTCGCCCCGGGCCAGCTCACGGATCATCTCGTGGCCGGTGCGGATATGGTGGCGGAGCTCCTCCTCCGAACCGACAGCGATGACCCCTGCGGCCTCAAGAGCCATGAACTCGCCGCTGGAGTGCCCGGCCATGGCATGGGCGCGGATACCGAAACTTTCCAGCAGTCGTGTCAGGGCACGGTCGGCGGTGATCACCGCGTCCACGGCATACTCCATGTCCCAGAGCAGGTCGGCAAGATACTGCCGCTCCTGTTCGCCCAGGCCCGGTGGCGGGAACAGGACCCGGCTGGGCGGCACAGCCATGTTCAGGTCGGCAAGGGCGCGATCCAGGTTGTCGAAACAGGCGCGCACCTCCGGGAAATGGATACAGAGGTCCGCCAGCATGTCCGGATACTGGGAGCCTTCCCCGGGATAGAGAAACCCGATCCTGCCGGAGCGTCCCAGTTGCTCCTCGAAAAAGTAGATCCCCTTTTTCTCGCGGATCCGTTTTCTGGCCGGGTCGCGCAACCGCTCCAGGGCATGGGTCACCCTGGCGGCCAGTTCGTCACAGGACGAGGCGACCAGGGCCAGGCGCACTGGATTGCCGCGCAGGCTTGCGGCCAGGGTGGCGGCCACGTCCACCAGGGCAGGACGCTCCCGACGCAGGAAGGAAAGCAGCTGCTCGCCCCTGTCGATCAGTTCATCACGGGAACCGGCGGCAAGCAGGCAGAGTTCGCTGGGCCAGTGACGGACAAAGGACTCCTCTTCCGGGACACCGGCATGTTCCTCGAGAATGGCGTGGGCATTGATGCCGCCGAAACCGAAGGCGTTGACCCCGGCCCGGCGCGGTACAGGGCCGCCATGGATCCAGGGCCGTGTCTCGGTATTGATATAGAAGGGGGTCTTCTCCAGGCCAAGGTCGGGATTGGGTCTGTCGCAGTGCAGGGTCGGCGGCAGGGTCCGGTGGTAGAGGGCCAGGGCGGCCTTGATCAGACCGGCGATGCCGGCTGCCGGGATCAGATGGGCGATCATCGACTTGACCGAACCGATGGCACAGGAAGGTACCGGGTCGGTCCGGCTGCCGAACAGACGGGCAAGGCCCTGGATCTCGGTGGCGTCGCCCAGGGGCATGGCCGTGCCATGGGCCTCGACCAGGCCGATGGTGGCCGGGTCGATCCCGGCCCGCTCATAAGCCCGCGCCAGGGCCAGGGCCTCGCCCTCGACCCGGGGGGCGACCACGCTCCTGCCGCGGCCGTCAGAGGCGCTGGCCACGCCCCTGATAACGGCATAGATACGGTTGCCGTCGCGCTCGGCGTCGGCCAGCCGCTTGAGCACCACCATGCCCAGCCCCTCGCCGAGCAGGGTGCCGTTGGCGTCGGCGGCAAAGGGCCGGATCTGACCGCTCCGGGACAGGGCCCCGAGCTGGGAGAAGACCATCAGGATCAGCTGGTCGGTGGAGAGCTGCACGCCACCGGCGATGACCGCGTCGCAGTTTCCGGCCACCAGATCCTGCACGCCCCGTTCCACCGCGATCAGGGATGAGGCGCAGGCCGCGTCCACGGAAAAGTTGCAACCCTGCAGGTCCAGCCGGTTGGCCACCCGGCCGGTCATGATGGTGGAGACCAGGCCCGGCGCGATCTGGGCATTGAAAGGCGGCAGCTGCTCTCTGAGCCTCTGCCTGATCCGGGCAAGTTCATCGGCACTGTACTCGGGGAAGAGCTGGCGCAGGATCATCAGGGTCTGATCGATGAACAGGCCGTGCTGATGCAGGGAGGTATATCCCCGGTTGACAAAGGTACCGCGGCCCAGGATCACCTCGGTCCGCTCGCGGTTGAGCGGCAGGTCGGGCACCCCGGCATCGGCCAGGGCGGCATGGGCCACCTTGAGGGCCAGGAAATGTTCGGGCTCGGCCCCGTCCACGGTATTGGGCATGATGCCGTATTTCAGGGGATCAAAGGTCGCCAGTTCACCCAGGTATCCGCCCCGCTTGCAGTAGATGCGGTCGTTCTCCTCCGAATCGGGATCGTACCAGAAATCTGCGCCCCAGTCCGGTGGAGGATCGGACACCGCGTCCACGCCGTCGACGATATTCTGCCAGAAGACGCGCGGATCCGCAGCGCCGGGCACGATGCAGGCCATGCCGACGATGGCGATGCGGGTATCGGTGTCTGCGGTGGTCATGTATTCTCCTCCCCGTCTCCGGCGATGGCGCCCCAGGGGCCGTCACCGACGGTCACCTCCACCTCGCCCTTGCGGCCGCGGAAGATCTCGGCCATGAGCATGGCCACGCCGTCAGCGGGCTCGATGAGGCGTACACCCCGCTCGGCGAACTGCCGTTCCAGGGCCGGGCTGACCATCCCCTCCTTTGCCCAGGGACCCCAGTTGATCGCCACCACCCGGCAGGGCCAGCGCCGGTCAAGGAGCCGGGCTGTCTTGTTGACGATCTCGTTGGCGGCCGTATAGTCGCACTGGCCGGGATTGCCGAACCGGCCGGCCACCGACGAGAACAGGACCAGGAACCGCAGGGAATCCGGCCGCAGGGCACGGGCGAGAAGGAACACGCTGTCCGCCTTGGTGGACACCACCCTGCGGAAGGATTCGGCGGGCTTGTCGACCAGCAGTTTGTCCTCGATAATCCCGGCGCCATGAATTACCCCGTGGATACCACCGAACTCGTCGTACAGCTCATCGAGGAGAGTGACAAACTCTTCCTGCCTGCGGACATCGGCCTGGCGGTAGATGACCCGGGCACCGGCGGCCCGCATGGCTGCGATATTGGCTCGGATCTCCCGTTCCTTGAGAACGGCACGGCAGGCCCGCTCCACCTCGGGAAGGCGGACCCGGCCATCGTCATCCTTCATCCGGGCGACGAGCGCCGCCTTGATCCCGGCCTCGTCCAGGCCGACGGTAGTCTCATCCTCCCGTTCCGGAGGCAGGGGCGAACTGCCCACCAGGATCAGGGTGGGCCGATGGCGGCGGGCCAGTTCCAGGGCCGCGGCAGCGGTGATACCGCGGGCACCGCCGGTCACCAGGATCACGGACGGGGTATCCAGGGCAAGGTCGGCTTCCGCGGGCAGGGGCCGTGCTTCGAGCACCGGCCGGCAGCGGCCACGATCCGTCCACCCCACCTCGACCTCGTCTCCGGCGCATCGCAGTTCAGCCCACACCGCATCGAGCATCGCCTGCGGCCCGAGGCCCGGATCAAGATCGACACAGCGGACCCGGACGCCGGGCCACTCCGCGGCCACGGTCTTGAGCAGGCCGCAAACCCCGCCCTGGCAGGGCATGAAATCCGCTCCCCCCTCAATGCCGAAACAGCCACCCATGGCCGTTGCCGCTAGGATCACCCCGTCATCCGCCCCTGCCAGATCCACGGCCAGTTCCTGCAGCAGATGAAAGAGGACTTCACTTTCCTGCCGGATCCGCGCCCGCCAGCCCGCCAGGTCCAGGTCGTCATAGGATGGCCCCGCTGCCAGGGGGGCAAGATGCACCAGACCGTTCGCCGGACCATGAACCTGCCGCAGGGCCTGTATCCGCTGCCGCAGTTCGGCCTCCTTCATATCCGCAGTCGCGAGGATCTCCACCCTGCCGCCCTGACCGGCGATCAGTCCGGCCAGTTCCGTGGCCCGTCCCTGGCCATCGTCCGTGACCAGGATCCATCCCCGGGTCGGCACTTTCTGCAGAAGCGGCTCCTGCAGGGGACAGGAACGGCTGGTGAGCAGGAACCTCGGCAGCGGCTCTCCGCTGTCTTCCCCTTCCTGCCTGTCCGGCACCGGGTCGAGGCAGGCCAGGATCGCGGCCAGGGTCCGGGCCTGGCCCATCCGTTCCAGTGCCTCACCGTCGAGCGGACCGGCTGCACGGAGGGCATCGGCAAAGGCGCCCAGGATCTCCACCCGCTTGATGGAGTCGATGCCCAGTTCTCCTTCCAGATCCGCATCCGGGGACAGCATACCGACCGGGTAACCGGTCCGGTCGGCAACGATTCCCAGGAGCAGCTCCTTCGGATCTGCCGCCTCTCCGGCAGACGCTGTCTCCTTTCCCGGCACGATTCTGCCATCGTCCGGTGCCCCTTTCCGGGCAAGGATCTCCCCTGCCCGGTCGATGATTGCACCAAGGCTCCGGCAGGTGGCCAGTTCCGAGGATGCCTCTGCCGCCGCCTCCCGGTCTCCGGCAAAGAGTTCGCCGACCAGTACGCCCAGGATCTCCACCCGCTTGATGGAATCAATACCCAGTTCCCCTTCCAGGTCCGCATCCAGGGACAGCATCTCGACCGGGTAGCCGGTCCGGTCGCTGACAATGGCCAGCAGGACGGTCCGGACATCGCCCGGTGGTGGCGCCCCTGCCACCGCTTCCGGGACGTGGCATTTCTCCGCCTCCCGGGGCAGGGGAACAGGAACCGGCTCCCGGCCGCTGCTCTCCTGCTCCGTCGACCGGGAGTCACCGAGCCAGGCCTTCATGACTCCGGCCTGGGTCTCCAGGAAGGTCTGCATCAGCCGCTGGTAGCCGGCAAAGACCCGGTCGCGGTCTCCAGCGCCGGCCGGCGGCATGTTCACCGGGCCGGCAGCCGGCAGCCCTGCCGACCTGGTGGCGGCCCCTGACTCGCCATCGGCCGGCCAGAGCCGGCCCGGCTCCATGGGACGGACCGGGGCCGGCGGCTGGTCCGCCCCGCTGCAGGGCCGGGCCCGGCCGCCGCTGACCAGCCAGGCCGCAGCCGGATAACCGGTATCCCTCTCTGGTATCCCGGGCGAGACCGGCTCCAGGTCCCGGCCCTGAAAAAGCGGAACCAGGTCCACAGGCACTCCGTGCGCGGCAAGGTGGCCCAGGCAATGGAGCAGGCCGACCATGCCGGATCGGCCCGGCAGGTTGGCGGGTACGGCCAGATGGGGACGGTCGCCGAGGATGCTGGCCACCAGGTTGCTCAGTACCCGGCCCGGACCCGACTCCACGAAGAGGCGGGCGCCGGCGTCGTACATGGCCTCGATCTGGCGGATGAACTCGACCCCGTGCACCAGGTGCTCACCCAGCAGGTCGATGACAGCGCTGCGATCCGCCGGGTATGATGCAGCCGTGCGGTTGGAATAGACCGGAAAACGGGGCTCGCCCAGCTCGACGTCGGCCAGGAACTCGTGCAGCCTGTCCACGGCGCCGGCCACCACCGGCGAGTGAAAGGCGCAGGCCACGGGTATGGTGCGGGCGGCGATACCGGCGGAGCCGAAATCCCGGACCGCTTCTTCCACGGCCCGGCCATGACCGGAGATGATGGTCTGGTCCGGGGCATTGAGGTTGGCGATCCAGACATGGGGCCGGTTGGCGAGAATCCGGGCCACCTGTTCCCGGTCAGCCTTGACCGCGGCCATGGTGCCGGGCTCGGGCTCGGCCGACTCGACGATGAAACGACCCCGGGCCTCGGAGAGACGGATCAGATCGTCACGGCCCATGACACCGGCGGCGCACAGGGCCGCGTACTCGCCGTAGCTGTGGCCGCCGGCCATGTCGGGACGGACATTGCACGCCCCGAGCAGGTCGAAGATGGCCAGATCGGCCGCTCCCATGGCCGGCTGCGCGTAGCGGGTCCGGGCCAGGGCCTTTGCCTGACGCTTCTCCTCGTCCGGGCGGAATGCGGACCAGGGATAGAGGACTGCGGAGAGCGGCTCCTCCAGACGGTCCCTGAGGAGAAAGACCGCGCGCTCGAAAAGATCATGGACCTCGGGAAACTGAATGGCCAGGTCGGCCAGCATGTTGACGTACTGCGACCCCTGGCCGGGGAAGAGAAACGCGACAGCGCCGCCTGCTGCCAGGGGACGGGGGGCATGATAGATACCGCGCGGATCCCGGATCTCCGCGTCCGTGGCAAGATGCTCGCCTGCCTCGGCAAGGAGCTGGGCCAGTTCCCGGGTCGAGGCAGCGACCACGGCCAGGCACCGGCGTGCGTCGTCGGTTGTCTGCGCTGCCTGCCAGGCACCCAGGGCCAGGCAGGCGGGATCGACATCCGGGTGGCGGGCAAGCCACTGCCGCCAGGCGGCCAGGGTTGTCCGCAGCTCGTCGGCCGAGGCAGCGCGGAAGAGATAGAGCTCGGCCGCAAACCCGAGCAGGGGCCGCTGCCGCTGCGGCACCAGGCTGTTCCGGTACTCCTCCAGAACGACATGGAAGTTGGTGCCGCCGAATCCCAGGGCACTGACCCCGGCCCGACGGGGCAGGTCCCGGTGGCCATTGAGCCAGGGCCGGGCCGTGGTGTTGAGAAACAGGGGACTGTCGTCATCCTCCAGGACCCGGTTGGGCTGTTCCACGCCCATGGTCGGCGGCAGGATCCGGTCGCGCAGGGCCAGGGTGGCCTTGATCAGGCCGGCGATACCGGCGGTGGACTTGGTATGGCCGATCATGGACTTGACCGAGCCCACGGCAACACTGCGCGGTGGTGCACCTGCAGAGCGGAGAAGTGCGGTCAGGGCCTCCAGTTCCACCTGGTCACCGAGCACGGTGCCGGTACCATGGGCCTCGACGAGCCCCACCGTGGCCGGGGAGAACCCGGCCCGACCGTAGGCGCGCTCAAAGGCGACGAGCTGCCCCTCCCGTCGCGGCGCGGTCAGGCTCCGGTCCCGGCCGTCACTGGATGCCCCCACGCTCCTGATCACGGCGTGGATCCTGTCCCCGTCGGCCTCGGCGTCGGCCAGCCGTTTGAGGACCAGCATGGCCACTCCCTCGCCCAGGGCGATACCGTCGGCATCCCGGTCAAAGGTACGGCACTGGCCGCGGGGTGACAGGGCACGGGTTTTGGAAAAACAGAGATAGGCAAAGGGATTCTGCAGGCAGTCGGCGGCCCCCACCAGCGCCATGCGGCTTCGCCCGGCTTCGAGCTCCATCACTGCCAGATAGAGGGCGGCCAGGGAGGAGGCACAGGCGGCGTCGACGGTATAGTTGGTGCCGCCGAGATCAAGACGGTTGGCGATGCGGCCGGCGGTGACATTGGTGAGAATACCGGGAAAGGTATCCTCGCTCCAGCGGGGCAGCCGGTCATGAAAATGGTCGGTGACCCTGCGGGCGGCCTCTCCGAGGAACATGGGCAGGGCGGCCCGGAAGCTGTAGAGCTGGCCCAGCTCGCCGGCACCGCTGATACCCAGGATCACCGAGGTGCGCTCCCTGGAAAAGGGCCGTCGGTCATAGCCGGCATCGACCAGCGCCTGCCGGGCCATCTCCAGGGCAAGGAGTTGCAGGGGCTCGATGAAGGGGATCGAGGCCGGCGGCATGCCCCAGGAGACCGGGTCGAACACTGTCTCGTCGATAAAGGCGCCCCAGCGGGAATAACAGCGATCCTCGGCATCCTGGTCCTCGTCATAATAGAGACGCCAGTCCCATCGCTCGGGCGGCACCTCGGTGACCGCGTTGACCCGGGAGAGGATGTTGTGCCAGTAACGGCGGACGGACGGGGCACCCGGCAGAATGGAGGCCATGCCGATGATGGCGATGTCCGCAGGCCGGGACCGTGGGGCCGGAGGCCTGCCGCCATGGCGGGCACGGTACTCCTCCAGCCGGCTGCGACCGTCGTCGATGACACTGCGGTGGACATCGGCCACGGATACCACCTGCCGCCGCAGGGTGCCGAGCTGGCCGACCATGTAGAGCCCCTGACGACGCTGTTCCTTCTCACTCACCCGGACCGGCTCTGCCCTGCTGTCCGCTGCCGGACGGTCCACGCCCTTGGCGGCCAGGCGCAACTTGCCCAGGTTCAGCAGCTCGAGCCGGTCACGGATCTCGCGCTCGCCAAGACCCCGGGAACGGAGCTCCTGCCGCCGGCGCAGAAATTCGTCGGCAAAGGGTGTGGGCACGCAGCGGCTGGCATGGCCGAGGCCGGTCTCCAGCAGTACTGTCCGCTCTCCGGCCAGCACCATGTCGCGGTACTGTTTCTCCAGAGCGCCGGTGGCGACGATCTCCTCGGTAAAGAGATAGACGCTGCCGAGCTGAAGGCCGATCCGTACCCCCTGTCCGGCCAGGGGAGCCGCCAGGGCCGCGACCATGGCCGCGGACAGACCATCATGGATACCACCGGCAAAGAGCAGGTGCAGTTCCTCGGCCTCTCCCTTTCTCCGGGCGAGAAAATCCCCGAGCAGCAGGAGCATCTGCTCCCAGAGGACAAAGGAAGCAAGCGGCGCCACATGACCGCCGGCCTCGCGGCCTTCGAAGACAAAGCGCCTGGCCCCGGCCTTGAGAAACATGCGCAGCAGCCCGGGGGTGGGGACATGGAGATAGGTTGCGATGCCCTCCGCCTCCAGGGCCCGGGCCTGTTCAGGCCGGCCGCCGGCGATGAGGGCAAAGGGCGGCCGGTGGGCAAGCAGGATCCGGACCTGTTCCCGGTAGCGGTCAGAGGGCAGAAACCCGAGCAGGCCCACTCCCCAGGGACGGCTGCCGAGGGTATTCGCAGTGGCGGTCACGATCCGTTCCAGCTCATTTCCACCCAGCATGGCGGCGGCAAGAAAGGGGAGACCGCCGGCCTCGGCCACTGCCAGGGCGAAGGCGGGCGAATCGCTGATCCTGGCCATGGGCCCCTGGACGATGGGATACCGGGTACGGTGCGAACGGGCAAGGGGGGTGTTCTCGCCGAGAATGGCGGAGGCATCGAGGTCGGCTGGCAGCCGGTTGACCTGATCACAGATTCCTGAAACAATGCCGGCCACGGTGACGAACCTCTCGGCCAGCGGCGCGGCAAGAGCGATGTCCTGGCCCAGAGGAAAAACACGGCCGGCGCCTGCTTCAGGAGAGGCCGCCGTGGCCAGCAGGGAAGAGAGAACGTCCCTGAGCTGCGGCCATCCCGGAGATTCGGCAGCCCGGGCCTCGACCCGGCGCAGGAACTCCCCGGCAGCAGCGCGGTTGATGCGCGAGAGGACCCTCAACCCGTGACCATGGCCCAGCTCCGGACACCCGGTCTGGGTGCCGTCGAAGGAGGAGAAATGCTTTTTCAGATGATCCGGCAGGGATGATTCCCGGGCCAGAGCACACTGACCGTCCAGAACCACGCCGGCCGCACCGGCCGCCATGCAGGCGGCAGCGCTATGCGGCCCTATGCCGCCCTGGACATAGACGGGCAGGGATGTGGCGGCAAGAAACCGTTGCAGGAGGATGAACGACGACTCGGCGGCCACCAGGCCGCCGGCCTCGTTGCCCCGGACAATGACACCGCCGGCGCCTGACCGTTGGGCCAGGCGAAGATCCTCCTCGTCCAGACATTCGACGAGAACCTGGCCGACACGGGGGGCAATGCGGGTGACCGTATCCGCGGTATCCGGGGGAAAGGGACCGGTCAGGACCAGGGTGTCGATGGCCTGGTCTCCCTGGTCAAGGAGGGTATCAATCAGGCCGGCCCGGCTGGCGGCCAGCCGGAGCCCGGCCGGCGTGCCGGCAAGTGCCTGAAGGCGCTCCCGGCAGCGGATCACGGCCTGATCGGAGAGCCAGAGGCCATCGAGGATGCCGGTCGCACCGGCCCGGCAGGCCGCGGCCACCGGCAGCGGATCAGGAAATCCAGGAAGTTGCGAGACCAGAACCTGTGTCCGTTTCATACAACTCCGGTTGAGGATCGCCTTTGCAGGCGCGACCCGGTTTTGTCAACGGCGGAAGATTCGGATTCGGAAAGGACAGACACCCTGCCCGGGCGCGGTTGCCACCACGCGCTGCATGATCAATGCCGCAGGCGGCGATTATGCCATCATGCCCGGCCACCAGTGTCACCGGCTGGTCCCTGACCCGACAGGCCGGACACCTGGACTGTTCAGTGGACGACAAATCCAAAAAACAACCAGATACATCACAATGACGATCCAGGCGCCCTGAGATCATTCCACATTGGCAAGGATCACTGATAAGTATAATTTTCCATACGTTACCACCATTGCCTTTCTGTTGCCACCAAATTCCTTTCCCTGGGGGCACAGATTCTTTCCAAGCCTTCACCTCTCCACCGGATCTGCTGTC
The DNA here is from genome assembly GCA_026987195.1 of Desulfobulbaceae bacterium. Lineage (GTDB taxonomy): Bacteria > Desulfobacterota > Desulfobulbia > Desulfobulbales > Desulfobulbaceae > DRKI01. The sequence goes on along the minus strand of JALSNC010000152.1, from coordinate 27,012 downwards.
CACCACGGACAACAGGGTACCGGAGCCAGGAAGGATACGACCCGAAAAGGAACTCCATCATATCATAATTCCGAAATTTCGAAAGACATATGATGCCACAATGTGTCAATAACGGATAATCGGCCAAGATAACAGAAAGAATTGCTCTCAATCCTGCGGCCTGCTTTTTCCGGCATTGCGAAATATTCCGAAAAAACGAACAGGCAGGCGCTGCCAGGCCGCGACCGCTCCCTGCGCCGATCGTGGCTTACCGTCATAACAGGATGAATACACTACATATATGAAAAAACGCACAGAGCGACACCATGGGCCCGCTTATTGCAACCGAGGAGGGCACCAACAACAGGAGGCAACAATGCAACGACTGATAGTGGCTGTTCTCTGTACGATCCTGGCAGGCTGGAGCGGGGCCGCCTCTGCGACCCCGGTGGAACTGATAGAAAACGGCGGTTTCGACCAGGGACTGGCCGGATGGAACAGATATGGGGACGTGCAGGTGGTTCCTGCCGGCTGGTATGCGACCAGCATCCTGGGCATGGAAGGAAACTTCGCCCTTCTCGGGGCAGACACCGGTGCTGGTCTGTCGGCCCTCTGGCAGACCTTCTCCATCCAGGGCATCGACCAGCTGGAGGTCTCCTTTGACTGGACCTTTCCCTATACCGATCTTTCGGCGCACCGGGAGGACACCTTTCTCTCCTTTGTCCGGCAGGATGGCACACCGGTGATGCGGCTCAGCATCATGGACCTGCAGTCAGACGGTGTCAACTGGACCAATCACGGCTCTTTTCAGACCATCCTCGATGTCTCCGCCTACACCTCGCCGGATGCGATTCTCGCCTTCCAGCTCTGGGAACAGGGTTGGTGGACAAGCTCTGTCGTCGGCATCGATAATGTCTCGGTGCGGGGAACCGCCCCGGTACCGGAACCCGGGACCATGGTCCTGTTCGCCACCGGCCTGGCCGGCATTGCCGGAGTGCTGAAAAAAAAGAGGCGTGGTGACGGCCGATAGAGATCCGTCACCCGGTACGGCCTCTGCCCATCATGATGATGACGGCACGATCCGGTCTTCCCGGGCCGCATGAAACCTGGCCTTTTCCCTGTTCAGAAAGGCGGCGGTACCGGTGCGGAAATCACTGCTGGCTGCGGCCAGACCGAAGCAGTCCGCGCCCAGGCGCAGAGACCCGGCCAGGCCTGCATCCTGTCCGCCAAGGATGGCCTCCCAGGTAAGCCGGACCGCCACCGGGCTGTTGTCCAGGATCTGCCCGGCCAACCGTTCCCCCTCCTGCCGCAGTTCACTGCCTTCAACCACCCGGTTCACCAGCCCCAGGCGCAGTGCCTCGTCGGCATCGATGATCTCGCCGGTGAGCAGCATCTCCGTGGCCCGTCCCCGGCCGATGAGGCGCGGCAGGCGTGTTGTTCCGCCCCAGCCGGCAACGGCGCCGATGCGGACCTCGGGATGCCCCATCCGTGCTTCGCGACTGGCGATCCGCAGCATGCATGCCTCGGCCAGCTCCAGGCCGCCCCCCAGGGCAAAGCCGTTGATCAGGGCGATGGTGAGCCTGCCCAGCTCCTCGATGAGCCGGGTCACGGAGATTGCAAGCAGGGCCAGTTCCCTGACGTCGAGGGGCGTTGCCCTGTGCAGAAAACCAATATCGGCGCCGGCGGAAAAGGCCCGTTCACCGGCGCCGGTGAAGAAGACCGCATCCACGCCGGGATCGTCCCGGATCAGCTCCAGTTCCCTTCGTAACGCCAGCAGCAGCTCCCGGCTCAGGGCATTGTGTACCCCGGGCCGGTTCAGCACCAGGTACACCAGTCTTCCCGTGCGCCTGGTGAACAGGACCTGTTCGTTGTCACTCTCCATATCTCTCCTCCTGTACGCTGCCGACTGGCGGTGACCATACCGGCCATGAACCGCGGAGAACAGGCAGCGGCAGCCTGCCGGCCATCCGCCATGCGCCCCGCACGCTCTGTGCCCCGGGCAGGTAACAGTTCACCGCATCGGCAACCGCCTAAAAATACCCAACTGCTGATGGACTCGTAAAAAGTCCGTCACACTCCAAAGATGGCTCAGCATAAACGTTCGATATACACGGCGTAGCGGTGTCGGCCAAGCGGAGGCGTACATGGCGTACGTCGACCATTGGCCGTACCCGCTACAACGCAGTAGATCGGACTTTTTGCGACGCCATCAACTTTTACCCTGGCAAAAAAAAGGGCGGCACCCCTGTGCCGCCCCAGTATACCCTGTTTCTCTTCCGGGGTCACATGATGGTCTGCACCGCCGTGCCGGCAAAGGCGATGATCTTGGACGGAAAGGCACCCATGAGCAGAATGATCAGGACCAGGAGGACCCCGGTGAACCGGGTGAGACCGTCGATCTCCACCGAGGGTCGCTCCTCCGGATCAGCGGTATAGGCGGCCTTGATCACCAGCAGGTAATAATAGATCGCGATACCGGCATTGACAGCGGCCAGGGTGACCAGAACGATGTGGCCCTCCCGCAGCGCACCGGCAAGGAACATGAATTCACCCATGAAGCCGACCATGGGCGGGATACCGGCCAGGGCAAAGAGCCCCACCGCCAGGACAAAGGCCAGCATGGGCTGGCGCCTGTGCAGGCCGTTCAGGTCGGAGATCTCCAGGTTCTCGCCGTTGGCAGAGACATTGGCCAGCACCATGTAGCAGGCGATGTTCATGAACACGTAACCGGCGATGTAGTACATGACCGTGGCATAGCCGCTCACCTTCAGCGTCAGCAGGCCGAGAAGGATGAAGCCGGCATGGGCGATACCCGAGTAGCCGAGCATGCGCTTGACATCGGTCTGCACCAGGGCACAGAGGTTGCCGTAGAACATGGAACAGATCGCAAGCACCATGAGCAGGCCGACCAGGATGTCGGCATGACCGGGCAGGAGGATGACAAAGCGGATCAGCAGGGCCACGGCCCCGAGCTTGGGCACGGTGGCGACAAAGGCCGTGGTCTCGTTGGAGGCCCCCTGGTAGATATCAGGAACCCAGAAATGCATGGGAAAGATGGCCAGCTTGTAGAAAAAGCCGGCCAGGACCATGACCACGGCGAAAAAGGCTGCCGGCTGGCTGCTGACCTTCTGCAGGCCGGTGACGATATCCGTGAGATAGGTGGTGCCGGTGAGGCCGTAGATATAACTCATGCCGTAGAGCATGCAGCCGGTGGCAAAGACGCCGAACAGGATGTACTTGATACCGGCCTCCATCTGCATCCGCAGCCCCTTGCGATCGCTGCGCATGGGCACCATCAGGTAGAGGGCAAAGGACGAAAGCTCCAGGGAGACAAACAGGGTGATCAGTTCCACCGAACTGACCAGCGACATCAGGCCCAGGCAGCTGAGGAAGAGGAACATGTAGTATTCGGGCCGGATCTCCAGTTCGATATCCTTCAGGTTCTGACCGGCGATGAGAACAAAGACCAGCCCCATGCTGATCACCAGCTTGAAGAACTGGCTGAAGAGGTCGACCCGGTAGGCCCCCATGAAGACCGAGCCCTGGTCATTGAGGGTGATCAGCGAACAGATGAAGGTGACGATACCGAAGGCAACTGCGGTATTCCTGGTCTGGACACCGTCCAGCTGCTTGCTGAGACTGAGGCCGAAAAAGGCCACGGCAGCGGACAGAAGCGTTAATTCGGGTAGAATAGCCATTTGGTATTCCTTTCCTTGGATTTGCCGGAAAATCTGATGAGTCTGTCGAGTCTAGGCCCGTTGTTCTCTCCACATGCAGTCAGGACTACTGCAGGATGATGGCCGCCACATTCGCCTGCTGCTGCCAGTCGTTCAACTGCTGGAGCAGATTGACCACCGAGGTATGCATGAGATCGATGAAGGGCTGTGGCCCGAGACCGATCCAGAAGACAAAGAAGAGAAACGGCGCCAGGGTGATGATCTCGCGAAACCCCAGGTCCTTGAGATAGGACTGGTCGGGATTGTCGGTGCCGCCCCAGATGATCTTCTGCAGCATGCGCAGCATATAGGCCGCAGCCAGGACAGTGCCGGGGATCGCGGCCAGGGCCAGCGGTTTGTTGACATCAAATGTCCCGGCCAGGACCAGAAACTCGCCGATGAACGAGTTGGTGCCGGGAAAGCCGAAGGACGAAAGCGAGAAAAAGGCGAGAAAGGTCACATACCAGGGCATGTATTTGCCCACACCGGTGGCGAGCCGCAACTCGCGGCTGTGGGTCCGCTCGTAGATCATACCCACGCAGAGGAACAGGGCCCCGGTGGTGACGCCGTGATTGATCATCTGCATGATGGCGCCTTCGACACCACGGGAATTGAGGATGAAGATGCCCAGTGTCACAAAACCCATGTGACCGACACTGGAATAGGCGACCAGTTTCTTCATATCGTGCTGGGCCAGAGCCGTGAAGCCGCCGTACATGATACCGGCGATGGAGAGCCAGAGGATGTAGGGCGCCAGAGTGAAGGTCGCCTCCGGGGTGATGGGCAGGCAGAAGCGGAGCATGCCGTAGGTTCCCATCTTCAGCAGCACCGAGGCCAGGATGACCGAACCGGCGGTGGGCGCCTCGACATGGGCGGCAGGCAGCCAGGTATGGAACGGAAACATGGGCACCTTGATGGCAAAGGCCAGAAAAAAGGCCAGGAAGACCAGGATCTGGAAGGTGGTGGAATAGTTCTGCCACATCATGTCCGGGATGAAGAAACTGCCGTTCTTCAGATAGAGGGCAATGATGGCGACCAGGAGGAAGACCGAGCCCGCCATGGTGTAGATGAAGAACTTGATGGAGGCATACTCCTTGCGCGGACCGCCCCAGACGGCGATCAGCAGGTACATGGGGATGAGCATGAACTCCCAGAAAACCCAGAAGAGCATGAAGTCCAGCGCCACGAACAGGCCGACCATGGAGACCTGCATGATCAGCAGGCAGATCATGAACTGGGTGACCCGGGTCTTGATGTAGCGCCAGGAGGCCAGCACGCAGAAGGGCATGATCAGTGTGGAGAGCAGCACCAGCAGGATGGAGATACCGTCAACCCCGAGGATATAGTTGATATGCCACTGGGGAATCCAGGTGTGCATCTCGGCGAACTGGTACTTGACGGTGGTGGTGTCGAAACCCGTAATCAGGGGGATGGAGACAACGGCCTCCACCGTGGTGACGGCCAGCGTCCACCAGCGGGCAAATCTCTCGCCGGAGAAGAAGAACATCACCACCGCACCGGCAAGCGGGAAGAAAATCAGGAAACTGAGCAGGGGAAACCCCTCTTTGAGTATCAGGCAGTCCATTCCCACAAGTCCTTTCAGTTAAGAGAGTTGGTAGAGAACATACGCTATCATCAGGACGGCAACGAAGGAGGCGGCGTAGTAGATCGTGTACTGAATCTGGCCGCTCTGCAGTGCCCGCAGCCTGCCGCCGACACCACGGACGCTGCGGGCAAACCCGTCGACCACCCCGTCGATGCCGTGCCAGTCGAACCAGCTCATGAAGAACGAGGTCGCCATCAGCAGCCGCAGACCGACGACCCGGTATGCCTCGCCCCAGGCGGTGTCAAACCACTGCAGGGGATTCTTGTCGATCCAGAGAAAGAGCCGGCCGCCCATGCGGTAGAACCAGTCCATGTCCAGACAGATCTTGTCCACCGGCTGCAGGTACTTCTTGAGCAGGAAGAAGGCCAGACCGGCAAAACCCATGATCTGCAGGGTCTCGGCCAGGTGATAGAGGGTATAGGGATTGTACTCCACCGGATAGGGCAGCATGGCGTAGAGGAATCCGGGAAAGGTGCCCACCAGGATGCAGAGGGTGGCGCCGGTGGCCATGGCCAGCATCATGTTCCAGGTCGGATCCTCGGCCCGCCTCCAGGTCGTCTCGCTGCAGTTGTTCCTGCCGAAGAAGAGAAAATAGGGCAGCTTGAGGCCATTGTACATGAAGGTGCCGGTGGCACCGAACATCAGGAGCCAGGCGGCCCAGTTGAGATGGGTCTCGAAACCGGCGCCGATGATCATCGACTTGGAGACATAGGCGGCAAAGAGCGGTGCCGCCGAGATCGACAGGCAGCCGACCATGGTGAAGACAAAGGTGGCCGGCATCTTTTTATAGAGCCCTCCCAGTTCGGTGAACTTGGTCTTGCCGGTCATGTAGAGCACGGAACCGGTGCCCATGAAGAGCAGGCTTTTGTAGAGGATATGGACCACGGCATGGGCCGTGGCCCCGTTGATGGCCAGCTCGGTGCCGATGCCGACACCGGCCACCATGTAGCCGACCTGGGAGACGATGGACCAGGCCAGCAGCTTGCGGATGTCATTCTCCATGACCGCGTAGATCACGCCGTAGAGCGCCATGATCACGCCGAGCAGGACCAGGATGTCCATGCCGGCACAGGCCCGGGCCAGGGTGTAGACCGCAGTCTTGGTGGTGAAGGCGCACATGAAGACCGCACCGTTGAACGAGGCCTCGGAATAGGCGTCGGGCAGCCAGGAGTGCATGGGCACCACCGCGGCGTTCAGGCCGAGGCCGATCATCATCAGCCAGGTATAGAGCTGGGGATGCTGGACGTCGAGCAGGGTGAAGGAAAGATCGCCCGTGGCCTGGTAGCGGAGCATGATGCCGAACAGCAGGATCACCCCGCCCACGGTATGGACCAGGAGGTAACGGTAGCCGCAGGCCAGCGACTGTCTGCGCCGCCGGAACCAGATCAGGAAGACCGAGGAAAAGGCCATCATCTCCCAGAAGAAGAACAGGGTCAGGCAGTCACCGCAATAGATGGTGCCCAGCGAGCCGGCGACATAGAACCAGGCGGCCATGTGCTCGGTGGCCTTCTCCACGTGCAGGCCGTAGAGGGTGCCGATGACGGCCATGAGCGCCATGATGAAGGCGAAGACCGAGGAGAGCTTGTCCACCCGGCCGAAAACGAGCTGCCAGTCCATGAACTGATAGACGCCGTACGTACCGGGATGGGCGCTGTTGACGAGCACCGCGGCCAGGCTGAGGAGCGGAACCAGGAAAAGATAGGGTTTCCTGAACGGCCCCCTGACAAAGGGCAGGATCAGTGCGCCGATCATCATGATGAGCGCCGGATGGGTGAAACTGCTAGTCATTCTTTTTTCCTCGTTGATCTACATTCATGGTAGATGATGCGCCCTGAAAGCGATTACTCGTCCTCGTCCACCTCGAGTATGGGCCGCTCATAGTAGTCCTCGTCAACCATGATCCCGGAACGGCCGTACCAGTAGGCGATGCCGATGATCACAGCCGCGGCGACAAACCCGAAGATGGACCAGAAAAAGGGGATACTCCGCTCCACCGCCGTATGGGCATGGCCCCGGTCGACCATGGAGGCAAAGACCACGATTGCTGCCAGCAGAAAGTAGCAGGCCCAGACAACGCACCGGAGGTGTTCCTGCAGGTATTCGATCAGTCTAATCATCCTGTCACCGCCTTGACGAACTGCATCATGAAGTTGGGATAGATACCGATGATCACGGACACGGTGGCCGCGATCAGAATGGGGATCAGCATGCTGAGCGGCGCCTCGCGGATACCGGTCTCGGTCTCGCCGGCGGGCCGCTTGCCGAAGAACGCCTTGTAGGCGACCGGCGCAAAATACCCGACATTGAGCACGGTGGAGGCGATCAGCACCAGGAGGATGCCGACCTGGTGCGCCTCCATGGAACCGACCAGCAGGTACCACTTGGTCACGAATCCGGCCACGGGCGGAGCGCCGATCATGGACAGGGAGGCGACGGCAAAGGCGCCGAAGGTAAACGGCATGGTCCGCCCCAGGCCACTCATCTCGGAGATGTTCTTCTTGTGGGTGGCCACGTAGATGGCGCCGGCCACGAAGAAGAGGGTGATCTTGGAAAAGGCGTGGTTGACGATATGGATCAGGCCGCCGTCGATGGAATGCGGAGTGAGCAGCGCCACGCCGAGGATGATGTAGGAAAGCTGACTGACGGTGGAATAGGCGAGCCGGCTCTTGAGATTATCCTTGGACAGCGCGATCACCGAGGCCATGATGATGGTGAAGCTGACAAAGTAGGCCGTGGGAATCCCCAGGTTGAGCGCGTTCATGGTGTCGACGCCGAACACGTAGAGCATGGTGCGGGTGGTGCAGAAGACACCGACCTTGACCACGGCCACCGCATGGAGCAGCGCGGAGACCGGGGTCGGTGCGACCATGGCCCCCGGCAGCCAGTGGTGGAGCGGCATGATGCCGTTCTTGGCAAAGCCGAAGATACAGAAGACATAGAGCATGATCACCACCCAGGACTTGGTATCGGTGGGCAGCATGCCGGTGAAGATGTTGTGCGGAAAATCCAGGTTGCCGACCAGGACATAGATCAGGATCAGTGCCGGCAGCAGGAAGAGCTTGGCCGTAGTGGTCAGGTAGATGATGTACTTGCGGGCCCCCATGTAGCCCTCCTCGTCCTGGTGATGCGCGACCAGCGGGTAGGTGCAGACCGAGACGATCTCGTAGAAGAGGTAGAGGGTGAACAGGTTGTCGGAAAGGGCCACACCGATGGCACCGAAGATGGCCAGGGCGAAACAGGCATTGAAGCGGGTCTGGGCATGTTCCTTGAGACCGCGCATGTACCCCATGGAGTAGAAGACCGCGATCATCCACAGGGACGAGGCCACCATGGCGAAGATCATGGAAAATCCGTCGGCACGCAGGGTCACGGACAGGCCCGGCAGGATGTCGAAGATCCGGTAATAGAGGACCTTGCCGTGCAGGACACCGGGGATGAAGGAGAGGACAATGATGAACAGGAGAATGGATGAACACGAAGAGATAAACTCCCGCAGGTTGGGATGGTTCTTCATGGTCATCACAACCAGGCTGCCGAACAGCGGTATCATGACCGCCAGCAGGAGGTTGGAATTCTCGACAATGTTTGCGGTGGTGGAAACAGCGTCCATAATCTTTCCCTTACCGTGAAGGTGCCCGCGGAATGACTCCGTGGTTACAAAGGCTTGAAAAAACTCGTTCCTATCCGGCAACCTGCCCCGGGAACCGGAGCCTAACCGTGCAGATCAACGATATCTTCCGTGTCGATGCTCTTGTAGTTGCGATAGACCGCAATCACGATACTGACAGCGATGGCGGCCTCGGCGGCGGCAATGGCCATGATGAACAGGGTGAATATCTGGCCGACGGCCGGATCCGGGGCCGTGAACCGGTTGAAGGCCATGAAGTTGACCGAGGCTGCGGCCAGGACCAGCTCCGAGGAGATCAGCATGCCGATGATGGTCCGGCGGGACACCAGACCGTAGATGCCGAATCCGAACAGCAGGGCGCCGACTACGAGATAGGTATTGAGACAGTTGTAGAGATTGAGCAGATGCATGGGATCAGTTCCTTCCTCTGCGCGCCAGGACCAGGGCGCCGATGATTGCGATCAAAAGGACTATGGAGATCAGCTCGAAGACCATGGAATGGCTGGTGAGCAGGACGGTACCGATGTGTTTCATGTCCGCCGATCCCTCGCGGGGAAAGACCTGCCACGGCGTCCGGATGGCCAGAACCGTAAGAGCGGCGAACAGGAGAGCGCCGGTGGCAAATCCCAGGGGACCGGCCAGGGCCGAGATACGTCTGCCCGGCAGGTCACCCTCCTCCGGGGTCGCCATCATGATGGCAAAGGCGATAAGGATGGCGACGGCACCGACATAGATCAGCATCTGCATCATGGCGACAAAGGGGGCCAGCAGGAAGTAGTACATCCCGGCCACGCCGGTGAAACAGAGGGCGAGTCCCGCGACGCTGCGCACCAGCCGCCTGGCGCAGGTGGCCACCAGGGCGCCGGCGACGATCAGGCCGATGGTGACCAGAAAAATCAGGCCCACAAAGCCCTCGGCTGAAAAGAGCGACGGATTTGCCGATGTCTGGCAGATAAATTCTTGCATCAGCCCTGTTCCTCCAGTCGTTTGAGAAGATCGAACACGTAATCTTCCTTCCTGGTGCTGGCCAGGTTGTAGTCCTTGGAAAACCGGATCGCACCGAAGTTACAGCTCTCGATGCAGGAACCGCACAGGCTGCACTTGGTGAAATCAAGCTCGTACTTGGTCAGCACCTTTTTCTTTTCTCCCTCCGGCTTTTTGCCCACCAGCGAGATGCAGCCCGACGGGCAGGAGCGCATGCACATGCCGCAGCAGATACACTTGGGTTTGCCGGTCTTCTCGTTCTTCACCAGCTCGATGTGACCGCGGTAGCGCTCCGGAATCTCCGGGACCTCCCACGGATACTGCATGGTGATGACCGGCTTGAAGAACTCCCTCGCCGTGATGGAGAGCCCGATGGCAAGGCTCTTGGCGCCACCGAACACATCGTTCCAGTATGCACTCATAATCAGAACACCTTGATAAATGCGGCTGTGACCAGCAGGTTAACCATTGAGAAAGGAATGAGGATCTTCCAGGACAGGTTCAGCAGCTTGTAGACCTGGGTCCTGGGATAGGTCCAGCGCACCCAGATGAAGGTGAAGATCAGAATGTAGATCTTGATCAGGAACCACCAGACACCGGGAAACAGGCCAAAGGGGCAGCTCCAGCCGCCCAGGAAGAGGATGGTGGTGAGACAGGCGCCGACAACGATATTGAGATACTCGCCCATCATGAAGAGGCCGAATCCCATGGAGCCGTACTCGGTCATGAAACCGGCGATCAGCTCGCTCTCGGCCTCGGCCATGTCAAAGGGCGCCCGGTTGGTCTCGGCCACCGAACAGATGAAGAAGATGAGAAAGGACACCGGCATGAAGATCGACTTGTCGAAGCGGAAGATGTTCCAGTGCCAGAATCCGCCCTGCTGGTCCATGGCGATGTCCTGCAGGTTCATGGAGCCGGTGATCATGACGATGGTGATCACGGTGAGGAGCATGGGGATCTCGTAGGCCAGGTTCTGGGACACGGCGCGGGCCGCCGAGATGACCGCATACTTGTTGGCCGAGGCCCAGCCGCCGATGAGGATGGCGATCATGCCGATGGAGGCCAGGGCAAAGAGCATGAGCACGGACAGCTCCACGGCCCGGCCCTGGATGTTGTCGGAAAACGGGATCACCACCATGGAGGTGAGCGCCGGGATCATGGCCAGGATCGGCGCGATCCGGAACAGGATTTGGTCCACTCCCTCGGGCACAAGGAGCTGCTTGGTCATCAGCTTGAGACCGTCGGCCAGCGGCTGGAGCAGACCGTGGAAGCCGACCTCCATGGGACCGGTCCGCCGCTGGATGCGGCCGGCGCCTTTGCGCTCGCACCAGCCCAGGTAGGCGGCGTTGAGACCGGCAAAGGCCATGAAGCAGACGAGGTAGATGATGGGGCGCCAGATACTTGTATCCATAATTATTCCTTTCCCCCTAGCGATCGATCTCGGGAATGACCAGGTCCAGGCTGCCCATGAAGGCCAGGGCATCGGCCAGGAGCATGCCCTCGGCGACCTCGCCGAACAGGCTCAGGTTGGAGAACGTGGGCGAGCGCAGCTTGAGGCGGTAGGCGGACTTGCCGCCGTCGCAGACCAGGCGGCAGCCGAAGGCGCCGCGAGCCGCCTCCACGGCGGCGTAGTAGTCACCGGCCGCCGGTTTGAGGATCTTGGGCACCTTCTTGGCCTTGACCGGACCGTCGGGCAGCTTGTCCAGGGCCTGTTCGATGATCCGCAAGGACTGCTCGATCTCGTCCATGCGTACCATGTAGCGGGCCATGGAGTCGCACTCGGTGTAGACCGGGACATCAAAATCGAACTCGGGATAGACCGAGTAGGGCTCGTTCTTGCGCACGTCGTAGTTGATGCCGGAACCGCGGGCCACCGGGCCGGTGGCGCCGTACTTGCGGCACTGCTCCGGGGTGATGAAGCCGATGTCCTTCAGCCGCTTGATCAGGATGATGTTGTGGGTGACCAGGTCGTGGTACATGCGCGGCAGCCGGGAGCGGAGCCGCTTGATGAAGTCACGGGTTCCGGCGATGAATTCATCGTCGATGTCATTGTAGACGCCGCCGAACCGGAAGTAGCAGTAGGTGAGCCGGGAACCGGTGATCCGCTCCAGCAGATCGAGGATCCGTTCACGGTCATCAAAGGCATAGAGCAGCGGGGTAAAGCCGCCGAGATCAAGCAGAAAGGCCGCCCACCAGAGCAGGTGGCTGGAGAGCCGGTTCAGCTCGACGGTGATGACGCGGATATACTCGGCCCGCTCCGGCACCTCGATGCCGGCGGCCCGCTCCACGGCCAGCACGTAGCCGTGGTTGTAGGCAAGGGCATGCAGGTAGTCCATGCGGGCGGTGTTGGGCATGAACTGGGCAAAGCTGCCCGCCTCGGCCATCTTCTCGTGCATGCGGTGGATGTAACCGAGCACCGGCTCGGCCTTGACGATGTACTCGCCATCCATGGTCAGTTTGACCCGCAGGACACCATGGGTCGCGGGATGCTGGGGACCGAGATTGAGAACAAAGACCTCGTCGGGTCTGCATTGAATCGGGACGGTCATGGCGTGAAGTCCTTTAAGAGAGGGTGGAAATCCGCGTCTTCAGGAAGAAGAAGCGGCTCCAGGTAAGGATGCCCCTGGAACTTGATACCAAAGAAATCATGGGTCTCCCGCTCGTGCCAGTTGGCACCCGGATGGATCTCCGAGATGGTCGGGATCTCCGGGTTGGCACGGGGGATGAACGTCCTGACGACGACCCGGCATGGATCCGGTCCGGTCTGGTTGTAATCGTAGATCACCTCCATCCGGTCCTCCTTGATCCAGTCCACGCCGGTGATCGCCTCCAGGAAAAAGCCTGCCTCGTCCATGATCCCGGCGGCCTCCACGACCTGTTCCGGATCGCAGAGCACGTCAAGATGTGTCCCCCTGGCAGCATGGTCGGTCACCAGCACCCCGTTTTCCCGCGGCCCCTCCTCGGCCGGTTCTTCCTCCTTCGCAGGTGCGGCAGGCTCGGCCGCCGTCTCCTCACCCCCGGCGGCCTCCCCTGCTTCCTCCGTTGATGCCGTATCTTCAGCCGTGGCATCGGTATCAGCCTCTGCTCCGGCTGCGGCCTCGGCATCGGCTGCGGCCTCCGCCTCTGCCTCGGCGGCGGCCTGTTCGGGAAAAAGCTGCAACAGTGCTTTCCTGGTCTCTTCTACAATACTCATCAATCCATCCCGCTGTTCTGTGACGATCTTCCGCCCCGCCCGGCCCTGCAGCACCAGGACGGCCGGACGATCAGGGTTATCCCGTGACCTGGCCGGGCTGCCGGCGCGGCCAGCGGCGCTTGCCGGTGATCTTCTCCTCCAGGGTCATGATCCCCTCGAGCAGGGCCTCGGGCCGGGGCGGACAACCGGGGATATAGACATCCACGGGCAGGAACTGGTCCGCGCCCTCCACCACGTTGTAATTTCCCTTGAACTTGAACGGTCCGCCGGAGATGGCGCAGTTGCCCATGGCGATCACCCACTTGGGCTCGGGCATCTGGTCATAGAGGGTCTTGACGCCGGGTTCCATCTTTCTGGTGATGGTGCCGGCGACGATCATGACATCCGACTGCCTTGGCGAGGGCCGGAAAACCTCGGCGCCGAAACGGGAGATATCAAACCTGGAACCGCCGGTACACATCATCTCGATGGCACAGCAGGCCAGGCCGAAGGTCATCGGCCAGAGCGAATTGGCACGACAGAGATTGAGCAGCTTGTCGAGTTCGGCAAAATGAACTATTGATGAAGGTACTTTTTCGGTTCCCACTTGAAGACTCCTTTCACCCAGGCGTAGACTACGGCCAGCGACAGGATGCCGACAAAGATCAGCACCTCGACAAAATCGCGGACCACGAATTGGGGGCTGTTGTAGGCGACAGCCACCGGAAAGAGAAACAGGACATCAACATCAAAGGCCAGAAAGATCAGGGCATACAGGTAATAGATGATGCCGAAGCGGATCCAGGCACTGCCGATGGGCGCCATGCCGCATTCGATGAACTGGCGGGTCTTGTCCGTTACGTTACGCGTGTGGGAGGACGGGCTGAGGAGTTTGACGATGATGATGGGGCCAATGCCGAACAGGAGGGCACCGATGAGGAAGATGGTAACGTAGATGATGTTGGTCAGAATCTGCTGATCCATCGTGTCTCTCCGTTGTACCGTGCGATCATCCGGGAAAGGCTGCCGTCCGGATGATCTTCATCGTCTGTCATGACCGGGCCATGGAAACCCTGCACCGGTCGCGATTGATCAGTGGCTTGCGTCAGGCATTGACCGCCGCAACATAAACCCAAATGATGAAACGTATCAGGATTTGTTGTGCACACTACTTAAGCAGGCGGGTACTTGTCAACAAAAAATGAACCTTCATTCATTTTTCCTGGTCGACGCAATACGGCCCCTGCCGGGAAATAAATTGACCGTTTCACAGTACATGGTACTCTGCAGCAGAACAATGGCGAAATTCTGATAGGTACCACAAAATTTTCTGATGGACCGGCATGGCTGGGACCAGATTATCAGTAAGCGCGCACAGGGCCGCACCGAGTCTTCGCTTACCTGCCGGCCAGCCACGATCACGCAGAGCCGGCGCACTGCTGAACGTTTACCCAAAGTATCGGTATTTTCAGGGGATTGCCGATAGCGGTGAACGAATACGGATAATTACCTGCCTGCGTTAGCCGCACAGTGGTATTTTTTGAATTTTCGTGAAAATTCAGCGGGCACCAGAGGTGGATGATCACGGCCGGTATGCACCCCCGCAGGCCGCCTCATCGTCAAGAGCCAGGACTCCTGCCCCCTGGCACCTGGAACCTGGCACCTGGCACCTGATTTTCTGACAAAAGGAGAACCACAACCAGATGGCTATCACACTGAGACAACTGGAAATATTCATCGCAGTCGCAGAGACCCAGCAGGTCACCCGGGCCAGCAAAAAACTCTTTCTCACCCAGTCCGCGGTCAGCATGGCCCTGGGAGAGCTGGAGAACCAGCTGGGCGGTCCGCTCTTTGACCGCCACGGCCGCAGCCTGTTGCTCAACGACCGGGGCCGTTACCTGCTGCCGCTCTCCAAGGAGATCCTCTACCAGGTGGGCAACGTGGAGGCCATGCTCACCGAGCAGCGGGACGTGGTGGCCGGATCGCTGGAGATCGTCGCCTCCTCCACCATCGGCAACTATGTGCTTCCCTACCTGGTGGGCGCCTTCATGCGTCTTCACCCGGAGGCCCACATCAACATGCTGGTTTCCAACACCCGGCGGGCGGAACAGCTCGTCTCCAGCGGCGAGGCCGACCTGGGATTCGTGGAGGGCGGAATCAGTGTGGATACGGTGCGGGCCGTTCCCTGGTTCGAGGATGAGCTGGCGATCATCGTCCATCCCACCCACAGGCTGGCCAGACAGTCAGTGTTCCGTGTCCCTGACGATCTCAAGGAGACCACCTGGGTCATGCGGGAGGAGGGATCGGGAACAGCGGAGATCTTCAGGAAAAAACTGGGCCGGCATGCCTCGCTGCTCAAGGTGGTCACCAAGATGGGGCACACCGAGGCCATCAAGAAGGCGGTGGAATCCGGGGTTGGCGCGGCCTGCCTCTCGGTGCTGACCGTCTGCCGGGAAACGGAACAGGGATGGCTCAAGAGCCTGCCCATCGAGGGCATCAACATGCAGCGACAGCTGCGCATCATCAAGCACCGGGAAAAGGTCACCACCCGGCTGATGGACGAATTCCTGAGTTTCTGCGAGGTGATAACGGAGTGCGGCCTGGGCCGGGAGTGCCTCTCCTCGCCGTGGAAGCTGCAGACACTCCTGGCCCAGTACAACGCGGAAAAGGAACAGGCCGAACAGTCCTGACCTGCTACTCGAGGGCGGCCAGGGCCGTCCTGATCCGCTCCATGCCCTCCTGGATCACCTCCATGGAGGTGGCAAAGGAGAAGCGGACAAAATCATCGGCCCCGAACGCGGCACCGGGCACGCTGGCCACCCTGGCCTCGTCGAGAAAGTAGTCGGCCATGGCCACCGAGCCCTCGATCCTGCGGCCCTTGAACGAACGGCCATAGTAGGCCGAGAAGTTGGGAAACACGTAAAAGGCGCCCCGGGGATCGACACAGGTGACGCCGTCGATGGACCGGAGATCCCGGACAAAGAAATCACGCCGTTCCACAAAGGCCTTCTTCATGATGCCGGGAAAATCCTGGGGACCGGTGAGGGCGGCCAGGGCCGCATACTGGGACGGGGCGCAGGGGTTGGAGGTGGACTGGCTCTGGATCTTGTTCATGGCCTTGATGATGTACTCGGGGCCGGCACAGTAGCCGATCCGCCAGCCGGTCATGGCAAAGGACTTGGACACGCCGTTGAGGATGATGGTCTGCTCCCGCATGCGCGGCTCCACGTCGAGGATGTGCGGCAGCGGCCCGTCGCCGTAGGTGATGGTCTCGTAGATATCGTCGCTCACCACCAGCCAGTTCCGTTCAAGTGCCATATCGGCCACTGCCCGCAGGGCGGCCTCCGAAAAGACCGAACCGGTGGGATTGGAGGGGCTGTTGAGAAAGATGGCCCGGGTCCGGTCGGTGGCCGCCGCGGCCAGGGTCTCCGGATTGAGATCAAAGTCCATGCCCTCGTCCAGGCCCACCTCCACCGGCACCCCGCCGGCCAGCTGTACCATGGGCGGATAGGAGACCCAGTAGGGTGCCGGCACCAGGACCTCGTCACCGGGATTGAGGATGGCCTGGAAGATATTGTACAGGCCGTGCTTGCCGCCGCAGCAGACCTGGATCTGGTCCGGGGTATACTCCCAGCCGTGGTCCTCGCGGAACCGGTCGCAGACCGCCTGCCGCAGCTCCGGAATGCCGGGGACCGCGGTGTAGCGGGTATGGCCGTCGTCAATGGCCTTCTTGCCCGCCTCGCGGACATGGGCCGGGGTGTCGAAATCGGGCTCGCCGACACTGAAATTCAGGATATCTGCACCGGCCGCCTTGAGCGCCTTTGCCTTGGCGTTCACCGCCAGGGTGGGAGAGGGCGGGACCTGAAGGACCCGGTCTGCAAGGGTGATCTTCTCGTGAGCCATGGCTGCTTCCTCGTTGTTGGTCAGGGAAAAGACTGGATAGTGTCATCAGTAACACCGGTCCGGTCTGCTGTAGCGCAATCCCGGCAATTATTCAACACCAATCTGCAGGTAAGCGCTCACGGCTCCTCGTACACCGGGCAGGGCCGGCCGGGATCATAGTCCCTGTAGGCCGGATCATTGTAGTCGGTATGGCACTGCAGACAGAGGCCGACGCGCAGGATACGCTCCAGTTCCTCCCTGTTGAACGGCCGCAGATCCCTGCGGGAACCATGCTGGAGCGGTTTGCCGTCGATGGTGACAAAGGCGTCCATGGGCACGGTCCTGCCCTCCAGGGTATCCACGCCCCGACCCACCGGCACAAAGCTCCATTTGCCATCCCGGCGTACCACGGTTCCCTCTCCCAGGCCCACGGTCTTTGGTGAGGCATGACAGTCCTGACAGCTCCTGCCACCGGCCTGGGTGGTGTGGGGGCTGATGGCCGCCATGGTGAAGCGGTTGAAACCGCCTTCCACCTCTCCTTCCTTGTTCACCAGGGTGACAACGTCCTGGCAGCCGGGGGTGACGATCACCACCCGTTCACCCCAGACCGCGAGCATGGGGCGCTCGTAGCGGATGTAGGACCTCCCCTCCTCCCACCAGCCCGGTGTTTCCTCCAGGGTCAGCTTGTCGAGATGGGTCTCGGAGGCGTCGCGCTTGGCATGGCAGCCGTAACACTGGGGCACCCAGGTCGAATGACAGGCATCGCAGGCGATGCGCCGGTGCCCCGGGTAGAGACAGACCTCCTTTTTCGGTGGCCGCACCGGGTGGGCCTTGCCGTCAAGACGACCAGTCAGGACATAGCCGTCCCCCTTCCTGGTGATGTTGGTCATCTCGTGCCCCTTACGGGTCTTTGCCGGCGGATCGGCATGACAGACCGTGCAGGAGATCTCGAGCTGATCCTCGTAATGGGCATAGGAGGTGCCGTCGCCCATGATCTCGTCCCGGGTGTGGCAGTCGATACAGCTCATTCCCTTGCGATGGTGGACATCCTCGGCGATCTTCAGGTAGAACCGGTCACCGGGCAGACGCTGCGAAGAGAGCCGCCCCCTCTCGTAGGGGGTGCCGTAGCCCTCGGACTCGAAGATCCCGGTATAGGAGAGGCCGATGCGTCCGGAGCGGTTGTGGCAGCGGATGCAGTTTTTCTCCGGCACTTTTTTGATGATCAGGGGGTGGGGTTTCTTTTTCTTCTTTTCGTCCGTTTCCGCTGCCGGCTGCTCATCCTCCCCGTCGCTGAAGAGTTGCCCGGCATCTGCGCGGCCCTCGTCCGGCAGGACATGGTGGCAGGCCGTGCAGCCTCCGCCTTTTTCATTGAAAAAAGCCGGGGCCTGCGGCAGGTCGTTCTTCTGTTTCCAGAGATGGCAGGTGGCGCAGAGCTTGCGGAAATAATCCAGGGCCAGGGAGGTCTCGCCGCTGGCCATGAGCTTTTCCACCGTCAGGTCACTGTCCTGGGTCTCCCGCTCCCCCCAGTAATAGAGCAGGGTGGAGAGGATCCCCCGGTTGGTGGCCATGAGCGAGTTCTTCACCTTGTGCACGTCCGCCGGATGACAGCCCTCCACGCCGCAGGTCCTGTCCACCACCCGCAGGTCGCCGGGGTTGAGCACCATGCCGGCGTGGGCCTTTTCCTTGTCCACGGCCATGGCATCCCCCAGGTGGCAGGGCGAACAGCCAAGGACACTGCTGTCATGGGCCCGGTCGAGCTTTTCCGTGGTGTGGCAGAACAGGCACATTTCCACGTAGCCCGCCGTGGTGACCGGCAGCTGCCCGGGCCGCTTCGTTCCCTGTTCCCGGAAGAGAAGATATCCGGCCAGGAGAATGGCAAAAGGTATCACCACCAGGGCGGCGATGATCTTTCGGGGTGGAGTGGTCATGGCAAGCAGGAAGTGGTGTGAAAAGGGTGTGCGGCAGGTAACAGATCAGGTACAAGTACCGGTGAGCAACCCCTCACGGGATGACTAACCATCGGTTTTCCCGGGCACAACAGTGTAAGCGCTCTCAGGGGCCGCAGATTCGGAGTCTACGCTTACCTGTGCAGGCGTGTCTGACCGCAGGTAAGCGACCGCAGGGAGACTCCGACAGCCTGCCTGTGCGGGCAGGCACGACCGTGCAAAGAGGTAAGCGGAGCACAGCGTAGACTCCGTGCGGCTCCTGCAAGCGCTTACCGGTGAGCTGTTCTGACTACCCGGCAAATCCCTGGGCCACGGGATAGCGCCGACCGTAACCAAAGGCCTTGGAGGTCACCTTGATCCCCAGCGGCGCCTGTTGACGCTTGAACTCGTTGACCCTGATCCTCCTGACCACATCTTCCACGGTCCGGCGGTCAAATCCGCGACCGACGATCTCGTCGATCCCGAGCTGCTCTTCCAGGTAGGCGGCCAGGATCGGGTCCAGGATCTCGTAGGGCGGCAGGTCGTCCTGGTCGAGCTGGCCCGGCTTGAGCTCCGCGGTGGGCGGCCTGGTGAGGATCCGCCCGGGAATCACCTGCCGCTCCCGGTTCAGGTGCCGGGCAAGTTCATATACCATAACCTTGGGCACGTCGGCAAGTACGGCCAGGCCGCCGCTCATGTCACCGTACAGCGTACAGTAGCCCACGGCCATCTCGGACTTGTTGCCCGTGGCCAGGAGCAGGCTGCCGAACTTGTTGGACAGGGCCATGAGCAGATTGCCGCGGATGCGGGCCTGCAGGTTCTGTTCGGTCACGTCCTCGTCGCGACCGGCAAAGAGCGGCGCCAGGATATCCCCGTAGGCGCGCATGGCCGGCTCGATGGGCATGAGCCGGAAAGCGCAGCCGAGATTGGCCGCCAGCTGACGGGCGTCCTCCACGCTGGCCTCCGAGGTATAGGGCGACGGCAGGGAAACGCAGAGCACGTTCTCCGGCCCCAGGGCCCGGCAGGCGATGGCAGCGGTGACCGCGGAATCGATACCGCCGGAGAGCCCCAGCACCGCCTGGCCGAAACCGGTCTTGTGCAGGTAGTCCCGAAGCCCGAGGACCAGGGCCGCAAGTACCTGGCCGATGGAGTCCGGTTCGGGCTCGCGACCGCCTGCGACCTTCCAGGTGCCGGTCTCGACAAAGAGCAGGTGCTCGTCAAACCCGCAGGCGGCGCCCGTGACGCTGCCGGTTGCATCAACCACCATGGAATGGCCGTCAAAGACCAGGCTGTCCTGACCGCCCACCTGGTTGACGTACAGCAGGGGCAGATGGTGCTGACGACAGATGCGGGCAAAGAGATGCCGCCGTTCGGCCAGCTTGCCGTGATGGAAGGGCGAGGCCGAGATGTTGACCAGGAAGTCGAGCTCGGGACAACCGCTCTTCAGATCAGCCACCGGATTGCGGGCATAGGGGGAGTTCTCGACCCAGATGTCCTCGCACACCGTGAGCCCGAAGTGGAGCCCGTCCAGGACCACCACTGTCGAGGCGTCGCCCGGCTCGAAATACCTGGCCTCGTCAAAGACATCATAGGTGGGAAGAAGCTGCTTGCGGGCCCGGAACACCACCCGGCCCTTATCGATGCAGAGGGCCGAGTTGAAGAGCGGTTTGCCCGGCCCGGGACACCGCTCAAGCCCGCCGACGATACAGGCGGTACCATTGACGCGGCCGACCAGATCGGCCAGGGCTCGGTCATGGGCCTCGACAAAGGCAGGCCGCTCCAGCAGGTCCCGGGGCGGGTAGCCGCAGAGGGCCAGCTCGGGAAAGATGACCAGGCGGCAGCCGGCCTGTCCGGCCCGGTCGATGCGGTCCAGGACCATGGCCAGATTCTGTTCAAAGGCGCCTATCAGGGGATTGGTCTGGGCAAGGGCTATCTTCACGGTTTCTGCATGCGGACAGGGATGACCACACGGGTCGATAATTCGTAACAGTTCACCGCGATCGGCAACTGCCTTGAATTGCAGGTGCTTTCACAAAAAAAAGGCCCGGCAGGAAAGCCTGCCGGGCCGAAACCGCCTGCTGGTCAATCAGACCTTCTGCACCTTGGCGGCAGCCGGTCCCTTGGGACCGTCAACGATCTCGAACTCGACATTGTCGCCTTCATTGAGTGTCTTGAACCCGGTGCCCTCGATGGCGGAATAATGAACAAAAACGTCCTTGCCCTGTTCCTGCTCGATGAAACCGAACCCCTTCGACTCGTTAAACCACTTGACTGTTCCTTTTAACATTGCTCCCTTGTTCTCCTTGTGATGGGCTGAATGTTTTGGGCGCGTAAGGCTACACGGGTAAAAATGAAGACCACACAAACAGGTGCCGACGTTTTTTACTGCAATACAGCACTACGCAATTTACTCATGCGCTTTTCTTACCAGAAAAAAGATGGAAATCCAAGGGAATTTTACCAGAAAATCAGGGGACAGGTGTCAGTGGATGCGGGTGGTGCGGATGGGCCGGCGCCGTTCCCTGCCGAGATGAAAGACCACCTCGGTCCCCTGGCCCGGTCTGGAGGCGATGGTCACCCTGCCCCGCTGCTCCTCCAGGATCCGTTCGGCCAGGGTCAGGCCCATGCCCACATGCCGGGTCTTGTTGGAAAAGAAATGGGAAAAGACATGGTCCAGATGTTCGGCCGCGATCCCGCACCCCCGGTCCCTGACCGCCATGGTACAGGGGAGGTCGTCACCCTCGTTCCAGGCGACCCGGAAGCAGACCGGCCGCAGACCTTCTCCCTGCCGGTAGGACTCGCAGGCATTGTCCACCACCGCTGCCAGGGCCTCCAGCAGGAGCGGCAGGTCGATGAGCAGGGAATGGCCGGACAACTCCTCCGGATCATACTCGGCAACCCAGGTACACCCCTTTGCCGCAACCCTGGGCAGGAGGTATTCCTCGGCGACGCGGATCAGCCTGACCAGGGACATCTTTTCCGGCCTGGGCCGCGGCAGCCGGATGAAATGATGCAGGGTCTCGAGCAGGGCCTCGAGCCGCTCCGCCTCGCGGACAATGGCCCGCACCTTGCGGCGGTCATCGCACCGGTCCTCCAGGCGGCGGGCAAAACCGCCGATGACCTGGACCGGATTCCTGATCTGATGGCTGATATCATCCACCAGACGACCGAGAAAGGCCACCCGCTCCGACCGTCGCAGGGACCGCTCCAGCGACTTGACGTGGGTGATGTCGTGAATGGCGAAGGCCATGCCCTCCTGCTGATTGTCCCAGTGGAAGAGGGTTCCGGAGAGCAGCCCCAGGAAGGAAGTGCCGTCCAGGCGCCGCAGCATGGCCTCGGTCTCGAATTCCTGTTGCCGACGGATCTGTTCCAGGAAATTGCGGGCAAAGAGCTCCCGGTCCTCGGGCATGAAGATATCGGTGATGGCCATGCCGTCGAGCTCATGCCCGGCGGCCCGGAACATGGTGCGCATACGGCTGTTGGCAAAGATGATCCGCTGCCCGGAATCGATGACCAGAATGGCATTGTAGATGATATCGAGCAGGTCGCCGATCAGCTTCGGCATGTACTGGATTCTTCGCTGTTGCATCGTCTCCGGGGTCGGACGGGAAGCGGGCGGAAAAGAAGAGGCCGCTGCGGGGAAACATCACTATCATTAGCAGGTTGGCGAAGATCTGACAATAGCGGATCACGAAAAATCGTAAAAGTCCCGGCATTTCAAAATAGTTGCCGATAGCGGCGAACTGTTGCCCGGTTCCGGGCAACCCCTCACGGGATGACCGAGGATCGGTTTTTCCGAGCACAATGGTGCAGGGGCTCCCAGGGACCGCTTACGGAACCGGGGCTGACTATTCTTTCGTCTGTTGCCTGTTCCGAGCACGCTGGAAACGGCGGACAGCCCGGTTATGCTCCCTGAGGGTCCGGGAGAACTGATGGGTGCCGTCATTACGGGAGACGAAATAGAGGACATCCGAATCAGCGGGATGGAGGACCGCCACCAGGGCCGCCCGACCGGGATTGCAGATGGGGCCCGGCGGCAGGCCGGGTATTACATAGGTGTTGTAAGGAGTCCTTGTTCTGAGGTCCCGGCGGGTGAGATTGCCGTCGAAACCGGCAAGGCCGTAGATCACGGTGGGGTCGGACTGCAACCGCATGCCGCGGGCCAGGCGGTTGAGAAAGACCCGGGCGATGAGCGGCCGCTCGGCGGCTGCGGCGGTCTCCTTCTCGACAATGGAGGCCAGGGTGACCACCTGGTGCCGGCTGAGACCGGTATGGCTATCTTTTGCCAGCTCCTTCCAGACGGCGAGGAACCGGGAGACCATCATGGTCAGCACAAGACGTTCATCGGTGGCGCCCCGCTCCAGGACATAGGTGTCCGGGAAGAGATACCCCTCGAGGCCTGCCTCATCAAGGCCCAGGGAACGGATAAACTGCCTGTCCCTGGCCAGGGCGAGAAACCGGTCCGCATCGACCCAGTTCCGGGCGGCGAGAAACGAGGCCACCTGCTGGACGTTCCATCCCTCCGGCACCGTCACCCGGTGCCGCACCACCTCGCCCCGCTCCAGCAGATGGAGCAGCGCCAGCGGTGAAAGGCCCGGCGGCAGGCGGAACTCCCCGGCCCGCAACCGGCCGCCAAGCCCGGTGAGCCGGGCCAGGAGCGGAAAGCGAAGATCATCATCCAGGATTCCCGCGCCGGCAAGGAGGGTCGTTATCCGACGCACACCACTGCCCCTGGGAATACGGATCACCGTGGCCGTGTCGTAGGAGAGGGGCGTGTGGGCCCACGACCAGAACCAGCCGCCGGCGACCAGCGCGGCGACAAGGAGCAGAGCGGCGACCCACAGGGCAGAAAGACGCATCGTGACTCCGGCAGGAGCTGCCGCCGCTCCCTACTTGGCGCGGGACTTCTTCTTGCGGTTGTTCTTCCTTATCTTGCCCAGGGCAAGTCCGATGACCTCGTCCATGTGGCTGACCGGATGGAAGGTGATCTTCTTCCGCAGCTCCCCGGGGATATCCGTCAGGTCCTTCTTGTTCTCCTCCGGGATCACGATATGGGTGATACCGGCCCGCAGCGCGGCCAGGGCCTTTTCCTTGAGACCGCCGATGGGCAGGACCCGGCCGCGCAGGGTCACCTCACCGGTCATGGCCAGCCCCATCTTCACCGGCTGATCGAGAATCGCCGAATAGAGGGCCGTGGTCATGGTGATGCCGGCCGAGGGGCCGTCCTTGGGGATGGCGCCGGCCGGCACGTGGATGTGGATATCGATGGTGTCGAAATAGTCCGGCTCCACCCCGAGCTCCCTGTAGCGGCTCCGGCAGTAGCTGAGCGCCGCCTGGGCCGATTCCTTCATCACATCACCAAGCTGGCCGGTGAGTGTCAGCTTCCCCTTGCCGGGGAAGATGGAGGTCTCGATATGCAGCAGCTCGCCACCCACCTCGGTCCAGGCCAGGCCGACCACCAGACCCGGCTGGGCCAGGGTATCCAGCTCGGTCTCGGGCAGGTACCTGGGCGGTCCCAGGTAGCGGTGCAGGGTATTCTTCGAGACCGAATAGGGCCCCTTGCCGCCCTCGGCGATCTTGCGCGCGATCTTGCGGCAGATCTTGCCCAGCTCCCGCTCCAGGTTCCGCACCCCGGCCTCGTGGGTGTAGTTGCGGATAATGATCTCCAGGATCTTGTCGTCGAGCCGGATCTGGCTGGGCCTGAGCCCGTTCTCCCGGATCTGCCGCGGCAGAAGGTACTTGCGGGCAATGACCATCTTCTCCTCCTGGGTATAGCCGGAGAGCTGGATCACCTCCATGCGGTCCATGAGGGGACCGGGTATGGTGTCGGTCCGGTTGGCGGTGGTGATGAACATGACCTTGGAGAGATCAAAGGGCAGGTTCATGTAGTGGTCGGAGAAGGTGGCGTTCTGTTCCGGGTCCAGTACCTCGAGCAGGGCCGAGGAGGGGTCGCCCCGGTAATCGTCGCCGATCTTGTCGATCTCGTCCATCATGAAGACCGGGTTGTTGGTCTTGACGTTTTTCAATCCCTGCAGGATGCGGCCGGGCAGGGCACCGATATAGGTCCGCCGGTGGCCCCTGATCTCGGCCTCGTCCCGCATGCCGCCCAGGGAGAGGCGGTAGAACTTGCGGCCCATGGCCTTGGCGATGGCCTGGCCCAGCGAGGTCTTGCCCACACCGGGCGGCCCGACGAAGCAGATGATCGGTCCCTTGGTATCCTTGTTGAGCTTGCGGACCGCCAGGTACTCGAGAATACGTTCCTTGATCTTCTCCAGGCCGTAGTGATCCTCGTCCAGGACCCTGGCCGCGACCTTGAGGTCGAGCCGGTCCTTTGAGGATTTCTTCCACGGCAGGTCCAGGAACCACTCGAGATAGGTACGGACGATGGTGGCCTCGGAGGCATCCGGATGCATCATCTCCAGCCTCTTGAGCTGCTTGCGCGCCTCTTTCTTGGCATACTTGGGCATCCGTTTCTTTTTCAGCTTCCTGTGCAGTTCCTCGATCTCCTGGGAATAGGCGTCCTCGTCGCCCAACTCCCGCTTGAGGGCCTGGATCTGCTCGCGGAGGAAATATTCCCGCTGCGATCGTGACATCTCCTCCTTGGCATCGGACTGGATCTTGGCCTGGACCGTCGAGACCTCCAGTTCCTTGTGGAGGAGATCAGCCACCAGGCGCAGCCGCTCCACCGGATCCACGGTCTCGAGGATCTTCTGGGACTCCGAAATCTTGAGGCGCAGGTTGGACCCCACCAGGTCGGCCAGCCGGCCCGGCTCCTCGATGTTGTTGATGATCATCATCAGGTCGGAGGAGAGCATGCCCCGCAGGGACATGATCTTCTCGGTCTGCTCGCGCACGGTACGCATCAGGGCCTCGACCTCGACGGTGATCTCGGTGCTCTCCTGTTCCTCAACCAGCTCGATCTCCACCCGGTAGCAGGGATCGGTCTGGAGAAAGGAGCGGATCCTGGCCTTGGACAGGGCCTGGACCAGGACCTTGAGGCGGCCGTCTGGCAGCTTCAGGGTCCGCATGATCATCGAGACCATGCCCACCCGGTAGAGATCATCGGGCTCGGGATTGTCCCGGGTCGCATCCTTCTGGGTGACCAGCATGAGCAGCTTGTCGCCGTTCATGGCCTCGTTGACCGCCTCGATGGAGCCGGGCCGGCCCACAAACAGCGGTATGATCATATAATTGAACACCACCACGTCCCGCACCGCCATCATGGGCAGGGATTCGGGGATCTCGAGATCCTGGGTGTTTTCTCCGAAGTCATCCATGCTTGTGGACAACGAATCGTTAAATTCCACGTTTTTCTCCTCCTGTTCCGGTCCGGAACAACATACTTTTACAAAAAGTCCAGGTAATTCAAGGTAGTTGTCGTCAGCAGCAAACGGTCACTTCTTCGGTGCCGCGTCAGCAGCAGCTGCAGATGAAATGCTCGCCCCTCGGTGCTCTTTGCCGGCGGCTGCATGGACGTGACCGCCTCCGGATGCGGAGACATCGACCAACAGGTTGAAACAGGGACTTTTTCTGCAGAGACAAGGACTCCGGGCGTCGTATGGCCCGCACGATGGTCAAGAGAAGGTAAACATCACAGTCCCGGAAGTCAAGCCGGGGTATGAATGTAAACGCTCACAGGAGCCGCATCTTTGCACGGTCGTGCCTGCCCGCACAGGCAGGCTATCGGAGTCTCCCCACGGTCGCTTACCTGCGGTCAGGCACGCCTGCGCAAATCTGCGGCCCCTGAGAACGATTACACCATTGTGGTCGGGACCATTCCCTGCGCCTCCGGAGTCCGTACTGTCGGCGACAGTTTTTCCTTGAATAATTTCGAGGGGCTCAATATAGAGAAGGTATGCAGCCGCGGTTTCCGGCCCGGCCCCCGTCCGGACAGCGATCCGTACCGGATCTGCCACGGCGCCCGGAGACTGTCCCCGCCAACCTTGTTGTAACAGTTCACCGCTATCGGCAACCACCTGAAAACACCGATACTTTTACCCAACCTTTACCCAGCCCGGAGTCCCCATGTTTGACGCCGCATCCTTTTTCGACCTGAGTGATTTTGCCCACGCTGATATCTTCTCGGGCACAGAGCACGTCTGGGACGCTCTCAAGAACCT
>JALSNC010000151.1 GCA_026987195.1 Desulfobulbaceae bacterium | reverse complement strand
CGGCATAGATCTCGGCCTGGGGATGATCCGGACCCAGGTGGCACTTGCCGCAGTTCTCGGGCTGGCGGGCAACACTGGCCCGGAAGGAATGCTTGGAATGGCAGGCCATGCAGGAGCCCTTGGAGCCGTCCGGATTGATCCTGCCGATGCCGGTGTTGGGCCAGGTCATGTAGTCGATCATGACGGCCTTGGCCTCGTTCTTGAGCGGCTTGCCGTTCTTGTCCCGCTTGATCCTGATGACCGAGCCGTGGCATTGCCAGCAGCCGTTGACCACGTCGGCCTTGGTCGGCTCCATGGAGCAGATCACCTCGCCCACCACGTTGTCCAGCGAGGCCATGATCTCACCGGCCGTGGCGTGGTGCGAGTTGACCATCTCCTTGACCTCCCGCTCATGACAGAACTTACAGTCATTGGGACTGATGATGGTCTTGATAAAGGCGCCCTCGTGGTCATAGCCAAGCTCATCGCCCTTGCTGGCCGCATGGCAGTTGTAGCAGCCGACCTGCCCGTCCTTTGCCGCGGCATGGGGGGAGTTGCGCCACTGCTGCACCAGGGAGTTGTTCTCCTTGAGATGGCAGTTGATACACTTGACATTGATCTCCTTCACCTTGAGATTCTGGGTGTCCTTGGACTGCTGGGTGGTGGCCAGAGCCGACCCGGCAGCAAACAGCCCGAGAATCATGATACAGAATGTCTTCTTCAGATGTTGCATACAGTTTCCTCCTGATATCAAACGTTGACCTCCACTTGACGGAACCGACCGGGACCATCAAAAAAATCCGGCTGCTGACGATGAATGCGGCCTGCGCAGACGTCCATCGGCCTGCCGCATCTCAACCTCGTTGCACTGCCTTGCGGTGCAACGGCCACACCTTCTGTCATATCCCTTCACAGGGTTGTGCCCGCTCCTGCGGGCATGCAGAGTGTCCCGGCATCCGGATGCCGGACAACTGCAGGATTCAGGCTGCCTGTTTCGTCGTGGCTGCGGCCCGGCACCCAGGCCCGGCCGCGGGTTTACATGATGTCCGCACCTCCTTTTTCGTCGGGTTCATGTGACCGGGCACTCTCCTGCCCTGTTATCCGGCGCTCTCCTCACCGGCAGCGGTATCCTCTGTCTGCCAGAGCGGGAATATCCTGCTGAGGACATAGAGAATGACCAGCGGCAGGAGCATGATGATGATGGACGGCAGGATGCCCTCCTTCTCGAACCAGCCGGGATGGTAATAGGTGGCGCCACGTTCACTCTTGCTCATGAGCTGGCCGCCGATGACCACGTTCCAGCGCATGAGCAGGACCTGGACCAAGATCATGAACGAGGCCACCGACCCCCAGATCCTGACCGTGGCGTCGCTGAGCCGGAACAGGGAGAGCCAGCCGAGCATGAAGAAGGGGATCACTGAAAAGATACCCACCTGGGCGATCCAGTAGGAGCCGAACAGGGGACCCCAGAGCAGTTCGCGCAGGGTGTGCCAGTGGTGGGTCGCCATGTAGGCGTGGGAGAAGAGCTCCAGCATCTCGAAGACGAAGTCGAGGATGAAAAATCCCCACAGGAACTTGATGCAGGTGCGGATGCACTCCATGTCCACGGACTCGCCGGCGAACTTCTTGATCAGGACATAGGAGAGGATGATGCCGGCGATTCCGGAAACGCAGGCAGAAAGCAGAAAGATCACCGGCATGAGGGGGGTGGCCCAGAGGGGATTGGCCTTGACACCGCCGAAGATGAAGCCCACATAGCCGTGCAGGGTGCAGGCCATGGGAATGCCGATCCCGGCCAGGAAGGCGATCACCTTCCTGTCCAGGGCCAGGGCACGCGGGGAAAGGTTGTCCGAGCCGATGGTCAGCACCGTGTAGACCGCGCTCATGAGACCTGTGGCCTCCTTTTTCAGCGCCACCAGGGTGGGCCGGTAGATGAAGAGGATCTCCAGCAACAGGACAATCCCGTAGGCCGAGTAGATGTAGCCGAAACCGGCCATGGCCGAGGTGGGGCTGGGGGTGAGCATCATGTTGAGGGCCCGCTCGGGATGGCCGAGATGGTTGAGCAGCGGCAGGGTGGCGCAGGCAAGAAAGGCAAGGGCAAAGATCAGGGAATACCTGGAAATGGGTTTGAGTGCCCTGATATGAAAGACATGGTACAGGGAGGAGACGATGAAGGCCCCGGCCACGATACCTGTTATATAGGGGTAGAGCACGATCATCAGGCTCCAGTGGACATGAAGATCGTTGGGAAAGATGTAGCGTGTCAGTGCCTCGGCAACGGTTGCGCCATGTTCAGGACTCATCAGACCACCTCCCTTCTCAGGCCGACATAATGGAGCGAGGGTTTGTTGCCCATGCCCGGCTTCAGGACCGACACCACATGCGGCAGGTGCAGGATCTTGTAGACCTCGGACTCGCGGTCATTGAGGTCGCCGAACTTCCTGGCCTGCACCGGACAGACGTTGACACAGGCGGGCAGGAGCCCCTTGCGGACCCGATGGTAGCACCAGGTGCACTTGTCAGCGGTCCTGGTGACGGGATTGATAAAGCGGACAGAGTAGGGACAGGCCTGGACACAGTAGCCGCAGGCCACGCACCGTTTCTGATCGATGAGGACGAACCCGTCCTCGGTCTGGAAGGTGGCCCCCACCGGACAGACCTGGACACAGGAGGGCTTTTCGCACATGTTGCACAGCTTGGGCACGAAAAAGGTGTCACGCACCGGGTAGGGAATATCGGTGCGTGGCTCCTGGTACCCGTCCAGGCCGCCGTTGGGCGAATCCACATAGACGTTGTCGTGATCGTCGA
>JALSNC010000150.1 GCA_026987195.1 Desulfobulbaceae bacterium | reverse complement strand
CATGGGACTGACGCTTGAGTTCCACGAAGGCCGCGGCCCGGTGTTTCCGGACCCGGTGCGCAGCCGGCAGGCCGTGGACCGGCTGCAGGTGCCGGACCCGGAGGAGACCATGCCTTTTGTCATGGAGACGATCCGGCTCCTGCGTCGCGAGCTGTCCGTGCCGCTGATCGGTTTTTCCGGCGCCCCCTTCACCCTGGCGACCTACCTCATCGAGGGCGGGTCCTCCAAGGTCTTCCTGGAGACCAAGAAGATGATGTTCCAGGCCCCCGAGCTCTACCGGGCGCTGCTGGACAAGATCACCGCCTGCACCAGTACCTACCTGCAGGCCCAGGCCCGGGCCGGCGCACAGGCCCTGCAGCTCTTCGACTCCTGGGCCGGGGTCCTGGCGCCCCGGGACTACCGGCGGTTCGCCCTGCCCTATGTCCAGGCCATCATCCGCGACCTGCGCGCCGTCACCGACGTGCCGATCATCTATTTTGCCAACAACGGCTCCACCCTGCTCGGCCATGCCACCACCGCAGGTGCCGACGTCCTCGGCCTGGACTGGCGGATCAACATCGGGGATGCGATCCGGCAGGTGGGCAATCATGCCGTCCAGGGCAACCTGGATCCCATTGCCCTGTTCCTGCCCCGCAAAGAGCTGGAAGAGCGGATCCGGCAGCTCCTCGAGGATGCCCGGCAGGCGCGGGGCCATATCTTCAACCTCGGCCACGGCATCGTGCCCCAGACCCCGCCCGAACAGGCCCGGATCGCGGTGGACGCGGTGCACCGTTTCAGCGGCCGTTGAGGCGCGGGCCGCGTCATGCCCTGATGACCCCATGCGGATTCCCGATCTCGGCCTCTGCATCCGCCTGATGGAACAGTACCGGATGCTGGACAACATCCGCCACCACTCCCTGGTGGTGGCCAGGGTGGCGGACCAGCTGGTGCGTGACCTGCAGATGCTCCGTCCCGGGCGTGCGCTTCCGGAGCGGAGGCTGGTGATCGCCGGTGCCCTGCTCCACGATATCGCCAAGACCCCGTGCCTGGACGGCTCCTGCGAACACGCCCGGGTCGGGGCCGAGATCTGCCGCGATCACGGCTTTCCCGAAGTGGCCAGGATCGTGGCCGAACATGTGATCCTGCGTGACCATGACCCCGGGCGGTATGCCGCCGGCATCTTCACCGCGGCCGAGATCGTCTACTATGCCGACAAGCGGGTCCGTCACGCCGAGATCGTCAGCCTTGATCAGCGGCTGGCCTATATCCTGGATCACTATGGCCACAATGATCCACGGCTGCACGAGCTGATCCGGGAGAACTTCCAGAAATGCGTGGAACTTGAAAAGCACCTGTTCCACACCCTCAACCTGCCGCCGGAGCGCCTGCCCGAGCGGCTGGCCGGTCTCACTCCGGCCCAAGATCCGCCTGCACAGCCATGAACAGCAGACAGGATTTCGACTGGACAGGAGACTATCCCGCCGCCATCACGGTCTGCGACCGGCAGGGAACGATCATTGCCATGAACAGGGCGGCAGCGGAAAACTTCCGGCGCTACGGCGGCAGGAAACTCATCGGCCGCAGCCTGTACGCCTGCCACTCAGCGGCCTCCGGCAAGACCATCCGCAGGATGCTGGAACAGGAGGAGGGCTCCACCTACATCACGGACAACGGCCGCAGGAAGCGGCTGGTCCAGCAGGTGCCCTGGTACCGGCACGGCTCGTT
The DNA here is from genome assembly GCA_026987195.1 of Desulfobulbaceae bacterium. Lineage (GTDB taxonomy): Bacteria > Desulfobacterota > Desulfobulbia > Desulfobulbales > Desulfobulbaceae > DRKI01. The sequence continues at coordinate 1,094 of JALSNC010000150.1, read as the reverse complement.
CGCCGGCCTGGTGGAGACGATCATTGATCTGCCGGCCGAACTGCCGGTCCGCCGCCGCGGCCAGGCGAACGGGGAGTCGGAATGAAGGCGCTCTTCCTCGGCGTGGGCGAGGCCTGCGACCCCCGCCACGGCAACACCTCGGTCCTGCTGACCACCGCAGACGGCGCCACGGTGCTCCTGGACTGCGGTTTTACCGCCGCCCACCGTTTCTTTGCCGCCTGCGACGATCCCGACCGGCTGGATGCGGTCTGGATCTCCCACTTTCACGGTGACCACTTCTTCGGCATCCCTCTGCTCCTGCTCCGCTTCCTGGACATGGGACGCCGGAGGGAGCTTGCCCTGGTCGGCCAGGAGGCAATCGAGCAGAAGATCCGGCACCTGATGGAGATGGCCTATCCGGGCTTCATGGCCAAACTCGGCTTTGCCCTCCGTTTCCATGTCGCCTCACCGGCCGGTGCCCTGTCGCTGGCCGGCCTGCGGTGGCGCACCGCGCCGACCCGCCACTCGCAGCCCAATCTGGGCCTGCTCCTTGACGACGGCAGTTCCCGTCTGTATTTCAGCGGCGACGGCCGGCCCGGTGACCGGGTGGCCGCCCTGGTCCGGGACTGTGATCTTGCCATCCACGAGGCCTTCCGGATCAAGGACGAGGTTCCGGGGCACGGCTCCATCGGCGGCTGCCTCCGCCTGGCGAAGCGGACCGGCATCCGGCGCCTGGCCCTGGTGCACCTGGAAGGCCGTACCCGACAGGAGCATGGCCCCGAGATCACCGCCATCCTGGCACGCCACCCGACCCTGGTGCTGCCGCAGGAGGGCGATCTCCTGGTATTGGCCTGAGCGATGCTCCGGATGGCCCGAACAGGCACATGGATGCGATGACCTCCATGCCACATCCATATACCGGGCCCGCCTTGACACCGGTTCCGAGACCAGTATACTCTGAAGGTAAAGGGCCTGCCTTTCCGCCGCTGTCCCCTTTCCGCCAGGCAGCCCGCAATCCGAGGAGACACGCCATGACACCGAGGCTTCCCCTGCTGTTTACCCTGTTCACCCTTGTTCTGCTGCCCTGGCCGGGCCGGGCGGCGGCAGATTCCGGC
>JALSNC010000149.1 GCA_026987195.1 Desulfobulbaceae bacterium | reverse complement strand
ACGGACAAGGATCTTCCAGGCCCGGCCGGGCGTACCACCGGCAAGCAGGGCCGCCACGACAATGCAGAGGGCGGAGAGACGGGCCGGAACCAGGTTGAGCAGGTCGTCGAACCTGGCCGGGAACCACCCGAACTCCCTGTATTTCTCATTTTTATAGCCAAACATGGAGTCCATGGTGTTGCCGGCCTTGTAGAGCATGGCCCCGATGGCCGCGGCCGGGACCGCCCACTGCTCCGCTCCGGAGCCGGAGGCCAGCAGGGCGCCGGCAAAGCTCCAGAAGATGGGCGCGACAATGCCATCGGCCATGTTTTCGGCCACGCTCTCCACGCAGGCCCGGACAATGCCGCTTTCGTCGAGCCGGTCGGTATCCCGGCCCACCAGCATGGCCACTTTTTCCCGGGCCGCGTCCAGGCTGCCTGCGCCGTCCCCTCCCCCCAGGGCCCTGTACACTGCCCCGGCGTGATGGAGCAGGTCGCGGATGGCGATGGCGGTATAGAGCATGAGGATGGCGGCGGCCGTACAGGCCAGGGGATGAAGCAGGAAGAGGAAGGCCAGGAGCAGGAAACAGGTGCCGCCGGTGACGATCAGGACCAGGACCGCGGTGACAATACCCGCAGTTCTTCCGCTCCCGCAAAGAGATCTGGCCATTCCCTCAATCTTTGCTGCAAGTCGGCCCATGAGCCGGACCGGGTGGGGCAGCCAGCGGGGATCGCCCAGGAGCAGATCAAGCAGGCAGGCCAGCCAGAGGGCTGCGGGACAGGAGATCATCACAGCCGCAGCAGTCTCCGGACAGCGGTCATGTCGAGGCTTGCGCGGACAACGTCTGCCAGCCGGTCCAGTGCCGGTTCGAGATCATAGGCCGTCCCCCTGCCCCGGAGTTTCCCGAGTCCCCTGCGGATGCGCAGCCGGTCGATGAACCAGCGCCGGAAGGTGTCGTCGTCAAAGATGCCATGCAGGTAGCTGCCCCAGACCCGGCCGTCGTGCCCCTCCAGGCCGCAGCCACCCTCGGAAAAACGGATCAGGGGCTCACCGCTGCCTGCGCTGACCCCGTGGTGGATCTCGTAACCCTGCACCCGGCAGCCCGAAGGCAGATGGATACCCGCACGCCGGACCAGAGTCTTGTCCGCGGCCAGTTCGGTGTGCATGTCAAGGAGCCCCAGCCCCTGGTCGCGCCCGCCGGCCTCGCCCTCCAGGCCCAGGGGATCGGCCAGGGTCCTGCCCAGCATCTGGAAACCGCCGCAGATGCCGACAATCTCGCACCCTTTCGCGGCCAGGGCACCTATGGCGCGATCCAGGCCGCGCCTGCGCAGGGCCGCCAGGTCGGCAAGCACGTTCTTGGATCCGGGCAGGATCACCCCGTCGGGATGGCCAAGGTCCCGGGCCGAGCGTACGATGCGCACATGGACATCAGGTTCGGCGAGAAAGGGCTCGATATCGGTGAAGTTGGAGATATGCGGCAGGTCAATGCAGGCGATCTCCACGTGCGGGATATCGGGCCGTTTGCCCTCGTAGAGGCCGGCCTTGAAGCTGACCGAATCCTCCTGAGGCAGGCCGAGATCCCGGAGATAGGGCACCACCCCCAGCACCGGCCTGCCGGTGCGCCGCTGCAGGTAGTCGTGGGCATCGGCCAGAAGAGACGCGTCACCGCGGAACCGGTTGACCAGGAAACCGGCCAGCAGTTCCTGCTCCCAGTGGGCCATGACCTCCCAGTGGCCGACAAACGAGGCATAGACTCCGCCCCGGTCGATGTCCCCCACCAGGAGCGCCGGCGCCTGCGCATACCGGGCCATGCGCATGTTGACGATATCGTGTGATTTCAGGTTGACCTCACCCGGGCTGCCCGCGCCTTCAAGGACGATGACCTCATATTCGGCCGCCAGGCTGTCATAGGCCCGGCAGACCTCCTGCCAGGCGGTCTCCTTGTACCGGACATAGTCACTCACCTGCATGTTCCCCACGGGCCGGCCATGGACGATGATCTGGCTGCCCACATCCGACGAGGGTTTGAGCAGGACCGGGTTCATGCGCACGTCCGGATCCAGGCGGCAGGCCTGGGCCTGCACCACCTGGGCCCTGCCCATCTCGCCGCCGTCCCGGGTGACATAGGAGTTGAGCGACATGTTCTGGGCCTTGAAGGGCGCGACCCGCAGGCCGTCCTGGAGCAGGACCCGGCAGAGCCCGGCCGCCAGCACGCTCTTGCCCACGTCCGAACCGGTGCCCAGCAGCATGAGGGCCGGGGTCGGCCGGCGGTGCGGCGCTCTTCTCCCCTTGCTTTCCCCTGGTTCGAGAATGGCCTCCAGGGCATCGAGCAGACGACGATTGTCGTCCCGGCCGTGCACCGCCACCCGGAACCAGCGGTCATCCAGTCCCGGATAGTCGTCACAGGTCCTGATGGCGATCCGGTGTTCCAGCAGCAACCGGTCGGCGAGCCGGCTGGCGGTCTGGTCTTCCCTGTCCAGGTGGACAAGGAGAAAATTGGCACAGGAGGGGATGACACGCAGCCCGGGCAGCGCCGCGAGCTGCCGGACCAGTCCGGCCCGTTCACCGGCCACCAGCGCCCGTGCAGCCTCGAGATAGGCCGGATCGTCCAGGCAGTGGATACCCACGGCCTGGGCCAGGCTGTTCACCGACCAGGGCGCGATCTGTTGCCGGACCGCCTCACAGAGCGCACCATCCGCGGCCAGGAAGCCCAGCCGCAGGCCGGGAATCGCATAGAGCTTGGTCAGGGAACAGAGGACCATCAGGTTGTCGGCCTGACAGGCCACGCTGACGTATCCGTCAACAAATCCGGCAAAGGCCTCGTCCACCAGGAAAACGACATGGGGATGGCGCCGGCAGAGGGCAAGCAGCTCCTGCCGGTCCACGAGGGTGCCGGTGGGATTGTTGGGCTGGCCCAGGATGACCAGGTCACCCGGCCGCAGGATCGCGTCGAGCGCCCCGCTCCGGAGGCGGAAGTCATCCTCCGGCCGCAGGTGAAGGTGCCGGACCGGCAGGCCGGCGCGCTCGCAGGCGGTCTGGTAATCGATGTAGGAGGGCACCGGCAGGATGGCGCGGCCGGCGGCCGGGACCCGCACCGCGGCAAAGAGCAGCTCCGAGGTGCCGTTGCCGGCCAGGACCTGTTCCGGTGCAAGGCCGTGGAGCCCGGCCAGGACAGCGGTCAGCCGGCTGCAGTCCGGGTCCGGATAATGAACCAGGTCGCCAAGGGCGCGACCGATCACCAGGCGCAGGGATTCGGGCGGCCCCAGGGGATTGATATTGGCGCTGAAGTCGAGGATCTCGGCCGGGTCACAGCCGCAGCGGGCCGCAAAGCGCCGGATATTGCCGCCATGGCCGCTCATCCCGTGCTCCGCTGGGAAAAGGTCCGCAATCTGTGGTGACGAACGTGGTGCATACCATTCACCAGAGGGTACAGGAAAAGGCCAGGGCCACAAAGAGTTCGGCCAGCTCGCAGGCCGCGCCCAGGGTATCGCCGGTGGCGCCGCCCAGGCGTGCCTTGATGAAGAGGACAAAGGGTACAAGCATCGCCAGGGTGAAGCCGGCAACTCCCGGGCCGGCCGCACCGGTGACGAGCCAGGCGCAGGCCAGAAAAAAACCGACAGCCCACAGTCCGGCGAGGCGGGAGCGGCGGCTGTAGAACAGGGTGCCGAGGCCGCCCTCGGGCCGGGCATAGGGAAGCAGGGCCATCATGACCAGAATGGCGCAGCGGCCCGCCACCGGCATCAGGACCACGGCGGCCGGCAGCCGGTCCCTGTCCAGGGAGGCCAGGGCTGTCACCTTGAGCAGGAGAAGGACAACGAGCGCGATCACGCCCATGGCGCCGATGCGCGAATCGCGCATGATCGCAAGCATCCGCTCCCGGCTGCGGGCACTGAACAGTCCGTCGGCCGTATCGGCCAGGCCGTCCAGATGCAGGCCGCCGGAAACGGCGAACAGCAGCGTGGTGACCAGGACCGCGGCCACGGCCGGCGGCAGGAGAAGAGAGAGCAGCCAGGCCAGGGGCGCACAGGCCAGGCCGATGAGCAGGCCGACCAGCGGAAAATATGGCGTTGACCGCGCCAGGTCGTCGCCTGCCATGCCCGACTGCCCAGGTATGGGGGCAATGGTCAGGAAGCGGAGGGCGGCGACAAGGGAGCGCAGCACCTCCCTACTCCTGCGGCGTGCCGGTGACCCCGGCCTCCTCGAAGGTCGCCACCTCGGTGAGCACCGCCACTGCCGCCTCCACCAGGTTCATGGCCAGGGCCGCGCCCGTGCCCTCGCCCAGCCGCATGTTCAGGTCGAGCAGCGGTTTGTGATGCAGCCGTTCGTGCATGGCCGCATGGCCGGGTTCCATGCTGCGGTGGGCGCAGATGATGTAGTCGCGCACAAAGGGCTCGATCCGGTAGGCGATGAGCGCCCCGGCCGTGGAGATGAAGCCGTCCACCAGCACCGGCCTGCGGTGCGATGCGGCACCGATGATCAGGCCGGCAATCCCGCCGATCTCGAAGCCGCCCACCTTGGCCAGGACATCAAAACCGTCGGCAGGATCCGGCTTGTTGATGTCCAGGGCCCGTTCGATGACCCTGATCTTCCGCTCGAGCTGGCTGTCATCCAGGCCGGTGCCGCGGCCGGCCAGTTCGGCCACCGGCCTGCCGGTGAGCACCGCGGCAATGGCCGTGGAGGGCGTGGTGTTGCCGATGCCCATGTCACCGGTGGCAAAGAGGTCGGTCTCGGGCGCGAGCATGTTGGCCACCTCGATGCCCGCCTCCACCGCCATCACCGCGTGGGACCTGGTCATGGCCGGGCCGTGGGCAATATTCTGGGTGCCGGCGGCGATCTTCCTGGCAAGAATCCGGCCCGAGGCGGCAAGATCGTCCAGGTCGGCGGCCGTGCCCATGTCCACCACCACGACCTCGGCCCCGGCCTGCCGGGCCAGGGCATTGATGCCGGCACCACCGGCCACGAAGTTGTAGATCATCTGCGCCGTCACCTCGGAGGGATACTTCGAGACCCCTTCGGCGGTGACACCGTGGTCACCGGCCATGACCACCACCTTTTTCCGCTCCACCGGCGGCTTGAGGGAGCGGGTCATGCCGGCCAGTTCGATGGCCAGGTCCATCAGGTCGCCCAGGGCCCAGTGGGGCATGGTCAACTGTTCCAGCCGGGCCTTTGCCAGGTCGCGGTACTCGCTGTCCTGGGGAAAGATCTTGCGGATTGTCGCCTCGAGAAAATCCACCGAATCACTGTTTTTCATCTGCCTTGTCCCTGTGAAAATCAAACAAACGTGTCCCTTGCCAACTCCGTGACCAGGGACAAATCAGTCCATACGGATCGCCGTAATCCCTCACGGGATAACCAACCACCGGTTTTTTCGACCACAATGCTGTAAGCGGTCTCAGGCAGGCAGGATCCTCCCTTATTCCCTGCCCTTCAACTGCAGAGGGATGCCGCAGCTCACCAGGTAGACCCTGTCGGCGGCCCGGGCGATACACTGGTTGCAGCGCCCCACCAGGTCGCGGTAGAGCCGCGCCTGCCTGTTATCGGGAACGACCCCCATGCCCACCTCGTTGGTGACCATGATCACGGTGCCGGCATGGGCGCGGGCCGCGGCCGCCAGCTCCTCTGCCCGCTGCCGCACCTCCTCCTCATCCAGGTGCCGTTCCTGCAGGTCTGCCTTGTACATGAGATTGCTGACCCAGAGGGTCAGGCAGTCAAGGAGCAGGGTCGTCCCGTCCGGGCAGCGTGCAATGACCGCGGCCGGGTCCAGCGGCTCCTCGATGGTCTGCCAGCCGCGGTCCTGCCTGAGTTCGCGATGCCGGCGGATACGTTCTCCCATCTCGTCGTCGACCTCGGGACAGGTGGCCAGGAATATCCGTGGCCCGGCAAGGGCCTCGGCCATCTGCTGGGCAAAGTCGGACTTGCCGCAGCGGCTGCCACCTGTGACCAGAACAAGTTCTGTCATGTTCTTCTCCTCTCATGATTGGCCCGCCGCCCCGGACATGCCGCCGTAAGCGGCCACAGGTACCACATCTTCGTACGGTCGCTCCTGCCCGCATAGTAAGCTATAGCGGCCAGGAGCGACCGTACGAACCTGCAGCACCTGAGACCGCTTACAAAAACGAGGTTGATAAATCGTGACCTTGTATACCCTGTGAGGGGGTTACATGCCGCCCCGCTGATTCAGCCCGGTCAGCACGCCGCCCTGCGAATAGAGCGCCACCTGACAGACGCTGGCCGGCCGGACACCGAAAAGGAGATAGTGACGGACCGGCAGGCCCAGGGCCAGGCAGATCATGGTCCTGATCACACCGCCGTGGCTGATGACCACCAGTTCCGGAGCCGGGTGCTCCCGGAAGAGCGCCAGCATCTCCTCCACACGCCCGACGAACGAGGCCACTGATTCACCACCGGGAAAGGTGAAGCCGGTATACGCGGTCCAGGCGTCGAGCAGATCGCTGTCGGTTTCGGCGATCTCGGCAAAGGTCTTCTCTTCCCAGCGGCCGAAATCGATCTCGCGCAACCGCTCATCAAAGACGGCCTGCATGCAGACACCGGAGCGGCGCAGCCGGTCCAGGGTGCGCCTGGTGCGCAGCATGGGACTGCAGAAACAGGGACCCTGCGGCAGCAGCGGCGCCAGCCGGTCCAGGGCACGAAGGCCCCGGGCGGTGACATCGACATCGGTCCTGCCGACCAGGGCTCCATCTGCGGCCGTGGTCTCGCTGTGACGGACAAGATAGAGACGTCGGGCCATTGTTCTCTCGGAAAAATCCGTACAATTTCAGCAGCACGTCAGTTGTGCCTGGATCAAGGCCGACAGACAGGCAAGCGCGGACTCCCGATGGCATGCTGCTGAATCATTACGCGGCCTTCTGATGTTCCGGTAGAACCGGCAAAGGTAGCACAGGTGGGCAGGAGATTGCAATTATCAATTACTCTTTTTCCGTCACCGCCGCCACCTCGTCCAGCAGCTCTTCCAGTTGCCTGCGGACGATTTCCACCTCGGCCTCCAGGCCGGCGATGGTCGCGGCCACGTCCTCCGGCAGACGGAAGTGGCGCGCCTCGGTCTCGATCTTCGCCAGCATGGCGGACAGCCGCGCCGCGGCGGCCTGGCCCGAGGAGGACTTCAGCTTGTGCGCCACCTGGACGACCTCCTCCGCCTCCCCACTGCGCAAGGTCCGGGCAAGTTCTTCGATCCACTGGTCCACATTGTCCAGATAGCTCCTGATGATGGTGGGCAGCAGATCACCACCGATATTCCGGTAGCTGGTGAGCATCCGCTCGTCCAGGTGCGGACCTGCATCTTCCACGGGTGGCTCCGGGGACCGCGCCTCAGGCGCGGGCGGGGACTCACCACGCTGCGGCGCCCCCTGTCCTTCCGCGGCCGGGGCCCAGGCCATGATGATCCGTGCCAGGTCGTCCTGACTGAAGGGCTTGGCCAGGTAATCATCCATGCCGGCGGCCAGGGCCTTTTCCCGGTCACCCTTGAGGGCGTTGGCCGTCAGCGCGATGATGGGAACGTGTTGCCCGGTGGCCTTTTCCATCTCCCTGATCTCTGCCGTGGCCTCGTAGCCGTCCATGACCGGCATCTGGCAGTCCATGAAGATCAGATCGCAGCGGTTGCCGGCAAAACGCTCCACCGCCTCCCTGCCGTCCGTGGCCAGATCCACGGCGACGCCCAGGTCCTCCAGCATGGCGACCAGCACATCCACGTTGACCGGACTGTCCTCCACCACCAGCAACCGCAGGTTCAGGTGGCGCAGGTCGGTCCGGGGCACGGCCTGCCCTGCAGGCTCATCGGCATCGTCGCAGACCGGGGCAAGGCCGACAACCTGGCGCAGTGCGTTGAGCAGGTGCCGCCGGCACACGGGCCTGAGCACCACCTGGTCCACAGGCTCCCCTCCCCTGCCGGCCCCTGGCTTGCGGACATGACGCACCAGCACGATACCGGGTCCGTCGGCACGCGCCCGGACCTGTTCGAGCATGCGACCGGCCGGGGCAGTTGTCAACTCTTCATCCACCAGGATCGCGTCCACACCCGGCACCCGGGCCAGAAGCCTCTCGGTGGCGGCCGCGGCATCCTCTCCCCCGGCCACATGCACCTCCATGGACCACCAGGAGAGATAACGGACAACGATCTTGCGCAGCTGCGGCCCGGCCATGGCCACCACCACGCTTCTGCCGGCCAGGAGGCCCGGGGCGAACTCGGGTTCCGCATCCACCACCGGCAGGGTCAGATCGATGGTGAAGGTGGATCCCCTGCCGATGGTGCTCTTCACCTGCAGGCTGCCGCCCATCAGCTCCACCAGTTGCCGGCAGATGGAAAGCCCGAGCCCGGTGCCGCCATACTTCCTGGTGGTCGATCCGTCGGCCTGGGCAAAGGATTCAAAGATATGCTCGATATGTTCCCGGTTGATACCGATGCCGGTATCCCGGACCCGGATACAGAGGCGGCAGGCATGCCCGGCCACAATGATCCCGCTACAGGAGACGACCACCTCGCCCTCGGGTGTGAACTTGACCGCATTGCCCACCAGGTTGGTGATGATCTGACGCAGCCGCAACCTGTCCACCAGGATTCCTGCCGGCAGGGCCGGGTCGATATCCGTCAGCAGCTCGATCCCCTTTTCCCGCGCCATCTCGGTGAACAGGCCGGTGGTCTGCTCGATGAGACTGCCGACCCGGCAGGGGGCGGGCTCGAGATCCAGCCTGCCGGCCTCGATCTTGGAAAAATCGAGGATATCGTTGAGCAGGGCGAGCAGCCCCTCGCCCGACTGGCGGATGGTGCGGGCGTATTCGCGCTGGCGGGCGTCGAGCTCGGTCCGGCTCAGCAGCTCGGCCATGCCCAGAATCCCGTTCATGGGTGTGCGGATCTCGTGACTCATGGAGGCCAGGAACTGTGACTTGGCCCGGCTTGCGGCCTCGGCCCGTTCCTTTTCCCGGCGCAGGAGCGCGGTCCGTTTCCTCACCTTCTCCTCCAGCGACATCCGGTAGCGGGTCAGCTCACCATCCCGCGCCTCGAGCTGTTCAAGAAGGAAATTGAAGCCATCCACCAGCCGGCCCAGTTCGTCATTGCCCTTCTTTTCCACCCGGCGGCTGTAATCGTGGCTCACGGCAACGTCGGTCACCACATCGCCCAGCTCCAGCAGCGGCGTCGACAGCCAGCGCGCCAGGACGAAAGCGAGAAAGGAGGCCACGAGGAAGAGACAGAAGATCACCACCGCGGTCAGGCGGATGTGGGCGCGGGTGGTGGCAATGACATCCACCTGGCTGTCCACCATGTGCAGGTAGCCCACCAGGTCGTCACCGGAATAGAGAGGCTGGACGATATGGAGCCTGCCGCCGATCTCTTCTGTCTTCTGCGCCCCCTTCTCCGTGGGCAGGGGAAAGATATCCCAGGGCAGGGGATTGGCCGCAGGGTGCCCGTCCCGGCTGTAGCGGGCAAACAGGGTCTTGTCCGGTCGCAGGAGGCTGGCCTCGACGATGGAACGTACCGCGGCCAGGTCCTCCAGGTTCTGGCGGGCGCTGACACCATCCTCGAACTCCACCGCTGTCACACTCTCCGAGGCCACCAGGGAGGCCAGGGTGGAGAGAACATGGAGGACGTTGGCCCTGGTGCTGCGGATGTCCCGGTACAGGTACAGGGACGAGGACAGCCCCAGAATGACGGTGGTGGCCAGCAGGAGGATGGCGGTCAGTTTGAAACGGAAGGGCAGATTGGCGAACCAGTTCCTCAATATTCCATCTCCCGGACAATGGTCGCCAGTTTCAGCAGGCGGGAACTGATGCGCAACCCGGCCCCCCGGACCTTGTCCACATTGATCCTGAAGCGGATCCGGTCATCTTCACGTGTCAGTTCGATCATGCCCCCCTGGACCGCGAAACCGGCGATATCGGCAATGGTCAGGACCGGGGTGCCCGCCAGCCGCTCCAGGTCTGCCGCGATCTCGCTCCTGCTGCAGGCGGCGAAATAGACCATCTCGCAGATCTGTTCATCAGGCAGTCCGGACAGCATGTGGGTGACAATGGGCCGGCCGTTGACCGTCCGTTTCTCGAGCCGCCGCAGGTGCGGACCCAGCCGGTCGTCACCCCTGATCACGCAGATATCAAAGGATCGCGGCCCGGGGGACGGGCCCTGCGGCCACTGCACATACTTGCTGAAGCTGTAGAGATAGGACACCTTGAGGTCACCTGCCATCTGCTGCCCCTGCGCTGCCGCCACAGGCCCGGCAGGGAGCAGGACCAGCAGCACCAGGAGGACATGACCCGCCGGCAGCAACGGTTTTCTGTGTGGCAGAACATGAGGCAAGAGCGCGTCTCCGATAAACCCGCATGCCCGCAGGAGCGGGCAGAACAAACAATGAACATCAGGCAGAGGGCCTATTCGTTGCACCGCAGAGCGGTGCAACGAGGTTGAGGTGCGGCAGATCGCTCTGCATCCGAGCATATCGCCTGCATCGCCCGGAGTTGATCCCTGCCCCCGGCCTCTGCCCCCAGGCACCCGGTCCCTGGCACCTGACCCCTGACACCTGACCCCTGTCCCCTGGAACCTGGAACCTGGCCCCTGGCCTCAGCCCTCGTCGGCCAGGGCGCGGTCATACAATTTGCCCACCCCGTATTCCCTGCGGCGGCGGAACTTCTCCCAGGACGGACCGATGATCTGCATCTCCGGGTACTTCTTCTGCATGTCCATGGCGATCTCCATCTCCTTGGTGCAGCCCGTGGAGTAGGTGGCATCCTTGCCAGTCCATTCCGGCGGCACCTTCTCGTGCAGCAGGGCAAAGGATTTCTCCACATCGTCAACGGTCTGGAAACGCCAGATATCAATGACCCCGGAGCGCTGAAAGATCTCCCACATGTACATTATATCATCTGCATCCATTCCTTCCTCGAAATGTTCCCCCGGATTGATGATCACCACGTTATGGAGGGTGGAGCGCAGATAATCGACAAAGACGTTGAGGATCTTCTTGGCCGTCTCCATCTGGCCGGGGATGGAGCCGACAATGGCCGAATAGAACATGATGGTCTTGCCCCTTTCCTTCTCCTTCCTGACCCGGCTGATCAGTTCCTCGGCCTTGCGGCGCAGGGCGGATTCGGAGAAACGGATGGCGCCCGGGTGATGCGGCTTGAGCCGGATATCCAGTTGGCCGTCGGCCACGCGCACCACGGAGATCAGGTCGCGGGTGAACTGAAAATGGTTGCTGATGCACTCCCGGCTGCCGGGACAGCGGCTGATCACCAGGTCCGACTCCTTGAAGGAGCGGGCAAAGGTCACCGAGGTGAGCAGGGGATTGAACTGTTCGGTGGTGCCGTCGGAGATGACCAGCAGCCGGTAGTCACTCTTCAGGTGGGCGAGGAGCTCGTTTTTCGAGATCTTTGCCTCGCCGATGAACAGGGCCTCGTCGAGCAGTTCTTCCAGGAGAGGATCCTCGAGCAGGTCGACAAAGGAGATCCGCTTGTAGAAAAACGACTGCTTGACAGCCAGGATCACCTTGATGCCCATCTTCATCAGAATGCGGATAATGGCGAGATCAAAGATGATCTCGCCCGACCGGCCGGCAAGCCAGAGGATGCACGGCCGTCGTTCCCCGTCCAGAACCTTGCGCAGCCAGCGGCAGAACCAGTCCCAGCTCTCCGACTCGATGGGGCGGTTCATGAGCCGCCGGAGCTCATCCATGGGCGGGGGCTGTTCACCCTGCCAGATCTCGTGCACCGTGGAGAGGAGCAGCAGGCGGCGCAGCCGCAGCAGGGGGATCTGCAGGTCGATGTCGGTGAGGGTCGTATCGGCCCCGATCTCGAGCCCTTCCAGGGAGTGGAAGGCATCCTGGAAACGGCTGGATTCAAGGAAGGCCGCCGCCCGCCGGTTCTCCTCCTCCTTTTCCGCGGCCAGCGGCCGGCTGATCTCGCTGATGGTGGTGAAGATCCCCCGCAGCCGCTTGTCCAGGCGGCCGGGGAGCTGGACCTTGGAGGTGGTCTCATGCTGGAACTTGATGGAGAGCAGGCTGAGGAGATAGCGCTGCTTGTAGTCGTCGCCGATCACCTTGCGGACCAGTTTCTCCAGGCGGGCCCAGATCTCCATATAGGCCGAGGTGAGCAGGGTATCGGCCCGTTTTTCGATGATGGCGGCAAACAGCTCGTCCGAGCAGGGGTAGTAGTAGCGCTCGCCGTCCATATGAATGATGAAGTTGAGCTGCTCGGGCGAGGCGACCATGTCCGGAAACGCCTCGTAGGCAAGGTGGTTCTCGGTGTAGAAGTTGGTCACCCAGGCATCGAGGTCCGGATCGGTCCCCTTGACGTAGCGCAGGATATCGGCCATGTCCCTCTCCGGCTTAAGAGATGAGGTCGCGGATCTCGGCCGCCACCTCGTCGATGGTGCGCCCCTCCACGTCGACCTCCGTGTCGCAGGCGCCCCGGTAGAGCGGCAGGCGCCGGTCATAGAGGTGGCGTGCCCGGTCCATGTCCCGGAGCAGCGGCCGCTTGGCGATCTTCTTCGCTGCATTGGGGTGGCGGCGGACCGCGGCCAGGATGCCCTCCAGACTGGAGTGGAGATAGATCACCCGTCCCAGGCGATGCAGGTTGTTCACCATGAAAAAACCGCCGCCCGTGGAGACAATGGTGGCGGAGACGTGCTGCTCGAGCCAGTCGGCGGTGCGCTGTTCCAGGGCCCGGAAGTGTTCCTCGCCGTGACGGGCGAATATCTTGCGGACCTTCATCTTGACCATGCTCTCGATCAGGTCATCGGTGTCCACGGCAAAACGCCCCGTGGCCCGTGCCAGGGCGCGGGCGGTCCGCCCCTTGCCCACGGCCATGAAACCGATCAGGATGATATTGTCTGCCATCACTTCTTCCTCTCTTCTCCCTCCGGGGCGCTATCAGGCGCGGATCTCGCCCATGTCACTGGTCCTGCGGATCACCACCAGGTGATCCCCCTTCCTGAGCACGTAATCGGCGCTGGGCAGGAAGTGGAAATTTTTTTCATCCTTGCCGCGGATGGCGATGATCTGGATACCGCGCCTGTTGGTCAGGTCCAGGTCACGCAGGGTGCGGCCGGCCCATCTGTCCACCACCAGTTCCTGGAACGACATCTCGGAGTCAAAGGTGGCATACTGGAGAAAGCCCGGGATCGCCACCCTGGAGGCGAGTTGTACCGCAGCGAACTGTTCCGGAATGATCACCTCGTCCACACCCAGCTTGTAGAGCAGCCTCTGGTGGTCCGGGTTCACCGCCTTGACCCAGACCCGCTCCACGCCCAGTTCCTTGAGATACATGCAGATCATGGAGGAGGCGGCAATGGAGTCGCCCACGCTGACCAGCACGTGGGGGACCTCGCCCAGGCCGAGCTGTTCCAGGGCCTCGGAGCTGGTGGCGTCGGCGCGGAAGACCTGGGTCAGCACGTCCCGGGCCCGCTGCACCCGGGAAGCGTGGGAATCGATACCGATCACCGGTGTGCCGAGCTCGGCCAGGGTCCTGGCGAAGTAGAAGCCGAACTTGCCCAGGCCGATGACCGCGATCTCTTTTTTCATACCATATTCCTCATTTTTCCGCTTCCGGTCCTTCCGTTTCGGAGAAGGCCCTCAGCCGATGAGCAGGTCCCCCTCGGGTCGAAACACGATCTCCTCCTTCTGGAACTCCTGCAGCACGGCGATGAAGATCAGGGGGCCCAGGCGGCCGATGTACATGAGCAGCATGATAATACATTTCCCGGCACCTGTCAGGCCGGGAGTCAGGCCGGTGGAGAGCCCGGTGGTTCCGAGGGCCGACACCACCTCGAAGGCGACTTCCAGGAACAGTCCGCGCGAGGCGCCATGGGGGATGTCGCCACCCTCGGTGACCAGCAGTATCAGCACGGCCAGGGCGACGGTCCCCAGGGAGAAAAGCACCAGCACCAGGGCCCGGTTCACCGTGCCGCGGCCGGCGGCGATGGAGCCGATGACACTCTGCCGCCGGCCCAGGGTCCGGCCCCGGAAAAAGGCGATCACCACCCGCAAGGTGGTCACCTTGATACCGCCGGCCGTGGAACCGGGGGCGCCACCGACCCACATCAGGAACATCATGATCAGGAGCGAGACATCGGTCATATTCCCGATCTCAACAGTGTTGAAACCCGCGGTCCGGCAGGTGACCGACTGGAACAGGGAGGTGATGAGGGCGGTATGCAGGGCCACGGGCCGGTGATAGCCCACATGCTCGCTGAGCAGCAGGGCGGCGGCGCCACCGGCCACCAGCAGCAGCGAGGTGGAGAGCACCACCCTGGTATACCAGGTGAGCCGCTGCCGCGGACGGCGCCGCCGGCAACGGGCGGCAAGCCAGGTGCCGCTCTCCACGAGCACGGAAAAGCCGATACCGCCAAGCACGATGAGCCCGATGAACACCAGGTTGACCGGCAGGTTGTCCTGCCAGCGGCTCAGGCTGTCGGCATAGAGGGAAAAGCCGGCATTACAGAAGGCGGAAACCGAGTGGAACAGGGCCGAATAGGCGGAGATTTCGTCAGGAAGCAGCAGGAGCAGCAGCAGGGCACCGGCGAGCTCCACTCCCAGGGTGAGCAGGGCAATGGAGACCAGGAACCGGCCCAGGCTGAAGGAGGCGTCGTGGAGCAGGTTCTGCCCCACGGCGATGCGGTCAAGGAGCGAGACCCGCCGGCGCATGAGATAGAGGGCCAGGGAGGCCAGGGTCATGATACCCAGGCCGCCGGTCTGGATCAGGACCAGGATCACCACCTGTCCGAAGCGGGTGAAGGCGGTGCCGGTATCCACCACGGCCAGACCGGTGACACAGGTGGCCGAGGTGGCGGTAAAAAGAGCGTCCACCCAGGTGATGCCGCGGCCGGTGGTGCTGATGTCCAGGTGGAGCAGCAGGGCACCGGCAACAATGGCAAGGGCAAAGAAAAGGATGGGATACAGGAGTGGATTGACGTGACGCTGCATACACTGTCACCCTATCGCAAAAGAGCAGCCCTGTCCATGGCGGAGCGAAAATTCAGTCCGCCAGCGGCATAGTCCCCGGCGATGCAGGCGGCTTGCGCGGATACACCATTGTGGTCGAAAAAACCGGTGGTTGGTTATCCCGTGAGGGGGTACAGCGGGCTGCCGCATCACAACCTCGTTGCATCGCTCTGCGGTGCAACGAATACGCCTTCCGGCTGATTCCATGGAACAGTTCGGCAGTGCGTCGGATGTGCCTGTTCCTGCGGGCAGGTGGATCCACCGTAAGACTATCGGTTTGTTTCTGTGGTTGGCGTCAGCGGTGAACTATTACCATGTATCCGGCCAATGCCGGTCAGCCATGCCTGAAAGGCGGGGGCGGCCATTGGCCAGGAAAACCGTTCGCTCAGCTCCATGGCCGTGGACCGGGACAGCCGGGGAGCGGAGGAGAGGAGCTTTTCCAGGCTGGCCGAAAAACGGCCCTCCCGGTAGCGGTATCGGGCCGGGAAGAGCTCCCGGTAGGCCAGCCGGTCCGGAACCAGTGGGCGGCAGCCGGCCCGGACCCCCTCCAGGACACTGATGCCGAAGAACTCGTGCCGGGCCGTGGAGACCACGATGTCCCCTTTGCAGAGGAGGGCTGCGTAGCGCTCCCTGTTGTCCGCGTAACCGCAGTGGAGAAGACGGTCCTGCAGCCGCTGGCGGGCCGTGGCAAAGATCGGCGGCTGCCGGCGGAAATGCTGCCCCAGGATGATGAGCCGGAAGGCCAGGCCCCGGTCGGCCAGCCGGAACAGGACCCGGAAAAAGGTGTCCGGATCCTTGTCATGCTCCCAGCGATGGTTCCAGACAATGACCGGTTCCGGCCCCGGCGGACCACAGCGGCTGGCGGCGCGGTCAATGGCGGAAAAATCGATTCCCGGATGGAGCACCACTGATTTTTCGGCGAGGACGGCGCCAAGGTGGCGCACATCCATATCCGTGGCCTTTTTCAGGTACCAGCGGACTCCTTCCAGAAAGGTATCCCGGTTGTAGGCACTGTTGAAGGCCAGCCGGTCGGCCACCAGGGCGGTGTTGAAGTTGATGGCCGTGAACTGGTTGCGGCCGGGGTCCTCGACCTGGCCCGGATAGCTGAACTGGTTCTCATGGAAATAGATGGCCAGCGGCAGGTGGATGCCTGCCCGGCAGAGCAGGCTGCGCAGCACGGCCCCGTCGATGAAGGTCGAGCTGAGCATGGCGTCGAACCGACGCCCCTGCCCGGCCAGGGTGATGATCTGCTGTGCCAGCCAGGGCGCGGCAAGCTGCATGCGCATCTTCCACTTGCGGGCCGGCAGGGTGAGCAGGGTGAACCTGCAGTCCGTGTTCTCCTGCAGGCCGGCGAGAAAGGCCCGGTGCGAGCCGCCATAGTAGGGCTCGAGCAGAAGAATGTGTGGACGGAATTCAGACATGATGTGAGGGAATCCTGAATTTTCTGTTTGCCCGGCCAGGGAAAAACACTGTATACCATAGGTGCGCAAAAGCAGAAAGCCCGTGCCGCATCCGGGCCGCAAAGGGTTCGGGGCATACATGGCTCCGGCATTGCACGACCCTGTACTGTGATGGCTTCCCCAAGAGACTCTTTTTCTGAATGAGGTGCAGCATGTCCAACTGGTATGTCGCTGTTGACGGCAAATCCATCGGCCCCTTTTCCACCGCCCAGGTCCTCTCCGGCCTGGCATCGGGACAGTACACTGCCGCCACCCTGGTCTGGCGGGACGGTTTCGCCGACTGGCAGCCCATCGGCGAGGTGGGGGAACTGCGCAACGTGGAGGCGACCATTGCGCCACCGCCGGTCAGCGGCCAGCAGGCGCACGAGATCGACTACGAGATCTTCGGCCATGAGATGCAGTTCGTGGAGATCGAACTCGATCCGGAAGAGAGTGTGGTCTCCGAGGCCGGGGCCATGATGTACATGGACGGCGCCATCCGGATGGAAACCATCTTCGGCGACGGCTCGGCAGCCTCCCAGTCCGGGGGGTTCTTCGATAAAATGCTGGGGGCCGGCAAGCGGCTTATCACCGGCGAGGGACTCTTCATCACCATGTTCACCCATACGGGCAGCGGCAAGGCGCGCGTGGCCTTCAGCTCACCCTATCCGGGCAAGATCATCCCCCTGGACCTGAAGAAGTATGACGGCCGGATCATCTGCCAGAAAGACGCCTTTCTCTGTGCCGCCAAGGGGGTGCAGATCGGTATCGCCTTTCAGAAAAAGATCGGTGTGGCCCTTTTCGGCGGCGAGGGCTTCATCATGCAGCAGCTCGATGGCGACGGCCTGGTGTTCGTCCATGCCGGCGGCACCATTGTCGAAAAGGAACTGGCCGCGGGAGAGACCCTGCGGGTGGACACCGGTTGCCTGGTGGCACTCACCCGGTCGGTGGATTATGACATCGAGTTTGTCGGCGACGTAAAATCGGCCATCTTCGGCGGCGAGGGCTTTTTCTTTGCCACCCTGCGGGGGCCGGGCCATGTCTGGCTGCAGTCCCTGCCCTTCTCCAGGCTGGCCGGCCGCATCTGGGAGGCGGCGCCCCAGGCGGGTGGCCAGGACAAGGGTGAAGGTTCGGTCCTGGGAGGGATCGCCACCCTTTTCGAGAAGTAACCGCGCACCCCGGACCCGCCATCCACGCCCGTCCGCGGCGCCCCCGCGTGGCGGGCCATGGACGACCACCGGCCCTGCCCACCCACGGCCGGTGCCGCGAGAGATCATGGCTGCATCATGGTAAACGTTCAGGTATTTTCAACCGGTTGCCGACAGCGGTGAATCCTTGCGTGTCATGCGGGGTCCGTGTCTTCCGGCTCCTGCCGCGGCGCCGGCCCCTGGCGCAGAATCCCGCAGACCGCCCGCATCAGTTCATCCCGGGTCAGCGGTTTCTGGAGAAAGAGGACAGAGCCGAACCGGCCCGCGGCCTCGGCCTCGTTCAGTTCCTCTGAAAAGCCGGTGCAGAGGATGACCGCCAGGTCGTCCCTGACACCCCGGGCCAGGCGCACAAGCTCCAGGCCGCCCATGCCCGGCATGTTCATGTCCGAGATCAGCAGGTCCCAGGCGGCGGGATCACGGTGGAGGCGCTCCCATGCCTCCATGCCGTTGGCAAATGTCTCGACCTGGTAGCCGGCCTGGCCGAGAAAGGCGCTGACCAGCTCGCGGATACTCTCCTCGTCATCCACCACCATGATCCGGCCGCTGCCTCCGCAGACGACCTCCTCTGCCGATTCTCCGCCCTGCCGAACATTGTCCGGCTCATGCACCGGCAGGTAGATGGTGAAGGTCGAGCCCTGCCCCGGCGTGCTCTCCACCATGATCTCACCCTGGCAGTCCCTGATGATCCCGTGGACAACGGCCAGGCCCAGGCCGGTGCCCTTGCCCTGTTCCTTGCTGGTGAAATAGGGCTCGAAGATCTTGCCCAGGGTCTCCTCGTCCATGCCGCAGCCGGTGTCACTGACCGTGAGCCTGACATATCTGCCCGGCGCCGGTCCGCCCCCGGGCCGCGCCTGGTCCGCGTCGATGACGGCATCTTCCAGGTCAATGGCCAGCACCCCCTTGCCATGCTCCATGGCCTGGTAGGCATTGGTGCAGAGGTTGAGAACCACCTGGTGCATCTGTGTCTCGTCGGCATGAACCGGGGACCGCGACCGGAGGGAGTGCCGGATCTCAATGGACGCCGGGATGGTGGAGCGCAGCAGGGAGATCACCTCGGCCACCACATCGGCCAGCTGCAGGGTGGTCTTGCTCTGCTCCGCCTTGCGGCTGAAGGCGAGGATCTGCCGCACCAGGTCCCGGGCCCTGACCGCACCCTGGCGGACCTTGTCCAGGTTGTCCAGCAGGACCGCATCCCCGGCGGCCCGGATCCGGGCCAGTTCGGTATAGCCGAAGATCGCAGTGAGTATATTGTTGAAATCATGGGCGATCCCGCCCGCAAGGGTACCGATGGCCTCCATCTTCTGGGCCTGGCGCAACTCGGTCTCGAGCTGCCGCCGGTCGGTGATGTCCCGGACCGAGGCCAGGAGGGCCTCCTGGCCGGCAATGTTCGATTTCTTCAGCGAGACCTCCACCCAGAAGAGCTCGCCGTCCCTGCGGCGGGCATGCCATTCAAAGACCTGGGGCCCCTCGGTGAGGGCCCTGTGCATCCAGTGCGCGGCCTCGGCAGGGCCATAGGGAGACTTTCCCTCGGAAAAGACCCCTATCGGCAGGGTCAGGGCCTCTTCCCGGGTGCAGCGAAACATCTTCAGCATGGTCTGGTTGACATCACGGATATCCCCTGTCTCCGGGTCGTGGACGAAGAGGGCGTCACTGGTCGAGTTGAAGATCTCCCGGAAGCGCTGCTCGCTCTGGGCCAGCTCCACGGTCCTCAGCTCCACACTCTTCTTCAGTTTCAGGTTGAAGGTCAACAGCAGCAGGGCCACCGCGATCACCAGGAGGACGGTGGCCGCCAGCACCACCAGGATCAGCTTCAGAACGGTTCGCGGCTCCCCCTGGTCCGGTGAATACAGAAAATCCTGCAGGGAATAGTCGGGCCCGAGCATGCCCAGTTCGACAAAGGTGTCGGCGATCCGCCGCCAGCGGCCGGGATTCATGTGGCCTATCTGGATGAACCTGGGCAGCATCAGCTCCCGTGTCTTTTCCGCTTCGAACTTCAGAGCATCCCGGCTAAGGTGCGAGCCATAGTGCCCGATGATGAGGTCGATCACCTCCTGCGGATGCTCCATGGCGTACTGCCAGCCCTTGAGACTGGCGGCAAGAAAGGCCTTGACCCGCTCCGGATGGGCACTGATCTCGTTGCTGGTCGTGTAGAGGCAGTCGCCGTAAAAATCGATGCCATAGTTGATGGGAGCAATAATGGTGGGGGCAATGCCCTGTTGCCGGAGCAGAAAGGGGGCATCGGTCAGGTAACAGCTCAGGGCGTCGGCCCTGCCGGAGATCAGGTCTCCCAGTTTCCAGCTGTGATCGATGATGGTCAGATCCCCGGGCCGGACCCCTTCGTGGTTGAGCATGGCCCTGATCTCGAAGTTGCCGCCCGGCATCAGCATGACACGTTTGCCGATCAGGTCGTGGGGAGTGCGGATGCCGGACTTTTCCAGGGCAACGAGGACCTCGGGGGAGTGCTGGAAGATGGCCGCCAGGACAACCACCGGTTTGCCCCGCTGCCGTTCGAGCAGCAGGCCGGGCATCTCGACGGCGAACTGGGCACGGCCGGAGGCCAGCTCATCGGCGATGATCATACCGGGGCGCCGCTCCCTGATGATGACCCGGAGGCCGGCATCACGGTAGTAGCCGCGGGCCGCGGCGGCATAATAGCCGGCAAACTGGAACTGGTGCCGCCACTTGAGCTGCAGGACCACCGGTTCTCCGGCGGCATTATCCGCATCCGCGGCCGGGGCGGCCCCGGCACTGAGAAGAGCAAGCAGGACGACGACCAGGGAGGACAGAAGCTGTTTCACGGACAAGCCAACACACCCGGACCCGGTTGCAGATCGCAGTCACAACGTAAGAGGCAGGCTGAAGCCACTGCTGCTCCCCTGTGAAAATATCGCCGCAGGCAGGCCGCTGCCGACTTCTGCGCTCTGATTTCAGACGGTTGTATCATTGTCTTCCGTACTGTTGCTCAATAAACTGCCTGACCTGGTCGTCGAGACCGAGCCGGCCGGCCAGGCGATCCAGCCAATCGCGTTCCTTTTCCGTATCCAGGCTAATGGTGGACACGGCGAGCATGTACATGGTGCCGGCGACACCCGGGTCCGAGATCCCGTCCACCAGCCGGTCGATGCTCCAGGGTGCATTCAGCTCCTTCATGAGAAAGGCCTTCTCCTCCCCGGAGAGATCAGCCCTTTCCAGCCGCTGCAGGATCGCCTCCTGCTCCTGCGCGTCCAGGACCCCGTCGGCATGGGCGGCGGCAATCATCACCCGGATCATCCGCCGGGCCAGCTCGCCGTCATCGCTCTTCGCCTGCGCACCAGTTGGCGGTGGCGGCGGGGGCGTGCCCGCGGCCGGTGGCGGTGGCGGCGGGACACCGGCCCCGCTCCCGGGTGGTGGCGGCGGCACCGGCGCACCGGCCGCAGGTGCGCCGCTCTCCTGTGGCTGCCGCTCCCTGAGGATCTCGAAGGCCCCGACTCCCAGGCCGATGGCGGTCATGAGACCACCGCCCGAGGCCAGACCTTCAAGCAGTGAACCACCGCCGGAGGTTCCCCGGCCACCTCCCATCACCTCACCGACAATCTTGCCCAGCAACCGTTCAGCGTCAAACATACCCTCCTCCGGATCTTCGATTTTTCCGCAATGCCCCCGCCGGGTTGCCGGCCAGGCCATAACCGCGGAACAACCATCGGGTACAGGGCAGAAGGTCACAGCTCTGCCATGGTTTTCAACCCGTATTCAGGTACCACTATAGCAAGAACCATTCTTTTTGTACAAACAGGATCTGCTGTTTCTGAAACTTTTTCACCACACACTGTCGCAACACAGTGACAACCTCAGCCCTGCCTGCGGTTCAGCCGCTGTATCTCATGGGGCTTCCTGATCCTGAACTTTCAAATTGTCTTTTCCGGCCCGGATGACATATAATGGACCTGAGAGATCTTATCATAACAATGATGGACTCGTAAAAAGTCCATCACACTCTAAAGATGGCTCAGCATAAAAGTTCGATATACAAGGCGCAGCGGTGTCGGCCAAGCGGAGGCGCACATGCAGTATGTCGAGCATTGACCGTACCCGCTACAACGCAGCAGATCGGACGTTTTGCAACGCCATCAACAATGAGCAACGAGCATCAGGCAGATGACGAACCCGTTGCACCGCAGAAGCCTGCTGATTTCCGGCCTTCTGACTTTCTGATGGATTGCCGTCATGAATGCAACATCCCCCCTCACCGCACTGACGGCCAGTCAGCCTGTCCCTGGCAGCGCCATTGCCAGCAGCGGGCGACTCCACACCGAACCGGCCAGACGCATCACCCCTGCCCCATCGGCCGGAGGTGGCGACAGGGTCACCATCTCTGCTCAAGGCCGGGAAGAGGCGGCCCGGGCCGCCAACCAGGACACTGCTCCGGCAACAGCAGCAACAGACAAAAAACGTTCCGCCGGCTCCCCTGCTGCCGGCCCGGCAGAACTCGACATGGCCGAGCTGCGCATGGTGGAACGCCTCAAGCTGCGGGACCGGGAGGTGAAGGCCCATGAACTGGCTCACCTGGCCAATGCGGGCCAGTATGCCACCGGCGGTCCGTCCTATACCTATCAGCAGGGACCGGACGGCAGAAGGTATGCAGTTGGCGGAGAGGTCCCCATCGACATCTCTGCAGAGCAGGCGCCGGAGGCCACGATCCAGAAGATGCGCACCGTTCGCCGGGCCGCCATGGCCCCGGCCAATCCCTCGGCTGCTGACCGCAACATAGCTGCCCTGGCAAGCCGCAAGGAGGCCGAGGCCCGACAGGAGATGCGGCAGGAGGAGAACGAAAAACAGGCCGCCAGGCCTGACAATACCGACGCCGGCAAAACCGCACCGCCCGACACCAGTACAGCCGAAAATACCGGCCCGGCAGTCTCTCCCCAGAGACGCATGACGAGTTAATCCGCAACAGCTCACCTCCCCCTGCAACCACCTGAAACACCGAGGCTTTTTTACCAAAGCAGCAACACGCCAGCAAGAGTTCACAGCACCAAGGTGCCGCCGACCTGAGAGGAGACAGTCATTCAGCCATGCAGGAATCCGAATTCACCCCCTGGCTGCTTGCGGCCATTGGCCGCTCGCCCACCCCCTACCATCTTACCGTCAACATCTGCGACCTCCTGACCAGCCATGGTTTCACCCGGCTCAGGGAGGCGGAACCATGGGACGTGAAGGTACCCGGGTCCTATGTCGTCGTCCGCAACGACTCCAGCCTGGTCGCCTTCACCCTGGACGGTGAGGACCCGGCCCGCAGCGGCCTGCGCATGGCCGGCGCCCACACCGACAGCCCTGCCCTGAAAGTACAGCCCGATCCCCTCCAGGTCAGCCACGCCTGTGTCCGGATGGGAGTGGAGGTGTATGGCGGCGCCCTGCTTGCCCCCTGGTTCGACCGGGACCTGTCCCTGGCCGGCCGGGTAAGCTGGGAGAACAGCCGGGGCGGGCTCGAATCCAGCCTCCTGGACTTTGGCCGTCCCGTGGCCGTGATCCCCAGCCTGGCCATCCATCTCGACCGCGAGGCCAACAGCAAGCGGAGCATCAACCGGCAGACCGATATCCTCCCCATCCTGATGGCTGCAGGAACAAAGGAGCCGGTTTTCGCTGACATCCTGCTGGAGCAGTTCCGGCGTCAGTATCCGCAGAATGACTGCCGCGCCATCCTTGATCACGATCTCTTTCTCTATGATCCGGCCGGTCCGGAACAGACCGGACTGGAGGGGGAGTTCATCACCGGGCCGCGCCTGGACAACCAGCTTTCCTGCTGGACCATGGCACGGGCGCTGATCGAGGCGGACGGGCGCCGCAACTGCCTGATCATTCTCACCGACCATGAAGAGGTGGGCAGCGGCTCACCCGAGGGCGCCGGCGGCACGCTGCTCGACGCGGTCCTGGAACGATTGTTTCCTGACCCGGAACAGCGGCAGCGGGTCATCCGCCGATCCCTGCTCATCTCGGCCGACAATGCCCATGCCGTGCATCCCAACTTTGCAGACCGGCATGACAGGAACCACCTGCCGCTCATGAACCACGGCCCGGTCATCAAGATCAACGCGGCCAGGCGGTATGCGACCACCGCCCTCACCGCCGGATTTTTCCGTCTTCTCTGCCAGAGGCAGGAGACCGGTGTCCAGGAGTTCGTCATGCGTGCCGACCTGGCCTGCGGCTCCACCATCGGCCCCCTCACCGCCACCCGCACCGGTATGCAGGTGGTGGATGTGGGCGTGCCGACCCTCGCCATGCACTCCATACGCGAGATGGCAGGGACAAGGGATTGTCCCGCCTTTTTCCTGGTATTGCGGGAATATTTCGCCCTTGCATCCACAGACCCGTTATGGCATGGTTGGCTCTCATGAAGATCCTGCGCCGCAAGACCCTGCTCCTCGGCCTCCTGCTGGGGCTGTCCCTGATGCCGGCACCGCCCACGGCGGCCAGGGCATCGCTGCGTACCTACGTCAAGAAGTACAGCAGCATCGAGGTCTCGGTACAGCAGATCCGACGGCTGCGGCGCTATGACCACCTCATCGAATACTTCAGCTCGTTCTCCTTTTTCCAGCCCCGGCACAAGGTCAATCCGGACTTTATCCGCGCCCTGATCCTCGCCGAATCAGACGGCAATCCCCGGGCCCGCTCCAGAAAGGACGCCCGCGGCCTGACCCAGATCATCTATCCCACCGGCAGGCAGGCCGCCCGCGAACTGCTGCAGAAAAACATCCGTTTCCGCCATGTCAGCCGCAGTCAGCTGGAGAACCTCAGGCCCGGCGACCTCTATGTTCCCGAGATCAACATCCTGTTGGCCTGCTACCTGATCAGCAAGTACAACTACACCTTCCAGGGCAAACTCGACCTGGTGGTCTCCGCCTGGAACGCCGGCGAGAACTCCATCGTCGGCAACCAGCCTGCCCAGTACCGCGAGACCCTCAACCATATCGGCAAGGTCAACGGCTACTTCATCTACTTCCTCAGGCAGAAACAGGGCCGGCTGCGCATGGCATCCCGGCAGCGGGCCAGAATCCGTTAAGAGGAGCGGCCCGGCCACCCACTCCGGCACTCCCTCCTTCCTGCTCCTTCTGTCACAGACAGAGAAGCCCCTGCGCCTGATTTTCAGTAAGCGTTCACAGGAACCGCACGGAGTCTAAGCCGGGATTCCCGTCTCCAGGCACCAGGAACCTGGAACCTGAAACCTGGCACCTGGCACCTGGCACCAGAAACCTGGCACCTGATTTTCTGATAATCTTATTGACAATACAGAATAAAAAAAAGTAAGGTTTTCTACTTGTCAACCGTATACCGTACCCTGCCAGGGACCCTCCGGGGCGTATCCTGTTAACGCTGAAGAGTAACTCAATATTCATGAACAAGTCATCTTCGTCCAAGTACAGCGAGGCCGGTGTCGATATCGACAAGGGCAACGCCTTTGTCTCCCGTATCAGGGGGCTGGTCGCCGAGACCCATGGTCGCGGTGTCATCAGTGATATCGGGGGATTTTCCGGACTCTTTGCCATCGGCAATGCCGGTCTCGAGGACCCGGTCCTGGTGGCCTCCACCGACGGCGTGGGCACCAAGCTCACCGTTGCCAAGCTCTGCGGCCGCCACGACACCATCGGCATCGATCTCGTGGCCATGTGCGTCAACGACGTCATCGTCAGCGGCGCCCGGCCCCTGTTCTTCCTGGATTACTTTGCCGTCTCCAGCCTGGACCTGGACGTGGCCACCGAGGTGGTGCGGGGAATCGCCAGAGGATGCCGGATAGCCGGCTGCTCGCTCATCGGCGGCGAGACTGCCGAGATGCCCGGCCTCTACCGGCCCGGCGACTATGACCTGGCCGGCTTCGTGGTCGGAATCGGCGAGCGTAACGCCATTATCGACGGCAGCGATATCCGGGTGGGCAACAGGATCATCGGCCTGGCCTCCTCGGGCCTGCACTCCAATGGTTACTCCCTGGTCCGGAAGATCTTTTTCGACGACCTGGGGCTGACGGTGGACGACCACCTCGAAGAACTGGGCTGCAGCGTGGGCGAGGAGCTGCTGCGTCCCACCAGGATCTACGTGGAGAGCGTGCTCAATATCCTGCGCAACTACAAGATCAACGGCCTGATTCACAATACGGGCGGCGGTTTTATCGACAATGTCCCCCGCATCCTGCCCGGTGGCTGCCGGGCCATCATCACCCGCGGATCATGGGAGATCCCGCCGGTGTTTGCCCTGCTGGAGAAACGGGGAGAGATCCCGGAAGCAGAGATGTACCGGACCTTCAACATGGGGATCGGCATGATGGTCCTGGTGGAGGAAGACGATGTCGAGGATGTGATGCACCAGTTGGGCGCATTGGGCGAGAAACCCTTCCTCATCGGAGAGATAGCGGCAGCGGACGAGGAGAACGACCGCACGGTGGAGATCAGGGAACAGTAGGTCAGCCCCGGCCGCAGTCCGCGCTGCCCCCCTTCAACTTGTACAGCCCGTGCGCCAGGGCCGGCAGCACGACCTCGATATTCTCCCGGGCCGCCCTGCGGCTGCCCGGGAGATTGATAATCAGCGATTCGCCGCGAATACCGGCAACGCCCCTGGACCAGACCGCCTGCACGGTCTTCTCCAGGCTGGCCTGGCGCATGGCCTCGGCCAGGCCGGGCACCTCCCGCTCGATCACCCGCCGCGTGGCCTCCGGGGTCCGGTCACTGGGTGACACCCCGGTGCCGCCGGTGGTGACGATCAGATCGATCTTCCTCTCGTCCACCCACTCCACCAGGGTCCGCTCGATGAGCTCCTGGCGGTCCGGGATCACCTCGTAGGCTGCCAGGCGGAAGCCGGCAGCGGCAAGCAGTTCCCGGAGCATGGCGCCACTGGTGTCCTCGCGCTCGCCGCGGGACCCCTTGTCGCTCAGGGTGAGGACACCGGCGCTGTAGTTCGCTTCTGCCCTGTCCATCGGGCTCAACTGTTCTCCGCCCGGGCCGCCTCGATGATCTTTTCCGCCAGCTGGGCCGGCACCTCCTCGTAGTGGGAGAACTTGACCGTAAACGATCCCCGGCCTCCGGTCATGGAGGTCAGGTCCGGCGCGTAGAGCTGGATCTCGGCCAGGGGCACGTGGGCGCTGACCACCTCGTACCTGTCCGTGGAATCCATGCCCAGGACCCGGCCGCGACGGCTGTTCAGATCACCCATCACATCGCCGACATGTTCCTTGTCCACGTGGATCTCGATCTCCATGATCGGCTCGAGCAGGATCGGCTGCGCCTCCTGGGCGCCTTTCTTGAAAGCCAGGGAACCGGCGATCTTGAAGGCCATCTCCGAGGAATCCACGTTGTGGAACGAGCCGTCGATGAGGGTCACCTTGAGATCGACAAAGGGATAGCCGGCAATGACGCCCTTTTCCATGGCCTCGAGAATGCCCTTTTCCACCGCGGGACGGTACTGCTGCGGGATGACACCGCCGACGATGCGGTCGACGAACTCAAAACCCTCGCCCCGGGGCAGGGGTTCCATCTCGATGGTGCAGTCGCCATACTGGCCCCGGCCGCCGGACTGTTTCTTGTGCTTGCCCTGGACCGTGGTCTTGCCCTTGATGGTCTCGCGGTAGGGTACCTTGGGCACCGAGAGTTCCATCTCCACGCCGAACTTGCGCTTGAGCTTCTCGCTGATCATCTCCAGGTGGACCTGGCCGACACCGGAGATCAGGATCTCCTGGGTCTGCTGGTCGCGGGTCAGCTTGAGGGTGAGATCCTCGTCCAGCATCCTGGTGATGGAGGAGAAGAGTTTTTCCTCGTCGCCCTTCCTGGCGCTGACCGCGTACGAGATCACCGTCGGCAGCGGTTCCGGCGCATCAAAAACCACGGGATGGGCCTCGTCGCAGAGGGTATCGCCGGTGGTGGTGTCCTTGAGCTTGGCCACGGCAACGATCATGCCCGGCACGGCCTCGTCCACCGGCTTCTGTTCCTTGCCCTCCATGATGAAGAGCTGCCCGTACCGCTCCACGGTCTCCTTGCTGGAGTTGTAGAAGCTGTCGCCTTTCAGCACCCCGGAAAAGACACGGAAGATGGAGAGACGGCCGGCAAAGGGATCGGCCATGGTCTTGAAGACAAGGGCCGAGAACGGTTCATCCGCCGTGCCCCTGCGCTCCACCAGGTCACCGCTGCGGGGATCCGTCCCTACCATGGCCGGCCGCTGGTCCGGTGAGGGCAGAAGATTGACGATGCCGTCCAGGATCAGACTCGAACCGGCGTTGCTGAGGGCGGCACAGCAGTAGACCGGCGCAATGGCCGCGGCGCGGACCGCCGTTGCCAGGCCGGTCTTGAGTTCGTCGGGACTCAGTTCACCCTCTTCCAGGAACTTCTCGATCAGTTCATCATCGGTCTCGGCCACGTATTCCATCAGGTTCTCGCGCAGACCGGCCACCTCGTCCGCCATGTCGGCCGGAATCTCGCCCGCCTCCACCTTGCCCGAGCCATCGGCGGCAAAAAAGAATGCCTTGTTCTCGACCAGATCCACCACGCCCCTGAAGTTTTCCTCGGCGCCGATGGGCAGGGTGACCACTACGGGATTGAGGTCAAAACTCTCCCGGATCTGTGCCACGGTGCTGGTGAAACTGGCCCGTTCCCGGTCCATCTTGGTGATGCAGACCAGGCAGGGCAGGTTGCGCTGGCGCACGTAATCGACAAACTTTTCGGTCTGGCTGCGCACCCCCAGGACCGCGCCCACGGTGAGAATGGCGCTGTCCGCCACATGGGCCGCGAACTTGGCCTCGTTGATGAAATTGTCGTCTCCGGGAGTGTCAAGGAGAAAGACCTCTTTTTTCTTCCAGCCCAGATGATTGAAGGCCGTGGAGATGGAGATGTGCCGCTTGATCTCCTCGGGTTCGAAATCCATGGACGCGGTCCCGTCATCGACCTTTCCCAGCCGCTTCACCGATCCGGCGGTAAACAGCAATGCCTCGGCTAGGGTGGTCTTGCCACTGTTGCCGTGCCCGAGTAGAACTGTGTTCCTGATGTTCTGTACGTCCTGCATGGATTCCTCCATTGAAGCGGCTCTCAAATGAATCTGACCCCGGACAGGCCGACGGCGGTTTTCCCTGGGCTAAGCCGCCGGTCCACCGGTCCTCCTCTGCTCCCCTGTGATAGTTCACCGCTATCGGCAACTACCCTTTTACGTTCCCCTTGCACCTTCTGCTGCCAGACCACGGTGTTTTTGACAAAAAAACTTTCTCTTTTATCCGTGGAGTGGTAACCATCTGTGCCCAGAAATGACAGCATTCTTTATATTCTCATTAACCTTGTAAAGTCAAGCGATAACAGGTGCGCAGCCGCACGGCACGCAGACCGGGAACATGACGACGAAACCCAGTGCATCAACAGGCAGGATTGCCCGATCGGCCGGAGCGGTGAGCGGCGCGGTCATGTGCAGCCGCGTACTCGGCCTGGTCCGCGAGCAGATATTCGCCGGCCTGTTCGGCGCCGGCACGGCCTATGACGCCTTTGTGGTCGCCTTCCGCATCCCCAACCTGCTCCGCGACCTGTTCGGCGAGGGCGCGCTGTCGGCCGCCTTTGTCACCGTCTTCTCCGACTATGACACCAACCGCGGCAGCGAGGCCACCTGGCGGCTGGCCGGCAATGTGCTCGTCTTTCTCGCCATCGTCCTCAGCATCATCACCCTGGTCGGTACCTACTATGCCGGCACCATCGTCGACCTCCTGGCCCCCGACTACCGGCTCATTGCCGGCAAAACCGAGCTGACCATCCTCCTGACCAGGATCATGTTTCCCTTCCTGATCTTCGTCGCTCTTTCCGCCGTTGTGATGGGTATCCTCAACACCCGCGGCCGCTTTTTCGTGCCCGCCCTGTCCTCGAGCTTCTTCAACCTGGGTTCCATCATCGGCGGGGTCAGCCTGGCGCTGCTCTTTCCCCGCTTCGGCCAGCCGGCCATTGCCGGCATGGCCTGGGGCACCCTCATCGGCGGCCTGCTCCAGCTCCTCATGCAACTGCCCACCCTCTTCAAGGTGGGATTCCGCTTTCTGCCCTCGCTGTCGCTGCGTGACCCCGGCCTGCGCCGGATCCTGGTCCTGATGCTGCCGGCCACCATCGGCCTGTCCGCCACCCAGATCAACATCTTTGTCAACACCAACTTCGCCGCCTCCTGCGCCGAGGGCTCGGTCTCCTGGCTCAACTATGCCTTCCGCATGGTCCAGCTGCCCATCGGCGTCTTCGGGGTGGCCTTTTCCATTGCCGCCATGCCGGTGCTGGCCAAGCAGGCGGCGATCAAAGACACAGGCGGCCTCAGGCAGACCTTCACCTCCTCACTGGTCATGGTCTTCAGTCTCACCATTCCGGCCACTGCCGGCCTGATCCTGCTCGCCGACCCGATCATCCGCCTGATCTTCGAGCACGGCGCCTTCACCGCCACAGACACCCTGCGCACTGCCGAGGCGCTCACCTTCTATGCCTATGGTCTGTTCGCCTACTCGGCGGTGAAGATCATGGTGCCGGTCTTCTACGCCCTGGGCAGCACCCGCTACCCGGTGATTGCCAGCTTCATGGCCGTGGCCGCCAACATCATCATCATCAGTCTCACCATCTCCACCTTTCAGCACCGGGCCATCGCCCTGTCCACATCGTGTACCATGGCCATGAATTTTCTCTTTCTCGGCGGGGTCCTCTACTGGAAACTCGACGGGTTCCCCCTGGCCTACCTGGCCCGCGGCACCCTGAAGATCCTGCTGGCCACCGCGGCCATGGCCGGACTGCTCAAGTTCCTGCTGCCGTACCTCGCAGGCTGGCTGCACGGCCCCGTCCTCCTGCAGCTTGCCGGGGTCTTCCTGGCCATCGTTCTTGCGGCTGCAACCTACGGCATCATCCTCCACCTGCTCGGACTTCCGGAACTCACAGTGATCACAGAAAAAATCAGCCAGCGCCTGACCGGACGATCAGGAGCGAGGTAATGCCCGGCTGCCGCCATCCCGGCCCTCCAGAGAGCTGAGCAACTGCAACTGGGCGAGCAATGCCACCACTGCCGTATCCACGTGCAGGATGCGCGGTCCCATGGAAAAGACCATAAATCCCTGCTCGCGGAAACGGCCCACCTCGTAATCGCTCCAGCCGCCCTCCGGGCCAACCGCAAGCACAGATCGCTGTCGCTCCCGGCTGCCGGTAAAGGCGGCGGCCAGGTCGTGCGGCGCGTCGGGATGTGCCAGCAGGCGCCTGCCGGTCATCGCCGGCACCACGTCCTCGACAAAGGGCCTGAAACGGGAATGGATCATGACCTCGGGCAGGCGGGTGTCCATGGCCTGTTCCAGACCGTCGAGCAAAAGCGCCCGGATCCGTTCCGGCCGCAGGACCGGGGTGTGGAAAAAGGATTTCTCCACCCGCGAGGCCCTGATCAGGTGGATACGCGCCACTCCCAGGACCGTGGCCTGCTTCAGGATCCGCTGCAGCATGATGGGACGTGGCAGGGCCAGGATCAGCTCCACGGTTGGCCGGGGAGGCGGCGCCCGGTCCAGGCCGACCGCAAGCTCGATCTCTTCGCCGGAGATCCGCAGGATCCGGCCCGTGCCGCGGTGGCCGTCAATCATGCCCACACGCAGGGTGTCGCCCACCTGCAGGCGCAGAACACCACGGATATGCTCGGCCCGCCGGCCGGCGATCCGCAGCCGGCCGTCATGCAGTTCGTCGGCCGCAAAGAGCAGCAGGTTCATGAATTCTTCTCCCCGGGCTGGACATTACGGGCGTCGGCGACAGATCCCGGCCCCGGCAGGTCACGACGCCCTGATGAGGTCTGTGAATAACAGCTTCTGGATACACCACGTGCCCCCGGTTTGACAAGGGGCGGAGAATAGACCATAATTGCGGCAGCCAGGCAGGTGTATTCCCCCTCAGCCCCCAGGGCGTCGCCCCCGGGATAACCTTACCCCTGCACATACCGGGAGACACTGCGGCCCGTCAATGCACATGCTCTACAGCCTCTTCACCACCATTCTCCTGTGCCTGCTGGCGCCTTTTCTTCTGCCACTGGCACTCTGGAAAAAAAAATACCGTCTGCGTACCCTGCGCCGTCTCGGCATTGGCCTCAACCACCGTCTGCAGATCCCGGATACCGGCAGACAGCAGCCGGTGATCTGGCTGCACGCCCTGTCCGTGGGCGAGGTCACCTCTGCCCTGCCCCTGGTCCGGGGCCTGCGCCGGCACCTGCCCGGCGCCACCCTGCTCTTCTCCGTAGCCACCAGGAGCGGGCTGACGGTTGCCGAGGAGCTGATCACGCCCCACGCAGACCTGGTCTTTGACGGCCCCCTGGATGTCTACTGGACGGTCCGCGGATATATCCGCCTGCTGCAGCCCACCCTCTTCGTCCTCGTGGAGACCGACTTCTGGCCCGGATGGCTCAGCCAGCTCCATCGCAGGGGCATCCCGATCCTCCTGGTCAACGGCCGTATATCAGACCGCTCCTTTGACCGCTATCGGCGCTTTTCCTTTTTTTTCCGGCCCATGTTCCGCTGTTTCGACCTCCTGGCCATGCAGACCCGCCGGGACGCGATGCGGCTGACCGGGCTGGGTATTCCGGGGCAGAGGATCATGACGCTGGGCAACCTGAAGTACGACACCTTCCCGGCCACGGACCCGTCCATCACGGCCAGGGGACCGGAACGGCGGGACCTGCACCTGCCGGCAGACGGTCCTCTCTGGATCTGCGGCTCCACCCACGAGGGAGAGGAGGAGATCATCCTTGCTGTCTTTACCCGGCTGCTGCAGCGGCTGCCGGACCTGTGCCTGCTGATCGCTCCACGTGACCCGGACCGCGCCGGCGAGCTGGTCGACCTGGCCCGGCGGCTGGACCTGACAGCGGCCAGGCGGAGCAGGCCGGACGATGCGGAGGCTGCCATCGCCATCCTGGACACCATCGGTGAGCTGACCTCCTGCTATCGGCTGGGGACAGTGGCCTTTGTCGGCGGTTCCCTGGTCAACCGCGGCGGCCACAATCCAATTGAACCGGCAGCCTGCGGCATCCCGGTCCTGTTCGGCCCCCACATGGAGGATTTTGCCGAGATCGCCGCCGACCTGGTACAGTGCGGCGGTGCCCTCACCGTCTCCGGCCGGGACAGTATGACCGGGCAACTGGCCGGCCTGCTGACCGATCCCGGTCGACAGCAGGCCATGGGCCGTGCCGGACGGGCGCAGGTGGAGACACACCGCGGCGTGGTGACGCGTCACCTGCGGGTGATCGACGACCTGCTGCAGCAACGAACCGGTTGAACGATCTCCGGCCATGGATCTGCGGCACAGCCGACCTCTGGTGCGGGCCAATCTCCTTCTCTGGGTCGTGCCCCTGTACATGGCCGGCGGCATAACCGCCGGCCGGTTCGGTCTGCCGAGCCCGCACCCCCTCCTGATCATCACCGCCATGGCCCTTGCCCTGGGCACGGCCATCATGGAATGGCGGCAGCGGAGCAACTCCCTTTTTCTTCTCCTGCCCCTCTTCTTCCTGGCCGGTCTGATCCGAACCGGCCAGGCCCTGGCGCCCGTGGCGGATCCCGCCGATATCGCCACCATGATCAGTGGGAAAACCGAGGTGACCCTGAGTGGTGTCCTGACCCGGATGGTGGAGTTCGATGGACAAAACTCCCGCTTCGAGCTCGCCCTGGACGGCGTGCTCTTCCATGACACCAGCCTGGCCGACGGGTTCCGGCCCGCCCGTGGCCGGGTACGCCTGACCATGCGCAACCGGTTCGACCCGGCCATCCTCCCCGGCGCACATCTGCTGGTCATCGCCACCCTGGACCGGATCCGCAACTACCGCACTCCGGGAGCCTTCGACTACCGGCTGTACATGGCGGCCCGCTCCATCCGCTGCAGCGGCCGGGTCCGCTCACCCCTCCACATCATGACCGTGCGCGACCCGGCAGCGGGCCTGCTCCACACTCTTCGCTACCTGCCGGAACGGATCCGCACCCGTATCGGCGCCTTCCTGGAGCGCCACCTGGAGCCGACCACGGCCGGCCTCTACCAGGCCCTGCTCATCGGCAGCAGAAGCGCCATTGCCCCGGCCACCCTGGAACAGTTCAAGGCCACCGGCACCATGCACCTGCTGGCCATCTCCGGCATGCACATGGGGCTGCTCGGCCTGATGATCGGCTTTGCCCTCACCCGGATCATGCAGTGCTCCGTCCGGCTGCTCCTCCATGTCCATGTCCCCAGCGTGGCCCTGCTCCTCTCCCTGCCACCGCTGCTGGTCTATGGTCTGATCGCCGGCATGAACCTGCCGGTGTTCCGGGCCCTGGTCATGGCCACCCTCTTCCTCGTTGCCGTCCTCCTCCGCCGGCAGAGTTCCCTGCCTCACCTGCTGGCCGCCGCGGCCCTGCTGCTGCTGGCCCTTCACCCGCTGGCCCTGTTTACGGTCTCCTTCCAGCTCTCCTTTGCCGCAGTGCTTGCCATCGCGATGATCTTTCCTCCTCTCCGCCGCCTGGTATCCACAGGATCAGCTCCCCGCCTCCTGCGCTTCGTTCTTGCCGGTTTCCTGGTCTCCCTGGCCGCAACCATCGGCACCCTGCCCTTCATGCTCTATCACTTCAACCGTTTTTCCCCCGCGGGTCCCCTCATGAACCTCCTGGTCGAGCCGCTGCTCTGCTTCTGGGCCCTGCCCCTGGGACTGATTGCCGCGCCACTGATCTTTGTCGCGCCGGGGCCGGCAGCCATGCTCTTCAACCTGGGTGGCCTGGCCATCCGGGCCACGGACCACCTGACCCGGATGGCTGCTTCCCTGCCCTTTTCTTCCCTGTGGACCATCACGCCCACCTGGTTCGAGGTCGGCTGCTACTTCCTGCTCATCGCCTGCTGGTTCATGGGCCGCAGATTCAAATTGCTGCGGCTCCTCACCCTGGCCGGCTTCCCGCTGCTGTTCGTGGCCTTCACATCCGGTCTCTGGATACCGCAACGACCTCCGGCCTCCCGGGTGATCTACCTCGACGTGGGCCAGGGAAGCTCGACCTTCCTGCAGACCAGGGACGGCAGGACCATCCTCATCGACGGCGGCAGCCGCGGCTCGCCCCGCTTCAACGTGGGGGAGCGGATCATCGCCCCCTTTCTCTGGAAGCTCCGGCACTGGCGCATCGACGATCTGGTCATCACCCATCCCCATGCCGATCATTTCAACGGCATGGCGGCAGTGATCCGCCATTTCACGCCCCGGCGACTTTTTATCAACAACAGGAGCGAGGACGGAGACAAGGGATACCGGCAGCTCCTCGCCCTGGCGCGTCGTCAGGGCGTCAGGATCATCATCCCCGCATCCGGACAGACGATTGTGGCCGGAAAAGACGATGCCCTGACCTGCCTGGGCACCGGCGGCCTGCCGCAGAGCGCCGGCCCCATGAACGTGAATGATCACAGCCTGGTGCTCCTGTTCCGGGCCGGATACCGCAGGTTTCTCTTCCCGGGGGATATCAGCCGTACAGGCGAATCCGTGCTCCTGAACGCCGGTGTGCCGCTGGCCGCCGATATCCTGCTGGCGCCCCATCACGGCTCCAGGACCTCATCCAGCCCGGCCTTTATCAGTGGCGTGGGGCCAGGGCTGATCGTCGTCTCCGCAAGCCGGGCCAGTGCCGGCCGCTTTCCGGACAGAGACAATCTCCGCCAGTGGCACGAGCGTGGCATCCAGGTCCTGGTGACCGCGGAAAACGGTACCATCTTCTGCCGCACCGACGGCCGATATATCAAAATAGAAGACAGTGACAGCAACAGATGGCAGCTCCAGGAACAGAACGGCCGGGAAAACGAATGAAAATTTTTCTATTTCTGCAACCTGTGATATAAACTAGAGAGGTAAACCTGTAAGCGCTCACAAGAGCCGCACGGAGTCTTCGCTTACCTCTTTGCACGGTCGTGCCTGCCCGCACAGGTAGGCTATAGCGGTCAGGCACGCCTGCACAAATCTGCGGTCCCTGAGAGCGCTTACACCATTGTGGTCGAGAAAACCGATGGTTGATGGACTCGTAAAAAGTCCATCACACTCTAAAGATGGCTCGGCATAAAAGTTCGATATACAAGGCGTAGCGGTGTCGGCCAGGCGGAGGCGCACATGGAGTATGTCGAGCATTGGCCGTACCCGCTACAACGCGGTAGATCGGACTTTTTGCGACGCCATCATGGTTGGTTATCCCGTGAGGGGTTACCTTTTTACGAGTCCATCACCGGGTACAAATCAGGCAGACGGTGTGCCATGCAATGAGGTTGAAGACTCCTCTTCCCTCTCACCAGCCCCTGGCACCTGGCCCCTGACCCCCGGTCTGCCGCACCATGCGTGCTCTGGCATGAAACCATCCCATCCCCTGCCTATGGAGCGAAGATAATGTTTGCCCTGGGAAAAAAATGTCCCCGCTGCGGGGGGCGCAGGCTCGAACCGCTTCCTGCCAGGCCGTGGATGCATCTTTTCCCCGGCGCCTCCCTGGGGAACTGCCGTCGTTGCCACCGCTACGTCTTTTCTTTCTTCCCCTTTTCCATCGTCCTCGAGAACCGGACCAGCCCCCGCCACAGGATGCCGTCCAACCTGCTGGTCCGACTGCACGGCGAGAAGGAACAGTTCGCCAAACTCCTCGATATCAGCGAGGAAGGGGTCTGTTTCAGCTATGACCACGACCTGCAGAAACTCGCCGGCCGCAGGTTCAAGATCGATATCTACGATTGCAAGCAGGGCACCTACCTGGAGGGGTTGCCGGTCCGCATCGTCTCCAACATGATCGAGGTGCAGAATATCGGCGGCCAGGCCAGGAGCATCCTCAAAAACGGCGGCAGGTTCGAAAAGCTGAGCCGGACGCAGAAAAAACTCCTCGCCCGCCTCATTGCCCGCTACGGCAACCGGAGCCAGAAAGACGGATAATCTGTAAAAGTCCCGCCAGTTCAGCGGTAGTTGCCGATCGCGGCGAACTATTGCGACAATCTTTTCCTCTCAGGGCCGCCACCACGTCAGATCTCGGTAAAATCGGTGGGCGGCTTCCTGAGGAACTTGACGAACTTCTGTTTTTCCGTGCAGTTGATATAGGCGTCCTCGGCACTGATCTGCTTTTTCTGCAGCAGTTCCATGATGGCGTCGTCGATGGTCTGCATGCCGTACTTCTTTCCGGTCTGCATGATTGAGGGGATTTGGTAGGTCTTGGCCTCGCGGATCAGGTTGCGCACCGCGGGCGTGCAGATCAGGATCTCCAGGGCCGCGACCCGCCCCTTCTTGTCCACCCGCCTGAACAGGGTCTGGGAGACCACGGCCTTGAGGGCATCGGCCAGGGTCGAGCGGACCTGGCCCTGCTGGTTGGCCGGAAAGATCTCGACCACGCGATCCACCGTCTTCATGGCGTTCATGGTATGGAGAGTGCCGAAGACCAGATGACCGGTCATCGAGGCCTCCATGGCCAGGGAGATGGTCTCCAGGTCACGCATCTCGCCCACCAGGATGATGTCGGGGTCCTCGCGCAGGGCCCCGCGCAGGGCGGCGCTGAAACTCTTGGTATGGGTGCCGATCTCGCGGTGATTGATGATGCACTGCTGGCTCTTGTGGACAAACTCGATGGGATCCTCAATGGTCAGGATATGATCCTTGCGGGTCTTGTTGCACTCGTCGATGATGGCGGCCAGGGTGGTCGACTTGCCGGAGCCGGTGGGGCCGGTGACCAGTACCAGACCCTTGGGCAGGGTGGCCAGCTTGGAGATGACCTTGGGCAGGCCGAGCTGCTCGCAGGTGAGAATATCACTGGGGATCTCCCGGAACACGGCGCCGATCCCGTATTTCTGCTGAAAATAGTTGCAGCGGTACCGTGCCAGACCGGGGATCTCGTACCCGAAATCCATGTCCCCGGTCTCCTCGAACAGCTTGATCTTGTCCTCGGGACAGATCTCGTAGAGCATGGACTTCAGGGTCTCGTTATCCAGGACCTTGAACTTGACACGTTCCATATCGCCGCGAATACGGAGCACGGGCTGCTGACCGGCCATCATGTGCAGGTCAGAGGCGCCCTCGTCATTCATCAGTTTGAAAAATGCGTCTATCTGTGCCATGCGTCACTCCCTTGTTGTTCCTTTGCCCGGAGCGGATCACCCGGAACCCCTGATACAAGCAGCAGTATTTCAAAGTAGTTGCCGATAGCAGCAAACCGTTGCCGCATCTGTTCCAAAGACCATAACAGTCCACCGCCATCGGCAATGGCCTGAAAATAGCAACACTTTTGGTAAAAGTTCAGCAGCACGCCATCTTGCCTCTGCTCTCAGAATACCACAGTATGACGGATATACTGCACGATTTCCTCAACATCATCCATGACCGTGAAGAGCTGCTCATCCTCTTCCTCGATCTTGCCGGTGCCATACAGCTGGTCCCGTATCCACTGGACCAGGCCGTTCCAGAAGGAGGAGCCGACAAGGACAATGGGGAAGGGCTTGATCTTGCGGGTCTGGATCAGGGTCAGGGACTCGAACAGTTCGTCCATGGATCCGAACCCTCCGGGCATGCAGATGAAGGCCATGGAATACTTCATGAACATGACCTTGCGGACAAAAAAATAGCGGAAATCGAGCGGCAGATTCACATACTCGTTGCCTTCCTGCTCATGGGGCAGATCGATGTTCAGGCCGATGGAGAGCCCGTCGGCGTCCATGGCGCCACGGTTGGCCGCCTCCATGATGCCGGGACCGCCGCCGGTGATGATGCCGTAGCCGTGTTCGGCCAGCTGCCGGGCCAGTTCCCGGGCCATCCGGTAGTCTGGATGGTCCTCCGGGGTCCGAGCCGAGCCATAGATGGTGACCGAGGGCCTTCTGATGCCCGACAGGGTATCGAATCCCTCGACAAATTCCGCCATGATGCGGAACATGCGCCAGGAATCCCCCCGGGCCATGTTATCCAGGCAGTACTGACTCTCCCTGGGCACCTGGTGCCGATGTCTTTTCTGCATACGCGTTGCTCATGTACCGGAAAACCGCCGCCTGCAGCGCCAGGAACGGACTGATTTTCATGGCTGGTTATGGCCGGGACCCGCTGGGGTGCTCAACCCTGCCGCTCATACCGCCGGGATGTAAGCGCTCACAGGCAGCGCATCTTTGCACGGTCGCGTTTGTCCGCATAGAGGGGCTATAGCGAACAAACGCGCCTGCACAAATATGCACTACCTGTGAACGCTTACAGCTCTGAGGTTGTGAA